>JACZVU010000127.1 GCA_022572485.1 Myxococcales bacterium
GAGCGATATCGAAAGGTAGTCGTCCCGAAGCTGACCGAGGAGTTCGCGTTCAAGAACGTGCACCAGGTGCCCGCGATGACGAAGATCGTGGTCAACATGGGGCTCGGTGTAGCGGCGGCGAATCCCAAGCTGATCGAAAATGCGACCAGCGAGCTTGCGATGATCACTGGCCAGAAGCCCGTGGTGCGCAAAGCCCGTAAGTCTGTCGCGAACTTCAAGCTTCGCGAGGGGCAGGCCATTGGTTGTTCGGTGACTCTGCGCGGAGCACGGATGTGGGAATTTTTTGACCGCTTGATGAATATTTCGCTCCCGAGGGTTCGAGACTTCAAGGGTCTGTCGCCGAAGGCCTTTGACGGCCGCGGCAACTACTCGCTCGGCATCCGGGAGCAGATCATTTTCCCTGAAGTAGACTATGACAAGATCGAGCACGTTACAGGACTGAACGTCACGATCTGTACAACGGCGCGCAATGATGCAGAGGGGAGATCTCTCTTGACCCATCTCGGCGTTCCGTTTCGGCAGTGAAAAGGACGAGGCGGATGAAAACGTCATGATGACTGACCCGATCAGTGACATGTTGACTCGAATTCGGAATGCGGGCATCGCTCGACAGGAGCAGACGGCATGTCCTTTTTCGAAACAAAAGTTGGCCATCGCAAAAGTACTCGAAGACGCGGGTTTCATTGAGGCCGTTCGCGCCGAACCTCATCAAGGACATCCGGCTCTGGTGATGTCCATTCGTTACGACGAGCACGGGAAGCCCCTGATCGATGGAATTCGGCGGGTGAGCAAGCCGGGGCGCCGGGTCTACGTGGGCACGCGCGAAATCTGGAAGGTTCGCAATGGCCTTGGTATTTCGGTGATCTCGACTTCGAAGGGAATCTTGTCGGATGCGAGCGCGCGAGAGGCTTCCGTCGGCGGCGAAGTCCTGTGTGAGGTTTGGTAGGAATGTCGCGAATAGGCAAAGCTCCGGTTGCGATTCCCGACGGTGTGACGGTGGATCGCGTTGGAGGCGAAATCCGGGTGAAGGGCCCGAAGGGTACGCTTTCCGAACGGATGCCGGATAGCATCGACATCAAGATCGAAAATTCGGAAGTCGTCTTCGAACGGCCCGACAACCGGCGGGGCAATCGGGAGCTACACGGGCTTGCGAGGGCGCTCGTCGCCAATATGGTGCACGGTGTCATACAGCCGTTCGTAAAGGAGCTGGAGATCCAGGGTGTCGGATACCGGGCAGAGGTGGACGCAAAGATGTTGAAGTTGAACGTCGGCTACTCGCATTCCATCGACATGCCGATTCCCGAGGGCCTCCAGGTTTCGGTGGACCGCAACGTGATCGTGCGGATCGAGGGAACCAGCACTCAGAAAGTAGGCCAGTTTGCTGCGAATGTCCGCTCGGTGAGACCTCCGGAGCCCTATAAAGGCAAGGGGATCCGCTATGTGGGCGAGCGGGTTCGACGCAAGGTCGGAAAATCCGGAGCGGCGGCAGGGTGAGGTTGCGGTGAAGCGGAAAATTGAAAACGCAAAAGTGAGGGCCTGGCTTGGCCGGCGCGCTCGCACGCAGCGAAAGATCAAGGGTTCTGGCCACCCGAGGCTAACCGTCTATCGAAGCGCAAAACATATCTACGCTCAAATCGAGGAAGCCGAAACCGGTCGAACGATCATGACGGTGTCATCCCGATCGAAACAACTGATGGGGAACGCGACGGCTACAGGAAACGTGGAGGCGGCGAAGATCGTCGGAAAGGCGATTGCGGTGGCTGCGCTCGAGAAGAATATCGACCGGATTGTGTTCAACAGAAACGGATTCCTTTATCACGGGCGGGTGAAAGCACTCGTGGAGGCCGCGCGTGAAGCCGGCCTTCAGTTCTGAGCCCATGCGAAATTCAGCTCAAGGGTGATGTCAAGCGATGCATAACAAGCAAATCAACCCCAACGATTACGAATTGACGGATCGTGTAGTTCATATTAACCGCGTGGCCAAGGTCGTGAAGGGTGGCCGCCGCTTTAGCTTCAGTGCCCTGGTCATCGTCGGCGACGGCGATGGCGTCGTCGGCGCGGGTTACGGCAAGGCGGGCGAGGTTCCCGAGGCGATTCGCAAGGCGATCGAGCGGGCGCGTATGTCGTTACTGCGCGTCCCTTTGGTCGAGGGAACACTGCCTCACGAAATCATCGGGCGCTTTGGGGCCGCCAGGGTGCTGCTTCGGCCAGCATCCTCAGGAACCGGTGTGATTGCTGGTGGTCCGGTTCGCGCTGTGCTCGAGAGTGCGGGCGTGAAGGACGTCCTGACCAAGACATTGGGAACGAACAACCCCAACAACGTGGTTCGCGCAACGATGACGGCACTCGAGGAACTCCGAGATCCCGTCGAGCGCAAGCGCCAGCTGAGGCGAGCATGAGTACCAAGGGCCGAGTCAAGGTTCGCTGGGTTCGCAGTGCGATCGGGTTCAACCGCAGGCAGCGGATGACCCTGGTCGGGCTCGGCTTGAAGCGACTCAACCAAAGGGTCGAATTGGAGGATACGCCGGCCGTTCGTGGGATGATCAATAAGGTGATTCACCTCGTCGTCGTGGAGGACGACTGATGCTCGACCGATTGGCGCCGCATGCGGGATCCACGAGTTCGCCCAAGCGGGTCGGCCGGGGACCGGGTTCCGGTACGGGCAAGACCGCGGGGCGCGGAGTCAAGGGCCAGGGAAAACGCTCGCCGGGCCGGCCGACTCCGTTCTGGTTCGAGGGTGGCCAGATGCCGTTGGTGCGGCGACTGCCCAAGCGCGGCTTCTTCAACCGGAATCGCGTCGTGTTCCAGATCGTGAATGTCGGCGCACTTTCGGTCTGCAAGGCCGATTCGACGGTGGATGCCGATGCGCTGCTGGCGCATGGGTTGATCCGGCGCAACGGCGGCGGAGTCAAGATTCTCGGTCAAGGTGAAGCGCCGAAGAACCTGACACTGAAGGTTCAGCGCGTGAGCAGTAGTGCGCGCAAGAAGATCGAGGAAGCGGGTGGGAGCATAGAACTGATCAAATGATCGGCGGTGTTCAGAATATCGCTCGGATCACGGAGCTCCGGAACCGGATCCTGTTCACCTTCGGAATGCTGGCGATCTACCGGCTGGGAGCCTTTGTGGTCACGCCGGGTATCAATGCCGACGTGATCCGGAGCTTCTTTCAGCAGATGCAGGGAACGATGTTCGGGCTGTTCAGCATGTTCTCGGGAGGCGCCCTGGAGCAGCTATCGATCTTCTCGCTTGGGATCATGCCGTACATCAGCGCTTCGATCATCTTTCAGCTCTTGACCGTCGTGATTCCGCACCTCGAGACGTTGAAGAAGGAAGGTGAGCAGGGGCGCAAGAAGATCAACCAGTACACCCGCTACGCGACCATCGGCTTGGCGCTGTTCCAGAGCATGTTGATCGCCCTGGCTCTCGAGAATGGACAGTTCGGCCAGGGTGCTGTCGCTTTCCCGGGTTGGGAATTTCGATTGATGTGCGTGATCACACTCACCACCGGGACCGCCTTCATCATGTGGTTGGGCGAGCAGATCACCGAGCGCGGAATCGGAAACGGAATTTCATTGATTATCTTCGCGGGAATCATCATCAACATCCCGTCTGGGATCGGTCGGCTCCTGCAGCTGGTTCAAACGGATCAGTTCAGCATCCTCCAGACGCTTACCTTTGGCGTAATCGGCGTCGCGGTGATCGGATTCGTGGTCGTGGTAGAGCGTGGGCAGCGGAGGATTCCGATCCAACACGCTCGCCGAGTCGTCGGAAAGCGCGTCCAGCAAGGGGGGATGAGCTATTTTCCGCTCCGTGTGAACACGGCAGGTGTCATCCCCGCGATTTTCGCGTCATCGCTGCTGCTCTTCCCATTCACGATCGGGCAGTTCACAGACAGCCCGGAAGTCCAGCGCTTCATCGATACCTACATGAACCCCGCGAGCCCGGTTTATCAGACCGTCTACATCGGTCTGATCGTCTTTTTCTGTTATTTCTACACCGCCATCATGATCAACCCGGATGACGTTGCGGAGAACATCAAGAAATCAGGAGCCTACGTGCCGGGTATTCGGCCGGGAAAGAATACCGCGGACTACATCAACCGCGTGCTCACGAGAATAACGCTCGTCGGTGCGATCTACATGTCGGCGGTTTGCGTTCTTCCAACGATTCTCGCGGTAAAGATGAACATTCCGTTCTATTTCGGCGGAACGGCCCTGCTGATTTGCGTCGGCGTCGGCCTCGATACGATTGGCCAGATCGAGGCCCACTTGGTGTCGCGCCAATACGAAGGGTTCGTCCGAGGAACGCGGATTCGTGGGAGGCTCGGACAGTAATGAGCGCGCGGCGAATGCTGCTGCTCGGTCCGCCGGGGGCCGGCAAGGGTACGCAGGGCCTCCGCTTGGCTGCGAAACTCGGGATACCGCAGATCTCCACCGGGAGCATGCTGCGCGCGGCCGTTGCGGCTGGAACGGACGTCGGGCGACAGGCCCAGGATTACATGGATCGCGGAAACCTGGTGCCCGATGCGGTCGTGATCGAGGTGGCCCAAGAGCGACTCTCACAAGGCGACGCCGAGTCGGGTTTCGTACTCGATGGTTTTCCGCGCACGACCGCTCAGGCCGAGGCTTTGGATGCGCTGTTGGAGCAGAGGGGTACAAGCCTCGAGCGCTGCATCGCGCTTGTCGTGGACGAGAACTCGCTGGTGGTCCGCCTGCTCGGGCGGGCGCAGATCGAGGGGCGAAGCGACGACAGTGAAGAGACGATTCGGACCCGAATGAGCGTCTACCGCACTCAGACGGCGCCGCTGGTCGACTATTACCGGAAGCGCGGGATCCTCGCTGAAGTGGATGGGCTCGGGAGCATCGAGGAGGTCGCCAAGCAGATCGAAGAGGCGCTGAGCTGATGGCGTTCGGAGAGCAGATTCCGATCAAGACCCGCCGCGAAATCGAGCTCATGCGCGAAGCGACCCGGCACGTCGCCGAGATCTTGCTCGAACTCCGGGGTTTCGTGGCCGACGGCGTGAGCACCGCTGAACTCGACCAGCACGCGGCCCGGGCGATCGAGGAGCGAGGTGTCGAATCGTCCTTCAAGGGCTACGATCCCGGCGGCTTGCCCGGTTACCCGGCCGTTCTCTGCGTTTCAGTGAACGACGAGGTCGTCCACGGAATTCCCGGATCCCGCGTTCTCAAGGAAGGGGACATCGTGGGTTTGGATTTTGGCGTATCGGTAGAGGGCTACCACGGCGACTCTGCGGTCACGGTGCCAGTCGGCGAGATCCGCCCGGAAGTCCAGAAGCTCTTGGACGTGACCCGGGATGCGCTGAACCATGGGATCGGTGCCGTGCGGGCCGGAAACCGCCTGTCGGGCATCGGGCACGCGGTGCAAGAGCATGTAGAAAAAGAGGAATACTCGGTCGTTCGGACCTTTGCGGGACACGGGATCGGCAGCAGGCTGCACGAGCCCCCGTGGATCCCGAATTACGGGGCGCCCTCGCGGGGGCCCCGTTTGTTGCCCGGGATGGTGCTTGCGATCGAGCCGATGGTGAACGCCGGCGGACCGGGTGTGCGGATGTTGGACGACGAGTGGACGGCTGTGACTGAAGACGGTTCACTCTCTGCCCACTTTGAACACACGGTGCTGGTTACGGAAAACGGCCCGGAGATCCTGACCAAGATCCCGGGGTCGCACTAGAGGTCGGAGAGAGCAAGCGATGAAGGTTCGAGCATCTGTACGGAAGATGTGTAGAAAGTGCCGGATCATTCGCCGGCGCGGCGTGGTTCGCGTCCTCTGCGAGAATCCGAAGCACAAGCAGCGGCAAGGCTAGGGAGGTACGGCCATGGCACGCATTGCAGGCGTCGATCTGCCTCGCAGCAAGAGGCTCGAGATTGCGCTGACCTACATCTACGGTATCGGCCGCACAACCGCACGAGAGATCTGCAGGAAGGCGGAGATTGATGCGGATTCCAAGACGGACGTTCTCTCCGAGGGCGAGGTGGTGCGGCTACGCGAAATCATCGAACGAGACTGCAAGGTCGAGGGCGATCTTCGCCGGGAAGTCTCGCAGAACATCAAGATGTTGATGGATATCGGATGCTACCGTGGCCTGCGTCACCGCCGAGGATTGCCGGTGAGAGGGCAGCGTACACACACCAATGCACGGACCCGAAAGGGCCCGAAGAAGACTGTCGCCGGCAAGAAGAAGACGCTGGCGAAGAAGTGAAACTTTTTGAAGAAGGTGGCATGAGTTGAAGAAAGGTGCTCGAAAGAAAGTAAAGAAGAATATTCAGACCGGAATTGCGCACATCCAGTCGACGTTCAACAACACCATGATTACGATCACGGATGTCTCTGGGAATACACTGTGCTGGTCGACGGCGGGTAGCCAGGGTTTCAAGGGTTCGCGTAAGTCGACGCCCTTCGCGGCCCAGGTCGCTGCCGAAGAGTGCTCGAAGAAGGCCATGGAGCACGGGATCCGGCAGCTTTCGGTCTACGTGAAAGGCCCCGGCTCGGGTCGAGAGTCGGCGTTGCGGGCGTTACAGGCTGCGGGAATCAAGATCACCTTGATACGGGATGTCACACCGGTCCCACACAACGGCTGCCGCCCCCCCAAGAGGCGAAGGGTCTAGGAGAAGCAGATGGCTCGATACAATGACGCGGTCTGTCGCCTCTGCCGGCGCGAGGGAACGAAGCTCTTCCTGAAGGGCGATCGATGCTTCAGCGCGAAGTGTGGAATCGAGCGTCGAGCGTATCCGCCGGGCCAGCACGGCCAAGGCAGAGTACGGTTTTCCGACTACGGGGCGCAGCTGCGCGAGCAGCAGAAGGTCAAGCGGATGTACGGTTTGCTGGAGAAGCAGTTCGCGGAGACGATGAACCGGGCCTCGCGCATGAAGGGGCGGGCGGGAGAAAACCTCCTGGTACTCCTCGAGCGACGCTTGGACAACGTGGTCTTCAGGATGGGTTTTTCGACATCTCGCGCCGAGGCGCGTCAGCTCGTGGGGCACGGCCACTTTCTCATCAATGGTCGTCGCGCGAGTATTCCGTCGATGCTCGTCAAGCCTGGAGCCGTGATTTCGGTTGCCGAAAAGTCGCGCAAGATTGCGCGAATCGCAGGAGCGCTGGAAACGCTGGAGAGTCGCAGCGTCCCTCAGTGGGTGGAAATCAACAAGGAATCCTTTGAAGGTACCGTGAAGTCGCTGCCTGTTCGCGAAGACATCACGATGCCTATTCAGGAACAGCTGATCGTCGAGTGGTACTCGCGCTGATCGCTCCGAAACAATCGGATTGGGGGTATTGACCATGCAAGAGCAATTGGTCGCAAGAAATTGGCGTGAACTGATTCGTCCTCGAATACTCGAGTCGGACGATTCCCAGGCGGACCACTACGGGAAGTTTTCCTGTGAGCCGCTCGAGCGCGGCTTTGGTACCACGCTGGGCAACGCGCTTCGCCGCGTGCTTCTCTCGTCCCTTCAGGGTGCGGCGATCACGTCTGTTCGCGTCGAAGGTGTGATGCACGAATTTTCGACCGTGCCTGGGGTGATGGAAGACATGTGCGATGTCGTCCTCAATCTCAAGGACGTCCGACTTCGGGTTCACTCCGAGGAACAGAAGTTGCTGCGCATCCACCCCAAGGGCGAGGGGATCTTGACGGCGGGCGACTTGGTCGCCGAGGACTCATCCATTGAAGTCCTCAATCCGGAGCATAAGATCGCAACGCTCTCTGCGGAAGCCGACGTCGAGATGGAGCTCACGGTCGGTGTAGGCAAGGGCTACCGACCGGCGGAAGCAAACAAGAGCGAAGACATGCCAATCGGAACCATTCCGATCGATTCGATCTTCTCGCCAGTCCGCC
>JACZVU010000128.1 GCA_022572485.1 Myxococcales bacterium
ACGCGATCGTGGTCGCGATCGTGATGCCCGCGGACGGCCCGTCCTTGGGGATGGCGCCCTCGGGGACGTGGATATGGAGATCGACCTTCGAATAGAAGTCACTCGTCAATCCCAGCTGTTTGGCGCGCGACCGAACGTAAGAGAGCGCGGCATTTGCGGATTCTTGCATGACTTCTCCGAGGCGACCGGTCAGCTGGAGCTTGCCACGTCCGGGCGTCACCGAGACTTCGGTCAGGAGCAGCTCGCCGCCGAGATCGGTATAAGCGAGGCCCGTGCAGACTCCGATCCGATCTTCCGCCTCGGCTTTGCCGAAGCGGTACTTCCGTATACCGAGGTGCTTCTTCACCTTGGCGGGCGTGATCCGGGCCAGCGTTGCCGATTCGCCGGCCTTGACGACGCCGCGCGCAACCTTTCGGCAGATGGATGCGAGTTCCCGTTCGAGGCCCCGCACGCCCGCCTCTCGCGTGTAATAGCGGATCATCTCGAGGATGGCGGCATCGGTGAACTCGACCTGCTCAGCGCTGAGACCGTTGGCCTCGATCACCTTCGGGACCAGGAAGCGTCGCGCGATCTGGAGCTTCTCGCTCTCGACGTAACCGGGCAGGTGGATAATCTCCATCCGATCCTGCAACGGACGCGGAATCTGTTGCAGCACGTTGGCGGTGCAGACGAACATGATCCGCGACAGGTCGTAGTCGACGTCCATGTAGTGATCGTTGAAGGTGTGGTTCTGCTCCGGGTCGAGCACTTCGAGCAGCGCCGCCGATGGGTCGCCGCGAAAGTCCACCGACATTTTGTCGACCTCGTCGAGCAGAAAGACAGGGTTGCCGGAACCCGCCTTCTTGAGGCTCTGCAGAATCTTTCCCGGGAGTGCGCCAATATAGGTGCGCCGGTGGCCGCGAATCTCCGCTTCGTCCCGGACACCACCGAGGCTCACCCGCACGAAGTCGCGCCCGGTCGCACGCGCGATCGACTTGCCGAGAGAGGTCTTCCCAACCCCGGGAGGCCCGACCAAGCAGAGGATTGGCCCTTTCATCTGTTCGACGAGGGTTTGGACCGCGAGGTACTCGAGGATTCGCTCCTTCGGCTTCTCGAGCCCGTAGTGATCCTCGTTGAGAATCGTTTCGGCTCGCTCGATGTCTTCTTCTTCTTGCTTGTATTGCTCCCAAGGCAGAGACAGGAACCAGTCCACATAGTTGCGGACGACGGTCGCCTCGGCGCTCATCGGCGACATCATCCTGAGCTTGCGAATCTCCTTCTCGCAGAAGGCGCGGGTTTCCTCGGGCATCTTTTTCTGCTTGAGTTCCGCTTCGAGTTCGTCTGTCTCGTTCTTGAATTCGTCGCGGTCGCCCAATTCCTTCTGGATCGCCCGCATCTGCTCGTTTAAGTAGTACTCCTTCTGCGAGCGCTCCATCTGCTTCTTGACACGGCCGCGAATCTTGCGCTCGACCTCGAGCACTTCGATCTCCGCCTGCATGCGCGCGTAGATTTCTTCGAGCCGCTTCGCGGGAGAGATCGTCTCGAGCAGTTCCTGACGCTCCGCGAGCTGCAGATTGAGGTGGGCGACGATCGTGTCGGCCAGGCGGCCCGGCACGTTGACCGCCGTGACGGTGTTGAGTGTCTCGGGCGGAACTTTCTTGTTGTACTTGACGTACTTCTCGAACGCCGAGTGCACGGCACGAACGAGCGCATCGAGTTCAACTGTCGAATCTTCGACTTCGGCGATGTCCTCGACCTCGCAGGCGAAGTACGGATCCGCACTCACGAAGCGGCTGATGCGCGCTCGGGTTTTCCCCTCGACGAGGACCTTGACGGTTCCGTCCGGAAGACGCAGCAGTTGGATGATCGAGCCGAGGGTACCCACGCTGTAGATGTCTTCTTCGCTCGGCTCGTCTTCTGCGGCTTCGCGCTGGGCACAGAGCAGAAGCTCGCGATCATTCGACATCGCGTGCTCGAGCGCCTGAATGGACGGCGCACGCCCCACAAAGAGCGGAACGACCATGTGTGGAAACACGACGATATCCCGCAGCGGGAGCAGCGGAAGAACCTTCCCGTCCACCCGATCGCTTTCGGTGCCGCCGCCGTCTTCGTTCGGGATCTTCCCCATATCCGATCGCTTCCCCTAGGCGGATTCCGCCTCAGATTCTTGTTTGAGAACCATCAACGGATTGCTGCCTTGTTCGATCACTTCCTCGTTGATCACACACTCTTCAACATCATCGCGAGAGGGGATGTCGTACATGAGGTCGAGCATCACGCTCTCTAGGATGGAGCGCAATCCGCGCGCACCCGACTTGCGCTTCAAGGCCTGGCGCGCCACCGCGCGCAGGGCTCCATCGGTAAAACGCAGGCGAACATCCTCGAACTCGAAGAGCTTTTGGTACTGCTTGACGAGCGCGTTCTTCGGCTGCGTGAGGATGGCGATCAGCGCCTCCTCATTCAGTTCGTCGAGCGTCGCGATGACGGGCAGGCGCCCCACGAATTCCGGAATCAATCCGAAGTGCAACAAATCCTCCGCCTGAACTTCCTTCAGCACTTCACCGAGCCTCTGGTCCTTCTCTTTTGGGATATCGGCACCGAAGCCCATTCCCTTCACCCCAATTCGCCGCTGGATGATGCCCTCGAGGCCCACGAAGGCGCCGCCGCAGATGAAGAGGATGTTCGAGGTGTCGATCTGCAGGAATTCCTGCTGGGGATGCTTCCGGCCGCCCTTCGGGGGAACGCTGGCCGTCGTCCCCTCGATGATCTTGAGCAGCGCCTGCTGGACGCCCTCCCCCGAGACATCGCGGGTGATCGACGGATTCTCGCTCTTGCGCGCGATCTTGTCGATTTCATCGATGTAGATGATTCCGCGCTGGGCCCGCTCTACATCGTAGTTCGCAGCTTGCAAGAGGTTCAGGATGATGTTCTCGACATCCTCTCCAACGTAACCGGCTTCGGTCAGGGTCGTCGCATCCGCGATCGTGAACGGAACGTCGAGGACTCGCGCCAGCGTCTGGGCGAGCAGGGTCTTCCCGCAACCCGTGGGTCCGAGCAAGACAATATTGGCTTTCTGAAGTTCGACCTCTCCAGCGAAAGTCTGGCTCGCGACGCGCCGGTAGTGGTTGTGGACAGCCACCGAGAGAACCTTCTTTGCCGCTTCTTGCCCGATCACATAGTCGTCGAGGGCTTCCTTGATCTCGACGGGCTTCGGAATATGGGACACCCGTTCGGGCTGTTCATCCTCGCTGTATTCTTCGGCGATGATGTCATTGCAGAGCTCGATGCACTCATCGCAGATGTACACCGTAGGGCCAGCAATCAGTTTCTTGACTTCGCGCTGGCTCTTGCCGCAAAAAGAACAGGAGAGGTTTGCGTCTTCTTCCCGTTTCTTCATGTGCTCGCGCCTCCGCCGCTTGCACTGCCGTTTCCCCGCCCACTCCCGTCGCGTTCACGGATGACGCGATCCAGGATCCCATAGGTCTGCGCTTCGTCCCCTGACATATAATAATCCCGGTCGGTATCTCGCGCGATTTCCTCAACCGAGTGCCCCGTGTGATCGGCAAGAATCCGGTTCATCCGATCGCGGAGCTTGAGGATTTCGCGCGCGTGGATATCGATGTCGCTGGCCTGCCCCTGCACGCCGCCCACCGGTTGGTGGAGCATGATCCGAGAATTGGGGAGCGCGGCGCGCTTGTTCTTGGCTCCGGCCGCGAGCAACCACGCCGCCATCGAGGCCGCCTGCCCCATACAGAGCGTCGACACATCGGGCCGTACATACTGCATGGTGTCGTAGACCGCGAGGCCCGCCGTCACCGAGCCACCGGGCGAGTTCAGGTAGAGGTGAATGTCCTTCTCGGGGTCTTCGGCCTCCAGGAAGAGCAGCTGGGCGACGACCAGGTTCGAGGTGTCGTCGGTGATTGCCGTTCCGAGAAAAATGATCCGGTCGCGCAGCAATCGCGAGTAGATGTCGAAGTGGCGCTCACCCCGCGGGCTCTGTTCGATCACATAGGGAATCAGGGTCATCTCGCGCTCCGTATCGCGGCGGATTCGTCCGGGTGGGCGAGGCCGCTTCGTGCCCAATGAGAGCGTACCGGACCCGGTGCAGTGGTCACCCAATGAACATTTTGCGTCAATCTCGAGATCCCCGTTCTGGCCCGCCACCCGCGGGCTCGCTGCCGCACCTAAATACCGCACCGCGAACGGGGGGAGGAGCGGCGGCGGCATCTTCAGCCATCGATCGAGCGGGGCGCCGCAACCACGCGCCCGGAGCCACAAGCTTCTCTAAGTGCCTGTACTCTCTTCGATTTTAGCCGTAGAAGCGAGAAAATCAAGCACCTTTTCGTCGCGCAGTTGAAGCCGCAGCGCCCCTCGGAGCGACTCGTCTTCGCGCAACTCGCGCAGGCGCGCCGCTTGCCGTCCTGGCTCGCCCAGCAACGCGTCGATCCGCACACGAACCTCGTCGTCCGCAACTTCGATGCCCTGCGCTTTGGCGATCGCCTGCAGGGTGAGCATCTCGCGCACATCCCGCTCCGCGCGCGGGCGCCACGCTTCACGCCAGCGGTCCAATTGGGCGTGGATGGCGTCGTGATCCAGCTGCTCCTCCAGCCGGCGCTGCGCGGACGCGAGCTGATTTTGCAACTGTCGATCGACCATGCCGGGCGGCACGGCGAAATCCATGCGCTCGAGCAGCGCGTCCATCAAGGTCGTTCGGAAGGTCTCCTTGGATTCGCGCTCCTGATCGGACTCGAGATCGGCGCGGACCTTCGCGCGCAGCGCCTCGAGCGAATCAAAATCGCCGACGTCCTTGGCAAATTCATCGTCGAACTCGGGAATTTGCCGCTTGCGGACATCGACGACGTGGACGGCAAAGGCGGCCTCTTTCCCCGCGATCTCCGCGTTGCCGTAGGGCTCCGGGAACACCACGCGCACCTCTCGGTCCTCGCCGGCCTGCGCGCCGATCAGTTGATCTTCGAAACCCGGGATGAAGCGATCCGCACCGACCTCGAGAGGCACCCCTTGGCCGCTCCCGCCCTCGAAAAGTTCTCCGTCGATTCTTCCCACGAAGTCAATCGTGGCAATGTGGCCTCTCGCGATCGCCGTGCCCTCGTCCTCTTCGACGATCGGCGCGTGGGCAATGCGCAGCGCTTCGAGGCGCTCGTCGATCTCGGCGTCTTCCACCAACACTTCGGGTCGAATCGCGGGAAGGCCGCTGAGGTCCGGCAATTCAATTTCGGGGCTCACCTCCAAACAGGCGGTGTACTTGAAACTCGCATCGGGCACGGGCTTGCCGGCCGAGATCGCAGGTTCGCTGATGGGCTGGATGTCCGAGAGGTCGACGGCGTCGGCGAGTGTTTCGGAGACCAGCGTGTGCTCGAGCTGCTCGGCGACGGAAGCTCCGTAGCGTTTTTCGAGCACGGAGCGCGGCGCCTTGCCGGGCCGAAATCCCTTGACCCGAACCTGCTTGGCGAGATCGCGATAAGCGCGGTCGAACGCCTTGCGCACGCGCGAAGCGTCCACCTCGACCTCGATCGTGTGAAGAATCGGCGTGCTCTCGATCGTCTCGACCCGGATCGATGCGTCTTTCAGCTGTGCTTCCGTCATGAGTCCACTCGCGCGAGAGGGTACCGGGGACAGGACTCGACCGGAGCACAGCGGCAAGCGCGGTGCAACGACGATCTGTATCCCGATCCCCGGTTAAAGCTATAGCTGCTGGTATGACGGTCGGCTACGCGCATCCGAAGCGCCACCTGAGAGTTGCCCCCCTCCCCCCGAGCCACCATGGCGTACGCCACCTCCACCATTTTCCATTTTGGTTTCATGGACTTAGCGGACCGCGAACCAGCTTGCACTCCACCCACACTCCACAGCGCCAGGTGGGACACCACGCGCGGGATGTGAGCATCACGTTCGAAGCCTGATTCGTCGGCCACCTAGAAGGGTGCCACATCTGTGCCGGTGCATGGCAGTATTCCCAATCGCGAACGAGCACCTGACTCCATGAGCCAAGGTGCAGAAGCGATCATAAGGGTGCGTAAAATTTGCCGAAATCGAATGGCATTTCTGCCGTGTCTTGTATTTCATATCAGGGAGCGTTATATTTGATCCCCTCCTGGGACTATTGTATAAAACGGAGGTGCGAGTAATCGGAAGACAGCGGTTGATCGACTTCATGCGGAAGCACGAGCGTGCGCGTTCGCCCGTGCAGTCCTGGCTCGCGGAAGCATCGGAAGCTGATTGGGAAAGACCACTCGACGTGAAACAGCGATTCGCGCACATGAGCATCGTCAACGACCACTACGTCTTCAACATTGGTGGCAACAAATTCCGGTTGGACACCCGGATTAACTTCGATTCAAAGACAGTGCTGGTTCTGCGAATCGGAACCCATGAGCAATACGGAACTTGGAGCTTTGATTAGGCATGCGTCCGAAGACCATTCGAAATGACACCGACCACCGGAGTTCGCTCGCGGAGGTTGAGCGCCTCATGGCCAGTAGTCCGACGATCGGCTCCGAGGAAGCCGATCGCCTGGACGTATTGTCTCTGCTGGTTGAGGAGTACGAGAAGTCCGCGTTTCCGATCGAGCTACCTACCCCCATCGACGCCATCAAGTTCCGAATGGATCAGATGGGGCTTGAGCAGCGAGACCTGATCCCCTTCATCGGTAGCCGAGCCCGGGTATCAGAGGTCCTGAACGGTAAGCGCCCGCTTACCCTCACCATGATGCGCGCACTTCATAGCGGGCTGGGTATTCCTGCTGCTGTTCTCTTGAGTGAAGAGGTGACGGAGATCGAGGCGAGTGCCGAGATCGACTGGAAGCGCTTTCCGCTCAGAGACATGGCGAGGTTCGGCTGGATCGACGCTCCGAAGCGTATTCTGGCGAAACACGTCGAATCGCTAATGGAGGAGTTTGCTGCGCCTATCGGTGGCTTCCGTCACGCATCCAACCAATTCCTTCGTCGGACTCGAACGATGCGCAGTGCCCGCAAAATGGACCTCTATGCTCTTGAGGCTTGGTGCATGAGAGTTCGAATTCGGGCACTCGATTCTCGGCCAACCACGAAGTTCTCCGCCGCAGACATCAACGAAGATGTCTTTCGCGAGATTGCTCAGCTGAGCGCGAGCTCCGATGGGCCGCTTCGTGCAGCGGAGAGGATCAGAGACCTCGGCATTCATTTTATCGTTGAGCGGCACCTTCCAAAGACCCACCTTGACGGTGCCGCATTGCTCTCCATTGATGACACGCCGATTATCGCTTTGACCCTTCGCCACGATCGCCTGGACGCCTTCTGGTTCTGCCTTTTACACGAACTGGCGCATGTGGTGCTCCATCTCAACCGGGAGACCAATGCGTGCATTGATGATATGGATGCGCCGTCGAGTGGATCAGAAATCGAACGTGAGGCAGACCGCAAGGCGAGAGAAGCTCTGGTTCCCTCGAAGATCTTTCGGAAGAGCAGGGCGTACTCAGTCCGTAGCGTCGCGGCAGCAGTGGACCTTGCGTCCACTCTGAACGTCCACCCCGCTGTTGTGGCTGGAAGGATTCGCTACGAGGCAAGTGACTACCGAATTCTGAGCCAGCTCGTCTCTCACGGAGAGGTCAAGAGATTGTTTCCGGCTCCGTTCGAAGGAGAGTGATGATGACTACAGCAGCTCCATGCGATCACAACACCCCAGAGCCTCCGGCAAACCCGGGGTGGTTCACTCCTCGGCTCGTCGAACATATCCACGCAGTGTCTCCACACGGAGATGAAGACTCACGTCCATCGTGCGGAATACGGATGCGCCGTTTTCTACAGCGCTCGTGATGAATCCCGCCCGGAGGCTGTGG
>JACZVU010000129.1 GCA_022572485.1 Myxococcales bacterium
CCGGCGACCGCGACGTTCGCGCTCGCGCTCACCGCGATGCTCGTGGTGCCACCGCCCGCTTGGGGAATGGGCTTCGGAGGCGGCGGAACCACGCTGCGCTTCTTCTTCCGCGACCACCTCGGCAGCGGGCCTATCTGACCGGCCCAAACGTGCGGCAAGCCTACGAGCCCTTTGGCAAAGCGATCCTCACGATGATGGCAGCGAAGTCCAGTTTTCTCCCTCCGTCAAAGTCAGGACACCCCAGAGTCTCCGGCAATCCCGGGGCGGTTCAAAGTGTTGCGATGATCGTTAGAGACCAAGGGGTCAAGTCCACTATGCTGCGGCAGTGAGTTCCCACGTCGCTGGCTGCCTCCTCGCCGTGTTCCTCTCCTCGATTGCGTGCGGGCTCTCTTGCCACGCCAGCGGCGAGCCGGAGATCGGAGGTGGGAAGGCGACCAGCCCCTCGAGTCGCGCCGCCTCGGCCCCGCCGATCGAGGCAGACCTGATCGAGCAGCTGAGCGCCATCGGCTACGTCGCGGGGACCGAGGCGGCGGGTGCGTCGCCGGGCGTCACGCACCACGACCCGCACCGGGTCTCGCCGGGGTTGAACTTCTTCACCTCGGGGCACGCGCCCGTGGCCCTGTTGATGGACATGGACGGCAAGGTCGTGCACGAGTGGCGGGCGGAGTTCGCGGAGGTCTTCCCCGACCACTCGGGTCGCGATCGTGCGATGCAGCCCCGCCGGAACTTCTGGCGCGACGCCGTGCTGTTGCCAAACGGCGACATCCTCGTCATCTGGGAGCTCTTCGGACTCTTCAAGCTCGACCGTGATTCACGCGTGCTGTGGGCGGTGGCGGAGCCGGCGCATCACGATCTCCAGGTCACGGAGGCGGGGGAAATCGTGCACCTCCAGGCCCAGCGCCGGATGATTCCGGGAATCGCGGGGAAGCGCGCGCTCGAGGACTACATCGTCGTGCGCGACGCCGGCGGAAGGGAGCTGCGGAGGCTCACCATGTCCGACGCACTGCGCAACGCCGACTGGCTCGGCTTGAGGAAGGCGTTCTGGGCTCGCGTCGACGAGCGAGGCTACGGGCTCACGCAGAAGGGCCTCTACGATCCCTTTCACACGAATTCCATCTGGTTGTTGACGGCGGCCGAGGCCGCTCGCCTGGGCGATTCGTTCCGGGCCGGGGACGCGCTCGTCTCGATGGCAATGCTCGACACCATCGCGATCCTCGACATGGAGAATGGGGTGGCCCGGTGGTGGCAGCAGGGTCCCTTCGGCATGCAGCATCAGCCGCGCCCCACGCCCGACGGAGGGATCATCCTCTTCAACAACTACCTCACGGCGGAGCGGTCGAGCGTGCTCACCCTGGATCCGCGGACTCGCCAGATGACGTGGCAGTACACCGGCCCAGATGCCGCGCCGCTGTACTCGCGCCGGTCGGGCGGCGTCCAGGTTCTGCCGAACGGGAATGTATTGATCGTCGAGACCGATGGCGGCCGTGCGCTGGAGGTGACCCGAGAGGGCGAAGTCGTCTGGGAGTTCCGAAGCCCATACCGGGCGGGCAAGCGCGGAAACCTGGTCGCAAATCTCTACTCGCTGGACCGGGTGGACGCGAAGCAAACCAGCTGGCTGACCCGATCCCGATAGGCGAAGGGCGGGGAGAGCATTCGGCGCACCTTTACCTAACACCGCGCCGGCTCCACAACGACAGCGGCGCGCGTATGTCGAACGTCGCTTGGCTGCCCGCGTAGCCGGGCATCAGGAGCCCGCCCACGATGAGGTCCAAGCGGCCGTCTTCGTCCAGGTCCGCCAGCTCCAATGTGACGAGGCTGCGGGGGATGCGCGCCAGGCTGTGGGGCGTGAAGTGCTGCCGGCCGTCGTTCTCGAGCCAGACGAGGCTGTGGCGGTTCGGGTCGTCGAGGTCGGTGAAGAAGCTGCCGGCCACGATGTCCTGATCACCATCTTCGTCGAGGTCGCCCGCGGTCGCGCTGAAGGCGGCGTAGAGGCGCATCAGTTCGTGGCTCTCGAAACGCAGGTCGCCCTGGTTCTCCAGCCACTGAACCACCCCGGCTCCGGCCGCAACCCCGTGCCCGGGTACCACGGGCGGACCTGGGGCACCAGCAGCGCCCGGAACGCCCGTGGCTCTGGTGCCGCCGAGTTGCCGGTGTTCAACTTTGGCGACCCTGGTTCCGAAGGTGGTTAGGCCACGATAACGCGATATCTCGTGGCCAGACTGGAGCCCATCATGGCACCCCCGAGACCGCCCTCGAAGTCGTTGCCAACCACACCGTGAAACTGCTGCGCCGGGATCGGGAGACGGCCCGAGACTTCGCCAGGGAGAATCTGAGCCCGGCCACGCGGCGGGCTGGGTCATCGACCACGGGGCAGGGTACGACTCCCGGTGGGAGGCGATCACGTCGAGTAAGCCGGCGTCGCTCGGGATGATCCGCGAGCGAAAGCGGTTCTGAAAGAGGTAACCCTGGCGCCGATGACGGAGATTGAAAGCGCGCGCATATCCAGTGTTGAGGCGGGCCATCAGACGTGAAATGCGAATCGAGCCACTCTGCAGGGCCAGGTGGACGTGGTTGGGCATCAGCACCCATCCGAAGCAGCGGAATCCGAGCTCGGGAGCCAGCGCGTCCAGCCGCTTGAGGAAATCAATGCGGTCGTCATCACCGAGAGAGATCCGGCGGCCCTCGAGGCCGCGGATCATCACGTGGTGGTGGGTGCCGGGTGCGTCGAGTCGCGCAGAGCGTGCGATGGCGGTGTGCTCGCGGGGACGGTTGGGGTGGGACGTGAAAGTTAGCAGGAGATCGCATTCACGCTCGCTACTCACATGAGCCAGTGCACACCAATGGCGAGTCGCGCCCGGCTGCAATTCAACTATTCAACAACGTCCCCGCTTGGGGCTCAACAACGCCTCCGCTTAAGGTAACGTTGCGGCGCGATGGCTGATGCGGATCGCGGGGTTCGAGGTGCGTTGGGAACACCGATTGGTTTGCGCGTGGATGCTCTGATTCCGCGAGCGATGCGTTGGATTTTGTTCTTTACCGTGTTCGCGGCCGGATTCGAGATCACCGGGATCGAGATCGCGCTCGGGCGCTTGCTCGCGCCGCATTTTGGGAATTCGCTGACGGTCTGGGCGGCGATCATTGCTTCGGTGATCGGGGCGCTCTCGGTCGGCTATCCGCTGGGTGGCTGGCTCGCCGATCGCAGGCCCGGGCCGGCGTTGCCGTTGCTGGCATTGCTAAGCGGGGGCCTCCTCGGTGCTGGGCTCGGAATCGGTGTGCCGCATTGGCTGCGCGTGGCGCTCGCGGGGGTCGGCTTCAATTTCCTCGGCTGCCAAGTTGATTGCCAGCGAAGGGTTATCGGCCGATAGCTTCGATTCGACCTTGATTCCCTCATCAAATACTTGCTCGTGCCAATCGTTGAGCCGTTTTTCGGCGGCGTCGCGGATATCCGCATAGTAGCCAGAGGGGAGCACGATCCCGTACGGGGAGATGGCCGTGATCTCGATGTGATAGCAGTGGAGCAGATGAATCGTCGATCCAAACAGCTGCGCGAGCTGAATCGCGGTATCGAGCGCTTCCTTGGAGTGATCCGAGAAATCGACGGGAAGCAAAATCGTTTCGAATCGAGTCATGGTCGCTCTCCCTTTCTTCAGTTACACCTACACCTCTAAGCATCAACTGTGCCAGCGTTGCTCCACCCAGGAGCCGCAGCCGCGGCGTTTTCTGGGTCAAGCGACCACACTGTGGGACAATTTGCGGCAGGTGGGAATCGATGGGTTTCAGATGAACGAGGCGGTGAGCGGCGAAAACCACAGAGTCTTTTCGGGCGCGTTTTTCAGCTACGGGTTTCGGCCCTTCTTCTTTGCAGCCGGCTGCTATGCGCCGATCATCACCCTCGATTGGCTGGGTGTTCTGGCGGGCTGGTGGAGTTCGCCGAACCCGGTGTCGCCGATCTGGTGGCACGGCCACGAGATGCTCTTCGGTTGGGCGGTCGCCGCTGTATGTGGGTTCCTCTTGACCGCGATTCCGAACTGGAGTTCTTCACAGCCGGTAACGGGCGCTGCGCTCGCGTTTCTCTGGGCGCTTTGGTTGCTCGGGCGAGCGGGCATGTGGTTTTCTGCAGCACTCCCCAGCGGAGTCGGTGCCGCGCTCGATCTGCTTCTGATCCCGGGCCTGTTGTGGTTCGTACTGCCTCCCATCTATCGCAGCCACCGACCGCGCCACTACATCTTCCCGGTATTTCTGCTCGCGCTCTGGGTTGCGGATTTGCTGAGCCTGCTGCCCTATACGAGCCGCTGGCCGGAGCGCGCAACGACCGGTCTCTATCTGGGTACCTACGTGATGATCGCGATGTTGACCATCCTCGGTGGCCGTGTGGTTCCGAACTTCACGCGTGGAGCACTTCGCGCGCAGGGCAAGGAGCAGAGCGTCAAGACGAGTGAGGCGTTTTCAAAGGCGGCTGTTCTCGGCGTAATCCTCGCTCTCGCAATGGATTTGGTCGTTCGAAGCCAACCGAACGCGTCGACACTAATACTCGTCAACGGTTGGTCCGCGCTGCTGGTCGCCGTGCTGCTCACCTTGCGCGCCAGGGGCTGGCGCTTCCGGGAAACCTGGAACAATCCGCTGCTCTGGATTCTTCACGTCGGGCAGGGATGGCTCATTGTGGCGTTCGCAGCGCGCGGCCTGTCGATCCTCACGGGATGGATTCCGTCAACCGCCGCATTCCACGCGATGGGCGCCGGAGCGATGGCCGCAATGATTCTCGCGTTCATGACGCGTGCTCCGCTAGGTCACACGGGGCGCACGCTTCGGGCCTCTCGCGTTACCACGCTCGCCTATTTACTCGTCATCTCCGCAGGTATAGCGCGGGTAGTATCGCCGCTCTTGTCCGGGAATTTACAGCTTCCGGGCTTGGTTGTAGCGGGTACTCTTTTTGCTGCTGCCTATGCGGTTTACACCATCGAGTACTTCCCGATTCTGACTCGCCCGAGTGTTCGCTGAAGCGACGAGCGCCCAACTAGAGAGGATCGCGGAACAGGATTACAACGACCCTCGCCGGGAGCTGCTGTCACCGTATTCTGCGGGACTCTCTAGCCGCGATCTCAGTGTGGTTCGATGTGCACCGTGACGTCGTTCACCGAAAATTTTTCGCTGATCACCCGTTCGATTTCGTCTGCAATCGCATGAGAGTCCGCGGTCGACAGGTTGGGATCGACGCTCACGACGAGTTCGATGGCTGGGCCTGCCCCGCCCTCCCGCGAGCGAACACGGCGGGTTTCCTGAACGCCGGGCACCGCCGATGTCACGTTCGATAGCGTTTCGGGGTTGGCGATGCTTCGTTCGACCAACACCGGTATCGCCTTTTGGAAGAGGCCGTATGCGAGGTAGAGGATCATTGCGGCGACGATGATGGATGCGAGCGCGTCGAGCCAGGGGTATCCACGCGCGGCGAGCTGCCAACCCGTGATCACGGCAACCGTCGTCAACACGTCGCAGATGGTGTGGCGGGCGTCTGCGCGCAGAATGTCCGAATCGAGGCGTCGCGCCCAGTAGTTTTCCCAGGCCGCGATCAAGACATTGACCGCGAGTACGCCCAGCATCAGAGCGAGTCCCCAGCTCTGCTGGGTGACTTCCCGTGGGTCGCGATCGAGCGCGCCAAGAATGATTTCGACCGCCAACACCGATAGCAAGGTGGCAACCCCAAAGACCGCGAGGGTTTCGAATTTCCGATGGCCATAAGGGTGATCCCAATCGGGGGGAGCGCTCGCGATTCGCGTGGCGATGAACGCGAAGATGTTGTTTACAAAATCGGCCAGCGAGTGGATCGCGTCGCTGAGCACCGCGATGGAGCCGGTTTGGAATCCGACCGTCGCCTTGGCGAGCATCACCACCAGGTTCGCGAGCCCTTCGCCAATGAGCACACGCTCAACCTGTTGCTGCCGACCCCGTTTCGCGGGTACCGATGCCGCCACCGTTACTTCTTCCCCCACTTGCCTCAATGCTGGCCCACGTTACCGCCGCGTTGGCGCGCCTGCCGCCGGATCTTGGGCCCATTGTGGTCCGCTGGCAATCACTCGTCGCCGTTTGCCGGTTTTGATTCGGGTGAGTGACTTCGCTTTGTTTCTCGCTTCTCTGCGATCGGCTGAGGCCAATTGCCCCTGAACTGTGTCTCAGCGAGGCGCGTAGGTAGCTTGCTCACACGCAATCTGCTGAGATGTGGCCGCCGCACACCGCATCGGTCCTTCGCGCGTTACGCTGGAGGGTGCAGTGTCGCCCGCTTCGAACCCATCGAAGAATCGGAACACCCACACGTGGTTCGCACGGACGTCGACGGCTGACGAGACTCTCTCGGAGGCCTCATTCAAGACCTTCGTGCCTGGCAGCGCTTCCATTCCAGCTCCAAAGCAACCGCCATGCCCGCTGCGAGGCGATGCCCGGGGGGGGCGAAGTGGCTATGGTTTTGCGCCTTGATGCGATCCAGAGACCCCTGCGCACCCGAGCGATCCGATCGCCCGTTTTGCGCTTTGCGTAACGGGGGCGCCACAGGAGATGAGCGATGAGCGAGACCCCCAAACAAGGGGCTGAGCTGGCGAGATGGCGCGAACTCGCGAGCGCGGAGCTGCGCGGTGCCGATCCGGATCAATTGGTGTGGGAGACGCCCGAGGGGTTGAGCGTCAAAGCGCTCTACACCGCGGCTGACATCGAAGATCTGGAGTTCACAAACACGCTTCCCGGTATGGCGCCGTTCATTCGGGGGCCGTACGCAACGATGTACGCGAATCGCCCCTGGACGATCCGCCAGTACGCGGGCTTCTCGACAGCCAAAGAGTCGAACGCTTTCTACCGGCGCAACCTTGCGGCGGGCCAGAAAGGCTTGTCCGTGGCCTTCGATCTCGCGACCCATCGCGGTTACGATTCCGACCATCCGCGTGTGACTGGCGATGTCGGCAAGGCCGGCGTGGCAATCGATTCCGTCGAGGATATGAAGATTCTTTTCGACGGAATCCCTCTCGATCAGATGTCGGTGTCGATGACGATGAACGGCGCGGTGCTGCCGGTGCTGGCCTCTTTCATCGTGGCGGGCGAGGAGCAAGGGTGTCCGCGCGAAAAACTCACGGGGACGATCCAGAACGACATCCTCAAGGAGTTCATGGTCCGCAACACCTACATCTATCCGCCCGAGCCGAGCATGCGGGCGGTGGCGGACATCATCGAATTCACCAGCAAAAACATGCCGAAGTTCAATTCGATCTCGATCAGCGGCTATCACATGCAAGAGGCTGGCGCGACGACGACGCTGGAGCTCGCCTTCACGCTTGCGGATGGCCTCGAATATGTGAGAGCGGCTCTGTCCAAAGGATTGGGGATCGATCAGTTTGCACCGCGGCTTTCATTCTTCTGGGCGATCGGGATGAGTTTCTACTTCGAGATCGCCAAGATGCGTGCGGCGCGTCTGATATGGTCGGAACTGATCTCCCAGTTCGAGCCCAAAGACCCCCGCTCGTTGATGCTTCGAACGCACTGCCAGACTTCGGGCGCGAGCCTCACCGAACAAGACCCGGTCAACAATGTGATCCGGACGACCATCGAGGCGATGGCAGCAATCTTTGGCGGCACCCAGTCGTTGCACACCAACGCCTACGATGAAGCGTTAGGCCTGCCGACGGACAACACGGCGCGCACGGCGCGAAACACCCAACTCGTGCTCGCCGAAGAAACCGGAATCCCGGCGGTGATCGACCCCTGGGGTGGCTCGTACTTCATGGAATCACTGACGGCCAGCGTCGCCGCCGAAGCGCGCA
>JACZVU010000130.1 GCA_022572485.1 Myxococcales bacterium
CCCTTGCGATGCCAGGCCAAAACGGTGGCTGGCTTCACCACAGCCAGACTTTCCCGCCAGCCATCCCAGAAGCGGGAGAGCAGGACCCAGAAGACACGATCGACGGGCCGAAGCCTGGGGCGAGGTCCTCGGTGAATGAAGCACCAAAGTTGGTGGCGCAGCGCAATATTCTCGGCGACGAGATCTGCACGATCTTTGAAAACGGCGGCAACAGCGGAGAGAATAAGTGGGAGCTTGAACGGCATCAGGCGGATCATAGCCTCAGCCCCAGCGACCGGGAAAAGTCAGCAATTAGGCTACCGTATCGAATAACGACGAGGCACAGCGGGGAACTCGACCCAGAAGACACCGCGAAGATCTCCAGGCGCACGCCAGACCGACCGCGTGCCGGTCCTGGCGAGGTGCCGAAAATCGCGGCTGGGCGGGGCAGCCCAACCCCCAATCCGAACCGTCTCAATTACCCGCGGAGAAAATGGACGACTGTTTCGCCATCGGCCGCGCCGCCCGACCGTCTCCGCTTGAACCACTCCCAGGCCCTCGCCCAAAACCCCGCGGAATCGCGGGAACTTCCCGGGCGCTTCTCGCTCGGATCAACAAGTCTCTGGAAACGCAGACTAGATGGCGGAGAGAGTGGGATTCGAACCCACGGTACCTTTCGGTACACACGCTTTCCAAGCGTGCGCCTTAAGCCGCTCGGCCATCTCTCCGGATCATTTTCGCTGCTCGCCAAGGTGAAATTGGCGGAGAGGGAGGGATTCGAACCCTCGATGGGTTTCCCCATACTCCCTTAGCAGGGGAGCGCCTTCAGCCGCTCGGCCACCTCTCCGGACGGCGCAAGATACCGAGATTTTCCGCCCTCCGGGAGCCCGCGGACGCGCGGCGCCCGACAGCGCAACGCTAGTCTCCGCAGACTCCTGAGCGTGAAATGGCGGAGAGGGAGGGATTCGAACCCTCGAGGGGCTTGCACCCCTGGCGGTTTTCAAGACCGCTGCCTTCAACCGCTCGGCCACCTCTCCCAGACGATCAGTCTAGCCGCCAAGCAGAATTTCTGTCTCCGCGCTCGAGAAGCTTGGGTCGATGGGTGCAGCGTCGCTCCGCTTCAGCGCAGCAGCGACCGGCAGTCCTGGAGTTGGGCGCTCTGCGCGAGTACGAGCTGGGTCTCTTTGAAAGAGGGCACGACATCGCGGGTGACGTCGGTGCCGTCTTGCACGACGCGAACGGATTCCAACGTGATCGGCGCACCGGTCACGCTGATGCAGGTGCGCTCGCCGCCGGTCTCGAGCCGCTCCTTGAAGAGATCCACGGCCTCGATCAGGGTGTTGAGGACGGCGCGGTTCGCAGCGATGAAGCCCAAGGTCTGGGTATGCCGCATCGCCTGCTTGGCGCCGGGGGATTTACACATGTAGAAGTCGGGGTGGACGGCCGCAATCGAGCGCGCGTTGCGGATTGGAAGGCCCGCAGCGATCACGTGAATGATGCTGTTGCGGCGTTGCTGGGCATCGCCTCCAAAGAGCATGTAGGTCTCGTGGAGAGAGCCGACCACGCGGAAACGGGCTTCGAGCTGGCCCGCATCGCGAATGACCTCTCGCCCGTCGATCTTCGTCCCAACGCCTCGCGGATCGATCGATATACCAATGACGTTCAGCAGAAACCAGCCCGTGCCCACGAGTAGGAGGAAGAACAAGATACGGCCCATCCGGACTTTATCGCCTCGGTGGGGGCGAGACATGAACGGCACTACGCCCACCTTCGCGGGCAAATTCCGTGGAGGGGTTGGGGGGGCCTTTGCTTCCGCGCTCGCCTTCATCACCGTTTTCGCAATACCCGCGGGTTCGAACCAGGGCACCCTGAATCTCGTCCGAGTTTACTTTCGACGTCGAGCGAAAAGGCACACCGGAAACATGGGCCGTTTACAACGAATTCAGTCGACGCTTCAATGAAGCGGCTATCGCTCTGGGGGGTTATGATCCCACCTGCTCAACACGCTTTGATAGGCGCCTTGCCCCCATGCCCATTTTCAGCCGACTCGACCCGACCCTCGAACGCGAACTCTCATTCCTCGCAGATGCCCACGACCGCGTCGTCGCCGAACAAGAGGGTCCAGCTTTCTTGAAGCTCGTGCGCGAGGTACGCGACCTTGAGCGCCATATGAGCCGACGTTTCGCAAGGCGAGACGAGAAACACCTTCGCCGCACCCTCAAGCGTGCGCCCCTCGATCAGCTGATCGCGCTCGGTCGCTCTTTCACGCTCTTTTTTTGGCTGCTGAATCTCTGTGAACAGCGACACGAAGCTCGCTATCACAAAGCGGACGAGCACGGAACGCTCGCCGAGCTCTTCCACCGACTCGAACAGAGTAACGTCGACGTCGGACTCGTCGAACGGCTGATCGGAGACCTGCGCGCGACGATCGTGCTGACCGCGCACCCCACCGATGCGATGCGCTTGTCAATCAGCCAGACGCTCGCTCGAATCGAGGCACTTCTCGACAAACGCACGAGCGAAAGCGAACGCGAGCGAGCCGAGGAGGAGATCATCGCCGAGATCACCGCCCTCTGGCAAACAGCGAATGTTCGATACCGCCGACCCACCCCGATCGACGAGGTGCGGCATGCGATCCACACCCTCGAAACGGTCCTCGTGCATGCAGTACCCACCGTGACCAACCGCCTCGAGCGCGCTTTTGAAAACACCTATGGCCGGCCCGCACCACGGGCGAGCGCGCGTACGATCGCAGTCGGTTCGTGGATTGGCGGCGATCGCGACGGCAATCCTTTTGTGACCGCGAAGGTTACACAAGAAGCGCTGGGCCTCTATCGCGCGGCTGTACTCCACCACTACCAAAAGACGATCCCATCGCTGATCGAACGGATCACGGTCTCAGCGCAGAACCGATCGGTAAGCGCAGCGTTGCTGAAAAGCCTCGAAAAGGATCGCTCCGAACTCGGAGAATTGAAACACCGGACCGCTCTCCACGATCCAAATGAGATCTACCGCCAGAAACTGAACGCAATCTCGATTCGATTGGAGCGATGCATCGAGGAGAACGAAACCGGAGAAGCTCCAGGGACGCGCAACGGCTACGCGGGTGAATGGGCGCTGCGCGACGACCTCGATCTGATTGAAGCCAGCTTATGCGAAAACCGCGGCGACAGGCTCGCCGAGCGGTGGATCCATCCGCTCCGCGAGTGCCTCGACGTCTTCGGGTTTCGATTCGCGAGCATCGATGTCCGACAGCATGAGAGCCGCCACCGCGAAGCGAGGCAGGAGCTGATCCGACCCACGCAGGGATTCCTCGAGGATCTCCCCCTCGATGAGCAGCAGAAATTTCTCGAAGAATTAATTCTCGCACGAGAGATTCCTTCGATTCCAGATTCAGAGCTGAGCCCCGAAGCACGAGAAGTCATCGAAACCCTTCGGTGTGTCGAAAAAATCCCAGTGCGCTTTGAAGCTCTGGCCGTTCGCGATCTGGTGATCAGCAACACCGAAAATGTCATTTCGGTACTCGATCTCCTCGCGCTGGCACGCGTAGTAGGCGTCGTGAAGCTGTGCAAACACGGAACACTCGAGAGCAGGATCAACATCGTTCCACTCTTCGAATCGATCGAGAGCATGCGCAACGCGCCCGACACGATGGAGCGACTTTACAGATCGCCCGCCTATCGGGCACAACTCGAGGCGCGCGGCCTGCACCAGCAGATCATGCTCGGCTATTCCGATTCCGTGAAGGACGGAGGATATCTCGCGGCTTGTACAGCGCTCGATGAGATACAGCGCTTGCTTGCCGGGCAGGCCGATCGACACGGCATCCATCTCGAGTTCTTCCACGGGCGCGGAGGCACGATCGCGCGCGGGGGCGGACCGACTCATGGCGCGATCCTCGCGCAGCCCCTCGGCACGGTGCGTGGGCGCATCAAGATCACCGAACAGGGCGAAGTCATCGCGATCAAGTACGGCTCGATCGAGTCCGCGGTCTTCCAACTGGAACGCATCCTCGCAGCGACGCTCGAAGCTTCGCTCCCCGAGAACACCTTGACATCCAAGCACGCGGTGCCAAACACCTGGTCACAGGCGATGGCGGAATTGGCGGCCTTGTCGCGGGACGCGTATCGATCGCTCGTCTACGAGACGGACGGCTTCGTGGATACCTTCTACGCGATGACACCGATCGAAGAACTCTCAGCCCTAAAGATCGGATCGCGCCCCGCAAAGCGGAGCGACACCCGTCGGATCGAAATGCTGCGCGCAATCCCGTGGACCTTTGCGTGGAATCAAAATCGCGTACTGCTCGGGAGTTGGTACGGCGCGGGGAGTGCGTTCGCGACATGGCTCACCGAAGCCGGGGAGGGCCACAAGGCACGCCTTGCCCGCCTCCGCGCGATGTATCGGCGTTGGCCATTCTTCCGAGGCGTGATCGACAACCTCAGCCAGGTGCTGGTGAAAGTCGAGCTGCACATCGCGGCCTGCTATGCGGAACTCGCAAGCGACATCCCTGAGGCTCGGGCAATCGTCGAACGCATCGAGGCCGAATTTCAGCGCACGACGCGCGCAGTGCGGGAAATATCGGGTGAGCGGGAACTCCTCGCGTACGATCTCGACCTGCGCGAGCGCCTCGCGATCCGCGCCCCCTATCTCGACGCGCTTTCCTATCTTCAGGTGGAACTGCTCACGCGAAAGCGAAACAGCGACAGCACAGCAGACCTAGACGAAATCAACCGCGCTGTTCACGTTACCATCAACGGAATCGCGGCCGGGTTGCGCAACACCGGCTGACCGATCGAGCCACGCTTGGGTTCAGGATGCATCTTGCAGAAAGCTCGAGCGCGAATAGTACCGCCGCTCAGGGCAACCCTTCGGGCGAGCTCGTAGATTCGGCGGCTGGTGAATTCTCCGTCTCGGACAGCTCGGGGTGAATCAGCGATCCGAGGGCCTGGAACCCGCGTTTGACGAACAGCGGGATACCCTGAAGCACGACACTCGCGGGACCCGCCGATCCCGGCAGGAGAATTGGCTTCACTTCGGGATTGGCCCAGGGGCCCGTCACATGGAAGTAGGTAGCGACGAGGTTGGCGTCGGTTCCGAGCAGGAGTTGATTCAAGATCGGAATCTTCCCGAGCACGCGGTCGAGTTTTCGGAACAAAAATAGCGCCACTCGCCCGTCCATGTTCTTGTCCGCGGAGAGGAACTCGACGTCACCCGAAGCGAGCACGCCGATTTCTGGACCGTCCAGGGAAAATGCCTCGACATGTATCTGGCCGTCGAAAAATTCGAGAATGGTTTCGAGGTTCCGGTATCGGATCACCTCGCTCGAATCGAATCCCTCTAGGGTTTTACTCGCGTGGGAGACCGCGGTCACAGGAGAGGCTCTCTTGCGGATCAATCCATCGGTGGCACTCACGGTCAACAGTCCACGGAGCGCGGCGTAGAGCGACGTATCGGGAAGCAGGGTGCCGTCGAAGCTCCCCGCGAGATCGACGTGACCATTGATCTGGTTCGGCGGCAAGCCGAACAACTTGGCGATCGCAACCGCATCGCCCGACTTCAGGTCGAAGCTCAGTTGAAAGGGAACCGCGTCGACTTCTGAAAGGTGAAGCCTGCCGTTTGCGTGGACCACTCCTGACGGCTCGAGATCGATGGCCAGGTTGCGAATTCGAACGCGATCGGCCGACGCTTCGAAATCTCCTCGCGCTGCGCTTTGCCGCCAGCGCTCGCCCACGATCCGCCCAACCGAGAATCGGCCGCGTGCCCAGGTGTCCTTCGAAATCGGATCGAAGGGGCGACCGCGCGGCGGGCTCACGCTCAGTGCGACGCTGACCCGCTCGTCGGGAAGGAAGAGCCACTCCACTTTCCCGTCGATCGGGGCACCTGCCCAGTTTCCGCTAATTTTTTCGATGCGCAGACCCCGAGCCTTGGTTTCGATCGCGAGATCCAGGTCTCGGATCGGCCACAGAAACATCGGATGCTCGAGATAATCGAGGTGGAGTTCGATCTTCGTACCCACGTTCGCTGAATCGAACGCGGGTGTCGGGCGGAGGGTGCTCCAGAGAGTGCCCAAGCCGGTCAGCGGTTTTCCGCCGGAGACGATCTTGCGCGCGGCCGGATCGCCAGCAAAGAAATTCGGGAAACCATCAATCACGAGATCCAAGCTCGGCAGCGGAGTACCGTTGAGCACCGCGGTCACCCCAATGGCCTCGACTCGTGCACCGACCCAGTGCATCCGACCGCTCAACTCCTCGATCCGGCCAGACTCACCGACCCATATCACCGTATCCGCAAGCTCAGCGCTGAGGCGAAAATCTTTCGGCATGGTGCGTGTCCGTCCAGCCAGGAAATTCTGCCAACCCGCCAATGTGGCGCCGCCGCTCGCGCGCAAGGAGACGAGCCGGCCGCTCTTCAACGGAGCGACGATCGCCGCCGCCTCTTCTCGCTTGATTTCGGGTAGCCAACCGATTAAATGCCGCACCTGAGAAACCTCGACGTCGTCGAACTCGAGCGAGAGGTCTGCCATCGACTCACTCTGAAGCGGCCGAGCGACCATCCCGCTCATCCGCAGCGTGGTTCGCGGGGTCGCGATGACACCGTCATGAACCGCGATGCTCTGGGGCGTGATCACGAGGCTCGCGCTCACGTCGACTCTCGGCAGATGGATCCGCTCAGGGGGGCCGCCGCCCGCCGCGGGAACCACGCTTCGCAGGCGCTCGCAGACGAGGTCGATTTTGAGGTGACCGCTGCCGGGCTCGGGGGTTTCGTAGACGATCTCACCGCTCATGCTGCCGTCGATTCGCGCATCGGAACCGAGATCGCTCACGTAAGAGTCGCTGATCCCCAACGCCAACGAATCGAGGTGCAACGAGATCCGCATCCGTCCGCTGCGACTGCGCTCGCCCCTCAGCTCGATCGCTCCGAGATCACGCTCTCCCTCCAGCAACCGGGCCCTCAGCGAAAGCCAACTCTCACCGCTGAAGCGGTGGTGGACGAGTCGACCGCTCAGCTCTCGCAATTCCATGGGAGCGCGGCGGTAGGAGCCGATCGGGTCGAGTTCGAGGCGGCTGTTTTGGAGGTCGAGCACGGCGGCGAGCCGGGGGGATTCGAGGAGAGTTCGAACGGCGGTCTCGAGCGCGATCAGCGGGCGCAACAACCCGTGGGAATGCTCAAGGCTGGGCGCGGTGTCGCTGTTTCGGGTGACCCGGGCGCCACCCGGTCGGCTGCTGATGGCGCCAACCCGGAGCACCGCCCCCTCGACGCGCAGCCGCCGCAGGCGCACCTCGCCGAACAGCACCGACAGCGGATCGATCGAGCCCACCACGCGCGGAATCTCCAGCCCGAAGCCATCCTCGCCCGGCCAGGCGCGAACTTCGCGAGCGTCCAGCTGGACCCACTTCCACGGAGAAACCGTTATTGTCTCAATGGTTACCGGAGTGGCGAGTGCAGCCGAAAGCCGCTCCTCCAATTCCGCCTGCAGGTATTGAAGCGAAACTGCCCGAACGAGCAGCCAACCGACCAGCCCAGCGGCAGCGGCGATCACGAGGAGGGCGACGACGATCCGGCTTCGATAGCGCCTCACGACCCCCCCTGGCCCACCCCGACCGGAACCGATCCCGTCCAAACAGCTCGGGCGACCGCGCCGGCGGGCTTCTTGCCGACCCGTGAACCCAACCTGCGGCTCATCGGCCCGCTGCTTTCACGCGCCCTGGTTCCGCATCCTCCGGCGTCAACGGCACTTCTCCAGCCCC
>JACZVU010000015.1 GCA_022572485.1 Myxococcales bacterium
CGCGCCTATCACGTCAAGTTCACCTACGTCGCGACCCTCGCGCAGGGGGGCCTTTGTCGGGCCTGCGCGATCGTGATCATCGATGCCAACTGGCCCGGGCCGATTCGCCACGTTGCCGAGGGTCTCGCCGCGTGGGTTCCGATCAGCTTTGTGCTGCTCGCGATCGGCTATTTCGGCCGCGAGTCGATTCACACCAACTGGATCCACGGTGCGCCAATGGGCAAAGAGGATTGGCTCACGATCCCGCGGGTCTACATCACGGACCTGGCGATCTTGTTCGTCCTTGCCGTGCTGTCGGTTCGCTTCCTCAAGCTCTCGGTGCGGCCCGCGCTCCAGGGTGCCGCGGAGCGAGCGCCCCACGCCAAGAGAATGTTCGCGCGCTGGAGCGCGAACTGGCGCGGCGATGAGGTCGAGCTGGCCGAATCGGCCCGGAAGCTTCGGGTGCTCGCACCGATCATCGCGCTCGTCTACACGTTCGGTTACACGGTCGTCGGTTACGACCAAGTCATGTCACTCACGCCGACCTGGTTCTCGACGATGTTTGGCTGGTACTTCGGCTGGAGTGGCTTCCTGTCGGGAATTGCAATGACGACGGTCATTTGCGTGCTGCTCCGCAATGCGCCGGGTTGGGAGGGCGAACTCACCAAGGACCGCTTCCACGATCTTGGTAAAATGCTGTTCGCGTTCTCGATCTTCTGGATGTACTTGTTCTTCTCGCAGTACATCGTGATCTGGTACGGGAACCTTCCCGAAGAAACCCAGTTCTTCGAGCTTCGCCTCGGCTCGCAGTTCCTCCAGGACACCTGGTACTTCGCGTTCGAGCGACTCAAGGAACCCTACGTGATGACTTCGTTGGTTGCGTGGGCGGGCTGCTGGATCATTCCGTTCGTGGTGCTGCTCGGGCAGGCGCCCAAGCGCAGCTGGTACATCGTGGGCCCGGTCGCAGCCATCATGTTGATCGGCTTCTGGCTCGAGCGAAACGTGCTGGTCTGGCCGTCCTTGGTTGCGGATGATGGTCTCGCGTGGCTCGGACCGGTTCAATTGGGAATTGCGGCGGGATTTTTCGGTGCCTTCGCGCTCGTCTTCCTGATCTACAGCCGCATCTTCCCGACGCTTCCCGTTCCCCGCCGCTAGAGCCCGCGCGCTAACCTTTTGGTGTGAGTTTCAGCTTCGACTCCTTCGCGGGTACCGGCAGTACGTTTCCCCTGCGCGCTCACCATTCCGCGGTCGTGCTGGATGACGACGGGGTCTGGCACCCCCGCAGCACCCGTCGCGCCGCGAAGGTCCTCACGCATTATCGGGACATCACCCATATTGCGGTGTCCGCGCAGGCGTTGTGGCTCGGTGCGCGAAACTCCGTGTACCTGCTTCCACGCGGGAATTTCGAGAGCTACGACGCTCCCGAGCGCCTTGCAGACGCATTGCGCGCGCGGGTTCGGAGCTTGCCCGACGGTGCGCGCCGCCTTTCGAGCATGGACCGGATCGACCGGATCAGCGAAAATGCACCCAAGCCGCGCGCAACCCAGACGCTCATCGGGTTGTGCATATTGGTCTACCTGTTCCAGCTGGCGCTGGGCTTTCGGGTCACGCTCGCGGGTCACTACAGCCCAGCGCTCGTCGCGGATGGGGATGTCTGGCGTATCTTGACCGCCAATCTGCTTCACGCGCAGGGCGGTCTCGCGGGCTTGGTCCACATTACGCTCAATCTCCTCGCATTGATGGCCCTCGGCTTTCTCGTGGAGCGCCCCCTGGGTTCCGCGCGAACCGCCTGTGTGATGGGTATTTCCGCGGTCGGCGCGATGCTCACCGGTGGCGTATTCGAAAATTCCATGATGGTCGGTGCATCCGGCATCGTATTTGGCCTGGCTGGAAGCGTTCTCTGGTTGGACTATCGCCACGCTGAAGATCTTCCCGCTTGGTGGCGCTTCCCGCGCCGCAGTCTCTGGATCATCCTCGCGGTCAATGTCGCCATCGGGGCCGTGATTCCCTTCATTGCACTTGCTGCGCATATCGGTGGTCTGATTTCGGGTGCGGTTGCAACGGCATGGGTCGGGCGTCGCATCTTGACCCGGCCGGCTTTGTGGATTCGAGCGATGTGCAGCGCGTTGATGTTTGCAACGGTGATTTCGCTGGCCACGGCGAGCATGGATGTCTTTGCCAACGGGGATGCGACCGCTCGCTATGCCGCTCGCAAGGCGCGGCTGCCCGGGATCTCTCCGGGGGAGCTCAACGACCACGCCTGGATGATCGCAACTGCGCCAGAAGTGACGTGGGAAGAGCTTGGGGCGGCGCTACTGCTCGCAGAGCGCGCGGTTGCGGAAACCCATCGCTCGGAGGCCACCCTCCTCGACACTCTCGCCGAAGTGCAGTTCGGACTCGGTATGAATGCCGCGGCCATCCGCACGATCGACGCAGCGATTGCTCTGGAGCCCGACGAGGCCTATTACCGCGAGCAGCGGCGCCGTTTTACCGGTGAGCGAGCGCGCGACGATCGGCCGGAGTACATCCCGCCGATGTTTCGCAAACCGAACGAAGTCGGCCCTCCGGTCGAGGCCGAACCCGAGGAGCCCGAGATCAGGGTATGATTTCGTCTCCGTCCTCGGCGATCACGATGCGTCCATCGAATGTGTCGTTCACCACGCTCGTAATCTGCAGGTCGTAGACAGGCGGCGGGCGCATCCGAATCAGCACGAGGGTTTCGACACCGGCCTTCTGGGCGAGCGCACCGACCGCGTCGATCGCCGTGTGCTCGCGCGCCGCGCGCAGCAGCAACTCCGGATCTTCGTCGAATTCCATCTGCTTCGCAATCTCTGGCGTCGGGATATAGACAGCTTCGTGGACCAGCAGATTCGCACCCTGCGCGAATTCGATCAGCGCGGCTTCGGCCCATCCCGTCCCCGCGATCACCGCGGAACGGTTGCGCGCTTCGAATCGGTAGGCGAGTGCATCGATCGGGCCGCCGGGAAGCTCGCCGGCCTGCACCCGGAGTTCTCCGGCTTGTTCCCACCAGCCGCCGGAGATCTCGACGACTTCGAAGCTCGGTGCAGCCGATCGGATTCCCATTCCGCCCGTGCGCGCTTCGATACCGGAGCGATGGGCGGTGATCAGCGCATCGGTGAGTGCGCGGGTTCCCGGTGGTCCCACGACCCGCAAGGGTGCCTCCCGGCCGTTGATCCAGCCAACGAGCAGGAAATCGTCGAGGCCGACGACGTTCTCGGGCAGCAGGCTCGTGAGATAGACGGTATCGGGCTGTTGGACGGGAATCCGTGCAAGGCGTAGTGCGTCGGCCAGGCCGCGCCCTGCATCCACCAGAAGGACCTGTTCGCCGAGTCCGATCGCGATCGCAGGGCCGCGGCGAGCGGGATTTTCGTGCCGATCCCCGGTTCCCACCGTGATGACCGTCAAGCGCGCGAAGCTGCGCGGGTCGAGTGGTCCCACGAGTTCGACTTCCCGCTCGAGCCGCCAGGCCCCACAGGTCAGCGCCCAGGCCACGGCTGCGACCGCTGCGACGATGAACAGAGAGAAGATGCGAAACTGGAACACGATTGGATCATCCATCTGTGCAGCAGGAGGTCGTGCTGCTGGGAGCGCGCCCCAGCGTAGCGACTTCCAGCACTCGGCGGGGTGGGTACGCCGCGCTGGAGCGATCCGCGGTCATCCGATACGTTCTGTTGTTGAGGGGGCCTCACTCGCCCCCGAGTCTCGTGCCCGGTCGATTGTGCCAGGGGCGAGGCGGCCCGGAGGGGAGGTAACGGCGACCACCCCGAACACCGGGACTGGAGGCGGGGTCTGGGCCTCGCTGGGTGTCCTCGACGCCGGAGCGGAGGTGATTCGGTGCATCAAAAACAGACTACGGTGAGTGAGGTGGTGGCGTCCTAGGCGCCGAACCGAATTTTCGGATCGTTTCGGTGTAACTGGGACGCAGCGTTCCCAGAGCCACCGCCCCGGGAGCGCGGATGCCGTAGCCGCGTAGGGTCAGGTACCTGCTCCCGGGGTTTTCTTTGTTCGCTGTCTAACGCGGAGTGAATGAACCCCCGCCCATCCAACGTTGCGCGGCAATTCAATCGACTCGGGGCCCGCTCACACGAAGCCTCCTCGTCTGGAACGGCGTATACTCACGCTTTGATGGCCGAAGTCTCGATCGACCCGCTGACTCCGATCGCGTTTCTCGAGCGGACCGTCCGGGTGTTTCCCAACAAAACCGCGGTAGTCTACGGCGATCGGCGCTGGACGTACGCGCAGTTCGCCGAGCGCGTCGGCCGTTTCGCGGGCGCACTGAAGCGCGCGGGTGTTGCCCCGGGCGATCGGGTCGCCGTGCTGGCCCCCAACGTCCCCGAATTGCTGGAAGCCCATTTCGCGGTGCTGCGGGTGGGGGGGGTGCTGGTTGCCATCAACACCCGACTCAACGCCGCCGAGGTCGGCTACATCCTGAACCACTCGGGCGCCAAGGTCGTGATCGCCGACGTCGACTTGGCGCCCCAGGTCGTGAACGCTCCCGATGGGCTTCGCGCGAACCCACTGTTGGTGAATCTTCAAGATCCGGTGGCCGGGATGATGGGGGCGCCGATGGACGGACCGAGCTTCGAGGAGTTCGTGTCCGGCGCCGACGTCGTGCCGATCGCGGGCTCGATCGACGACGAGCAGTCGCTGACGTCGATCAACTACACATCGGGAACCACGGGGCGACCCAAGGGCGTCATGTACACCCACCGCGGCACCACCCTCAACGCGCTCGCCGAGATCATCGTCCACAAACTCGAGCGCGACTCCGTGTTCCTCTGGACGCTGCCGCTGTTTCACTGCAATGGTTGGTGCTTTCCGTGGGCGGTGACGGCCGTGGGCGGAACCCACGTACTGTTGCGGGCCATCGATCCTGCCCGGATGATCGAGCTGATCCGCAGCGAGAAGGTGACCCACTTCAACGGGGCGCCCTCCGTGCTGTTGATGCTCGTGGAGGCGCCCGAAGCCCAGGGCATCCGCTTCGACCCTCCGATTCGCGTCGCGATGGGAGGCGCGCCGCCGTCCCCGACGCTGCTCGGAAGGCTCGAGGAACTCGGGGTGAGCGTGATTCACCTCTACGGGCTGACGGAGACCTACGGCCCCCACGTTTACTGCCAGCTGCAGCCCGAGTGGGAGGGGCTGGACGTTGCGGGCCGCGCGAAAGTGATGTCGCGCCAGGGTGTTCCCTACCACACCGTCACGCACCTTCGGGTCGCCGACGACGAGATGCGCGACGTACCCGCCGATGGGGAAACCATGGGCGAGGTGTTGATGCGCGGCAATAATGTCATGAAAGGGTATTTCGAAGATCCGGAAGCCACCGCAGAGGCGTTTTCCGGCGGTTGGTTTCACTCCGGAGACCTCGGTGTGGTGCATCCCGACGGCTATATCGAGCTTCGCGATCGCAAGAAGGACATCATCATCAGTGGCGGCGAGAACATCTCCACCATCGAGGTGGAGCACGCCATCGTGCAGCACCCCGCGGTGCTGGAGTGCGCGGTCGTCGCGACGCCCCACGAAAAATGGGGTGAGGTTCCGAAGGCCTTCGTCGCCCTGAGGCCGGGCGAGCAGGTCGGCGAGCAGGAGCTCATCGATTTCTGCCGCGAGCGCCTGGCCCATTTCAAATGTCCGAAGTACGTGGAGTTCACGGAGCTCCCGAAGACTTCCACGGGCAAGACCCAGAAGTTCGTCTTGCGCAGCCGAGAGTTCGCAAATTCCGACAAGCGGATCGGTTGAGCGGGGGGAGTCCAGACGCTCAGGTGCGATCGCGTCCCGAACGGCGCTCGGGCGCGCGTTCGTCTGATCTTCGGAGTCAATCGCCGGCGCGCGAGGCGTCGGTCGGATCAGATCGGTTTGAGTTGGATCGCGAGGGTGTCGCGATCGCCTTTGAGTGAGCGCACCCAGTCCATAAAACCGTATTTCTTGCGAAATTCGGCGTCGATGTAGGCCTGGTACTTCGGAATGTCCATCGGGTTGGCCTCGTAGGCACGGGTCTGGCCGCCGAGGGACAGCTCGATCCGGGGATTGGCGCGAATCTCGGCGAGCCAGTGTCGTTCGCGATTTTCGGCGCGGATCCAGAGCGCGTGGTTGGCTCGGACGAACCAAACGCTCGCGTAGTGTTCAACGTGTCCGGCCCCCATGGTGCGCAGCACGGCGACCTCGTTAGCCGCGTGGGTGAGGTTCTGCCAACCCCAAAAGGCCAAGACTCCGAGCAGGATCAGCAGCAGCGTCCGACGGTTGATTCTCATGCTTGACTTCTATTCCCCGTAGGCCTGCACAGATCCAGCCCCTCTCTTTTCGGCAGATCGGCGGTCGAATCCTTCCCCTCGGGGGGTGATTTCTCTTTGCGCCTCGCCGGGGATCTATCGGATTGCTGTGTACGCGTGCAGATCCTGTGCAACAACACGGGAAATCGTAGATGGGATACGGCGAAGAGAACCGCTCGCGGTGTGATGATCGTGGCGGTGTTTGCGAGCCGATTCGGGTTGTGGAAAGGCGCGGCTATTTGATTGCGAGCGGATTGATCGGTGCGCTCGCGCTGCCTGAAGTCGGCAGCGACGCTGCGGTAAAGAGGAATTCGTAGCGCTGGTCTTCCGCGCAGGCCTCTGCGAGCGTGTCGAGGTCGAAGACTTCTCCGACGAGCAGGCCCATGTTGCGCACCGCGATCAGATGCAGCGGTTGCGAGCAATCGGGTGTCTCGTAGGGGCGGACCTCGATGCCCCAAGTGTCGGTCGCGATGGCGGCGATTTCACGTTCGTAGATCCAGCGCGCGCACAGTGCGGAGAGTCCGGGTGCGGAGCCGCCGAAGTAACCCGTCCAGCTCTGCTGCTCGCGACAGCGCGTCATCATGCCGGTTCGAACCAGAACGGTGTCTCCGGATTCGACGGTAACCCCGAAGGCCTCCGCGCAGGCGTCGAGATCGGAGGGGCGGATCCGTGTGCCGTTTTCGAGCCAGGGCTGTCGCGTGTAACGCGGCAGATCGAGCAGTACGCCGCGACTGATCACGCCGCCCCGGGTCTGGTCGAAGCGGTTTTCCGACGCGGGATCGATCGAGATTTGCGCAACGTCCTGATCATTGTACATCTTGCCGTCGTAGGAGACGCGGGCGAGTGCATCCCACTGGGTCGCACAGGGCAGTGGGATTGAAAGGCCTTCGCGCTCTGGACGGGAACCAGTGGGCAGCGGCAGCGGGTGAATGGGCAGCGCGCAGGAGATCACCCGGCCCATCTTTGGAATCGCGCACGCGACGAGTATGCGCTTGCGGGTGATGAAGTTCAGGGTTCCGAGCTGGTCGTCGTCACCCCAGCGTCCCCAATTCGAGTAACGATCGCCCCAATCCCGGATGGTTTGCGCGTTCAGATCCTCAGTCATGTGTTCGCTCCTATTCCCATTCTCTATTGCCTCTGAGAGCGCTTCTCCTGTAGGGCATGGAGTCGATTGCGGATCTCGTCGCTGGAGGGCTTCAGCTTCAGAGCTGTGGTGTCGTTCGCGCACGGTCGCCGATCGTCAATTCCAGCCACGCCCGAACGCGAATTCGCAGATCAAGAAAATCCCAAACGCGATCGAGATCGCTCCGGTCCCAGCGATCGCAAAGCGGCGCACGAGGTCCCGATCGCGGAAGAGGGTGGCCGGTGCTCCGAGCAGCAGCGAAAAACCCACCATTCCGCCGATTGTGCCCACGGAGAAGGTGGCGACGTAGGTCATGGCCATCCCCGTCGTTGGCATCGCGGCGAGGGCGAGCAGCGTGACCGTTCCACTTCCCGCCAAGCCGTGGGCGAGGCCGATCATTCCAGAGCGCGCCATTGTTGAACGCAGCGGCGCTGGGGCGCTGCGCTCGCCGGTTTCGAAGCGCGCCGAAAGAGCCAGCAGATTGGTGACTCCGAGGGCGACCAAGATGACGCCGATCACGGCTTCCGCTGATGCAAACAGGCTCTCGGGGATCGCGACGCGCAGCGCGATCACCGTAAAGCCCGCAGCGAGTAGCATCAGGCTGTGCCCCACTCCCCAACTGACACCGATACACGACACCGTCCAGGGGTTGCGGTGGCGCGCTGCGATGGCGGATACCGCGACCACGTGATCCGGATCGAAGGCGTGGCGCAGTCCCACGACGAATCCCAGCGTGATTGCCGTCAGCACCGCTCGCCCCCACGCCGCTCTACGATCACCCCCGTGAACTGCGCCAGGGAGCGTCCGGAACCGCGGGCGGGCTGCCTTCGTGCCGAAATGATCTGGATTGCCGTCATGGCCGCGATCGTAACCGATGGGTACATTTCCCGCTGTGTCCCGGCGGACTCGGAACCCGAACCCCCGGGCCTGCTCGTTCGAATTGCTTGATTGATTCGGATATTTCATCCAAGGGAGGGTTCGATGAGCACGTTTGGAATCCTGGTCGGAGGTGGCCCTGCACCAGGCATTAACGGCGTGGTAGGCGCCGCCACCACCGTTGCGTTGCGCGGTGGTCATCGCGTCATCGGCATTTTCGAGGGCTTCCGCCACATCATGGCCGGCGATACCGACCAGACCATCGAACTCGATCGCGCGGCGGTCGATCAGATCCACCTCAAGGGTGGATCCGTGCTCTACACGTCGCGCGCCAACCCCACCAAGACGCCGGAGGCGATTGCGAATTGTGTGAAATCGCTCGACGCATTGGGCGTCGATTCTCTGATCACGATTGGTGGCGACGACACGGCCAGCTCGGCGATGCGCGTTGCCGAAGCTGCGGGAGGCCGCCTGCGGGTCGTCCACGTCCCCAAGACCGTGGACAACGATCTCCCGCTGCCGACCGGGATCCCCACCTTTGGGTTCGAAACCGCGCGAGAGCACGCGACCGCGGTTGTCGAGCGGATCCTCGAAGACATGCGCACCACCCGTCGCTGGTTTTTCATCATCATGATGGGGCGCACCGCGGGTCACCTGGCGCTCGGCGCCGGCAAGGCCGCGGGCGCGCCGATTGCATTGATTCCCGAAGATTTCAGCAAGACGCCGATCCAGATGGAGGACGTCGTCCGCACCCTCGAGGGAGCCATCGTGCGCAGATTGGCCGAAGGCCGCCCCGACGGCGTCGCGGTGATCGCCGAGGGGATTGCCGAGCACCTCGACGAGAACGATCCGATCCTGCAGGGTGTTCCGCGTGACGAGCACGGGCACATTCGGCTCGCCGAAATTCCATTGGGCAATGTTCTGCGCAAGGCGGTCCGCGAGTCGCTCGCGAGTCGTGGTTTGACGGTCGCGATCGGTGAAAAGGACGTCGGCTACGAGGTTCGCTGCGGCTACCCGACGGCCTTCGATCGCGATTACACCCGAGACCTCGGCGTCGGTGCTGTGCGCTGCCTGCTCGACGGACACTCGAGCGTGCTGATCACCCGCCAGTCGGGAGCGATCATCCCCGTCCCATTCGCCGATATCATCGATCCTGCGACGGGTCGCGCCAGGATCCGACACGTCGATACGTCGTCGGATTCCTATCGCAATGCGCTGGCCCTGCAGGAGCGCGTCACCGCTGAGGATCTCGCCGACGACGCGATGCTCGCGCGAATCGCGAAAGCCGCGAAGCTGACTCCCGACGAGGCGAAACGCCGTTATTCGCCCCTGTAGACCTCGCCTCAGCTGTAACTGTCCTCGGAATGTCATAACCTTTGCCCCGTGGGCCGCACGAGTGGGCTCGGGGGATGGAAACGCATGAACATCGCCATCGTGGGGGCTGGGCGGGTGGGACAGGCCCTGGCCGAGAAGCTTGCGCGTGACGGACACGATGTGTCCTTGATCGAATCCGATTCGGCCAAAGTGCGGGCGCTCTCCGAGACTCTCGACGTTCAGCTGATCGAGGGAAACGGGGCGACGGCTCCTGTACTGCGTCGGGCGGGGATCGAGAAGGCGAACCTCGTCGTCGCGGTGACCGACCACGATGAGGCGAACATGGTCGTGGGTTTGTTGGCGTCGTTCGCCTTCAACGTGCCGCGGATCCTGGTGCGGCTGCGCGAAGCCGATCACGCTGAGGGGTTCGATCTGATCGGGCAGGATCACCCTGGTGAGCACGTCTGGGTGAATCCGGACGTGGCCGCAGTGGATCGGATCGCCTCACTGCTCGAAGTGCCAGGTGCGGTCGACGTGGTCTCCTTTATGGACGGCGAGCTGGTTGTCGCCGGCTTCCGGATCGGTGTTGAATCCGACTTCGTCGGTGTCCGGGTGTCGGATCTCAACCTGCTCTTCGCCGCGACCCAGACCCTGGCAGTCGCGATTCATCGCAGCGACGACTGGATCATTCCGCACGGAGGTGAGGAGATCACGATCGGGGACCTCGTCTACTTCGCGATCGCGCGCGAACACCTCAGCGATGTGCTTCCGTTGGTTGGCGTGCCAAAGGACGACCGGCGTACGATCATGATCGCAGGCGCGGGGCCGATCGGTCTGGAGCTCGCGCGTCGCTTGGCGGCCGACGGCGGCCGGACGGTCTTGATCGAAAGCGATGAGAGCCTCGCTCAAGAAGCCTCCGAGCAGCTGAGTGATGTGTTGGTCGTGAAGGGGTACGCAACCGACCAGGCGCTGCTCGAAGAAGAAGGCATCGAGCGGGTATCGACCTTTGTGGCTGTGACGCCGGATCACGAGACAAATCTGGTCGGGGGCCTGCTCGCCAAGCGCCTCGGCGCGGGTCGCGCCGTGGTTCTCGTTGACAATCCGGCTCTCGTCGATCTCGTCAGCGAAATCGGCATCGACGCGATCATCAGTCCGCGTCTGCTCGTGATTGGACTCGTTCTTCAACATATTCGCGGCGGACGCGTGCGGACGGTCGCGCAGCTGCTCGAGGATCGGATCGAGATCGTGGAGGCCGAGGTCGGTAAGCGCAGCACGCTCGCCAAGGGGACTCTCTCCGAGATCAATCTCCCCCGTGGCGTATTGGTCGCGGCGCTCAAACGCGGTGACCGGCTGCTCGTTCCGCGGGGTGCAGATCAGGCCGAACCCGGTGATCGGGTATTGCTGATCACGACCGCCGAGAATGCTTCCAAGCTCGCTGACTTCCTCTCCGAGTAGATGGAAGTGAGCGCGAGTCACATCCGTTGAACGTACTGCGCGATCTGCAGATCCTCGGCTGGCTGCTGGTCGTGATCGCAGCCGCCCAGTTGATTCCTGCAGCTGCCTCGCTGATCTGGGGAGAGCCGGCGCTTCCATTTCTCGCGAGTGCGATTGCCGCTGCGGTTCCGGGGCTGCTGATCGCTTGCGCGAGTCAGCCGGCCCACGACCGCGTGCGGGTTCGCGACGGCTTCGTGTTGGCGTCCGGTGCCTGGCTGTTGGCCGCGTTTTTCGGTGCGCTTCCGTATGTGATGACGGGTGCGCTGCATCCCCTCGACGCGCTCTTCGAGAGTGTCGCGGGGTTCACGACCACCGCAGCTAGCGTGGTGAGGTCGGTCGAAGATCTCCCACGCGCGCTATTGCTGTGGCGCTCCATGACCCAGTGGCTTGGTGGAATGGGGGTGCTGATCGTCGCGGTGGCGCTACTTCCGTTTCTGGATATCGGAGGCATGCAGCTGTTCGCGAGCGACGAAACGCGGAGCACTGCCGATTCCGGACGTCCCCGTTTCGCAGCGGTTGCGCGTCGCTTGCTCGGGGTTTATCTGGGCCTGACGGCACTCGCTTTTGTGTTTCTCGCCATTGCTGGACTCGGGCCTTTCGATGCCCTCTGTCATGCGCTGACGAGTGTTTCCACGGGTGGTTTTTCGACCCGTGACGGATCGGTGGGTAGTTTCGACTCCCAAGCCGTAGAATGGGTGATGGTCGTCGTGATGTTCCTCGGCGCGACCAACTTCGTGATCCATTACCGGATTGTCAGCGGGCGGGGGACGAAACTCTGGTACGACGGAGAGTTCCGCTACTACGTGGGTGCGATCGTAATCGCCAGCGCTCTTCTGGGTTGGTCGATCGCTGGCGGCGCCGATGCCTCAGCGGATGTTGTGCGTCCGGCGATCTTCCAAACCCTGTCGATGCTCTCTGGAACGGGCTACTACAGCACGGATTACACGGGCTGGAGTGGCTTTGCCCAACTGATTCTGCTGGGTCTGATGGTACTGGGTGGGATGTCGGGCTCGACGACGGGTGGCATCAAGAGCCTGCGCTTACTGATCGGAATTCGTGCGCTTCGGCGTTCCTTCACGATGCTGCTGCACCCTCATGCCGTGCATCGCATCAAGTACGCTGGACGAGCCGTTCCAGACGAAACCGTCGCCGCCATTTGGGCGTTCTTGACCGCCTTCTTCGCAATCGTCGGGGTGGCGGCAGTGATCGTGGCATCGGCTGGCTACGACCTGGTCACCGCAATATCGGTCGCACTCAGTGTGACTTCCAACGTCGGCCCCGCCCTGAGCGCGGCGGGTCCGGGCAGTCATTTCGCCGACTTTCCAGACTATGCGAAGTACGGCCTCGGTTTCTGCATGCTCGCCGGACGGCTCGATATCTTCACGATTTTGGTCCTGCTTCTGCCAAAATTCTGGCGCGCCTAACAACGTCCGCCCATCCATAAGACAATGGTCTGTGCGGACTAGAGACGGACGCGTGTTTGCCGTCTCCGGCTGGCGCTTCGACCCAGCAGTGCACCCAGTGCCATTCCGACGAGGACGATTCCAGCGCCTGTGATCCACTCGGGCCAGCGGGCGCCCGCGCGCAGTTCGTAATTCTCACGAGCGAGTCGTGCGATCTCGAGTCGCTGATTTTCGTCGTTGCTCTCGAGTTTTTCGTTGGTGATGCGCAGATCGGTGGTCGTTTCTGAAAACGCAGCAAGTTGTCTGTGGAGTTCTTCGGTGTCGCGTTCCAGGCGCTCGAGTTTGATCTGCGCGGGCGGGCTCGCCTGCAGAAATCCCGCGGACACCCAACCCTCTTTTCCCTTGGCGGTTCGGACCTTCGTCCAGCCATCACCGCGGGTCAGAATCGTCGCCACGTCGCCAGTCGTGAGATTCCCGATGATCCGATATTGTGTGCCGGCGCCCGTGCGAAGTGTCAGGGTGACGTCTTTATCTGCCACCCAGGCTTCTTGGGCTTGGGTGGCGGTTGCTGAAAGAGCCATCAGGGCCAACACGGCGAGCTGCAGCAGGGCGCGTACAATGAGAGCACCGACTAAATTCAGCTGCGGTCGTGTGGATTTCCTCAAAGCGGGCTCCGAGCGATCCGGGTCGGGCGTTTCATCCCCGCCACATCGCGAAGAAAAAGTGGCTCCTCGGGTAGGACTCGAACCTACGACTTGGCGGTTAACAGCCGCCCGCTCTACCAACTGAGCTACCGAGGAATGCTCAAGGGCTCGGATTCTAGAGGAGAGGCCCCGAAAATCAATCCGCCGAGCGCTCTGGTATCGAAATCTCGACCGGCGCCGACCGAGGCGCCAGGCTCTGATCGGTTCTCTCCAGAACGACCGTGTAGCGATAAGTCGCGCCCGCTCTGGCCTCGGTGTCGACGAAGTTGTTTCCAAGTGAAAATCCGAGATTCTTGTTTTGAAAAAGCGCAGCCCGAAAGACGTGGCCGCCTCGGAATCCTTCGCTGGCCCGGTCTTTCCACTCGAGGTAAACACCATCGGGTCGAACCGTTACAGACAGTCCGTAGCGCTCACTCTCGACCTCGATGGGATTGGCGGGGTTGCTTTCTAGGCCATCTCGATCGATTGCGACCAGCGTGTAGGAAACCCGCTGTCCGGCGGCGACTGCGGTGTCGGTAGCCGTGGTTTCAGTGGCGCTCAGACTCGCAATCAGCATGGGGGAGGCTTCGTCTTCGAGGGTGCGGTACAGCCGATACCCGACGATGTCCTCCTCGACGTTGCGGTCCCACGCCAGCGCATTGGCGCCCAGGCGCTGGTCGACGGTGCGGAGTCCGATCGGAGGAAGCGGTTCGGGTTTGGTGGCGGCGTGCACGGATTCGGTGGCGACGCCGAGCCCACCGGCTGCGTTCACGGCGATGACCCGATAGTAGAAGACGCGAAGGTCCCCGAGACCGCGATCGACGTAGAGGGTCTGGTGGCGGCCATCGATTTCCGCGAGAAGTTCGAAAGGACCGCTCGCGGTCGGGCTGCGCTCCACCCGATATGCGACCACGTTGGGATCGTCGGATGCCTGCCAACTCAGCGGAACCGCGCGGGGCTGGCGGCTGTAGGCGCGAAGATCCTCGGGGGCTTCCGGTGGGGGCGCGGTGGTCGCCACCACCAACGGAGAGGCTCGGGAGGCCAGACTTCCATCTGGCGAATAGGCGCGGACCCGATAGAACCAGGTGATGCCGTCCTGGCTCGCCTTGTTTTCGCCGCGGATCGGTTCGCTGTCGGATGCGGCCGAGACGGGCGGGTCCGTTGGAACGGTTTCCCGGTCGAGATAGGTCGTCGTGAGGCGACCGGGGATTCTTGCCAGCTGCTCGAAGCGTCCGTCGCGCTTGGATGTGCGTTCGACCACGTAGCCGCCGACGTCGCCGACCAACAGCGGTTCCCATTTCAGAGGGATCATGCGCAATTCGCCGCTGGTCGCGCGCAGTCCTTCCGGAGCTTGGAGGGCGGTGGCGGACTCTACGGCGAACTCCGGCAGGGTTTCCCGTCCGACCTCGGAAAACCACCCGAAGTCCATCGCGCAACCCGAGAGCAACAACCCCAACGCGATCGTGCAGACCCCCCGATGTTTGCGAACGCCTGGCATGGATCAGTGCTTCCCGCTTGCGACGTCCGGTTCCGACCGCAGTCGCTCCAAGTTTTCTAGCTGGCGCACAGCGCGCGCCGCATACGCTCGAGCGCGTTCATTGCGCGGGTCGACGAGTAACGCGCGTTGCCAGGAATCGAGTGCAGATTGAAGGTCTTCGTTTCGGAAGTGGGTGCGGCCCTCTTCGATCAAGACGTCCACCTGTGGAGCCAGCTGTCGGCGGGTCTCGGTCAGGTGTTGGCGCGCACCTGCGTGGCCCGCAAAAGCATCCAGCGCCTGCAGGTCGTGTCCGATCGCCGCGAAGGGATTCCCCGAGGTCTCTGCGGCCAGCGCGTTCTGGTGGAATCCCTCTGCGCGAATTTCAGCGTCGGACGCAAAGGCCTCCGGTGGCTCGAAGGCGGCAGGTTCACTGCCAGCCGTCCGGCTCGCGCGTCGGATCGTCTCGATGTAGGACAGATATCCGCGCGCGGATTCGTTGTTCGGGTCAACCGCGAGCACCGACTGGAAGGCACGCTCCGCCGCCGCGTGGTTTCCTTCGCTGAATCCGCGTCGGCCCACTGCGAGTAAGCGCGTGATCGATTGCTGCAATTCCTTACGGAGCTCGTACTCTTCGGCCTGAAGCTTGGGATCGAACGGGTCGAGGGTGCGCAGGCGTTCGAGGTTCGCACCGGATTTTGCGAGATCGCCCGCTTCGAAATTCGCCCGGTACTGGGCTCTCAGCGCTCGCCTCTCGCGGACGATCCTTCGGGCCAGCTCCTGGACGTGGGCCAGTGTCTCGGCATCGTCGGGTTGCAGTTTGAGCGCGAGCCGGTAGTTGACGATGGACTCCGCCAGCCGCTCCTTCGCCTCGAAGTAGCGCGCGCGTTGCTTGTAGCGAACGACGAGTTGCTGAAACTCTTCCTCGACGACCGCAATTCGCTCCTGGGCTTTCTCGTAACCTGCTTCGCGCTCTGGAATCGCTCGCCAGGTTTCGAGCGCCGCGAGGCGATCTCCTTCGCGATACAGTCGCTCGCCGGTCGCGAGCAGTGTTCCACAACCGATCCATAAGAGTGCGAGCAGCGCGCAGGCGATTTTCTTCACGATTGAGGCGTCGATCGGTGCGGAGCAGCCGGACTCGATCGGGAGGCTGATTCCGATGGAGAGGCCGCTTTGGCACCGGCGTGAATCGAGTAGACGTGAACGGGCTCCACTCTACCCGAGAGCTGTCGCTCTCCCTCGAAGCGCATCGGTACGATGCTCCGAACGCGACGCTGAATGGCTTCCGATACGAGGATCTCGCTCGGGCGCGCCAATTTTTCGAGTCGGTGGGCAACGTTTACGGGATCGCCGATTACAGTGAAATCCGTCCGGTGGTCCGAGCCGATGTTTCCGACTACGACAGGGCCCGTGTGGATTCCGATGCCGAGATCGACCGCCAACCGCTCGGGCGTATCGTCGACCTTGATTTGCTGGTTTCGCGCGGCGATCGCGTTTCGGATTTCGATGGCCGCGGAGACCGCTTGTATGGAGTGGTTCGAATTGGGGATCGGAGCGCCGAAATAAGCCATCACCGAGTCCCCGATGAATTTGTCGACCGTCCCCCCGTAGTCGAGGATGCGGTCCGTCACCAATTGGAAAATCTCGTTGAGCAGTGAAACGACACGCGTTGCCTGCAGCCCTTCCGCGAGATGGGTGAAGCGGCGGATGTCCACGAAGAGCACCGTGACTTCGCGTTCGATGCCACTCTGCGATTCGCCATCGGAGCCCTCCAGCAGTTGGCTCAAGACGTAATCGCTCACATAGCGGCCGAAGGCGTTTTGGATGCGCTCTTTCTGCTGGATCGCATCACCCATCTCGTTGAATGCGCGGGTCAATTCGCCCACTTCGTCGCGCGAAGTGGGCGGAACCCGGACGGAGAGGTTCCCAGCGCTGAGTTGTTCGACTCCGGCGCGGAGCCTGCGCAGTGGTCCCACGAGCAGAGCGACGAATGTGATCCCCGCGAGCACGCCGAACAGCACCACCGCGATTGCGGCCGCCGTGAGTTGCTCGGTACTGTTCCGCACAACCGGATCGACGAGCACGGTCAGGTCGAATTCGACGTGTGCTTCACCGACACGCACGCCGCTGTAAAAAACCGGGGTCGCGACCAACAGCCTCGCTCCATCTCTCGATATTCGAAGCGAGCCTTCCTCCGCGGTCGCCGCTCCGGCCTGGGGCGCGAGAATCGTGTCGCGCTCGGTTGGATCGAGCGAGGCCGCGACACGTCCTTCGCGATCCAACAAGCGCACAGCCACGACGCCCTCGCCCGTGCCCACGTCCTCGACGAGTTGTTCCAGGGTCAGCTCGTGGCCAAAATCCCCTTGTTCGACGCTCAACAGCGGTTCTTTGGCAGCGCCCGCCAGGTGCTTTGCGACTGCGCGCCCACGCTTTTCGACTTCGGCCTCGAGTGCGCCGCGCTCGTGCTGCGTCGCGATCACCGTGAGGCTGACCGAGGCCACGACGAGCAAGGTGACGACGAGTGCGCTGAATTTGAGTTGGAGCGATCGCAATTGGGGAGCCTCGTACTCGCGAGGAGCGAACGCCGCCTCCCCCGCAGCTGGCTCGACCCATTCTGCGGAGGCGCCGGGCGGCTGCTCCGCGGGGCTAGTTGGAACTCGTCACTTCCACCAGGAGTTCGCGCGACAGCGTGGCGTGCGAACTCCTAGTCGAAGCGAATATCCAGAACCTCGAACGATCGATTGCCCTTGGGCACGCGGACCGTCACTGCGTTTCCCACGCGTTTTCCGAGCAAGGCACGCGCCACCGGAGACGTCACCGAGATCAACCCCGCCGAGATGTCGGATTCGTCTTCACCCGTGATCGTGTATTGGACTTTCTCCCCCGTGTCGTCATCGGCTAGCATTACTGTAACCCCGAAGCGCACGGTTTCGGGTGCATTTCCACCAGCTTCGATGACCTGGGCTCGGGCGAGCTTGTCCTCGACGATGCGGATCCGGCCCTCGATGTGGCTCTGTTTTTCCTTGGCGGCGTGAAACTCGGCATTTTCCGAGATGTCGCCGTGTGCCCGAGCGATCTCGATTTCTTGCGAGATGCTTCGGCGGTCGATGGTCTTGAGTCGCTTCAGCTCTTCTTCGAGCTTTTGGTAGCCGCTCGGCGTCATGGGAATGCGGTCAGCCATGGACTCTATCCGCCTCTGCGCTCGGATGACCGGTTACAATCCGGTCCCCGAATGTAAAAAGCCGACGCCTCGGGTGGGGAGGAACATCGGCTTCACATCAAACTACCCGCCAGCAGGAACTCCTGCAACGAGGTTCCGAGCGCGTGAACCCCCGACCCGAGGCGAATCGAGAAGCTCGAAGCGTTTCCCCTGGGGGAGATGGTGTTTCCATCGTCAAGCTGGGGCTGTTCTTTTACGGAACGCTCTTCGCGGCTGTGCTCGCGTGGTCGATCTGGAGCGGCCGTTCGGTCTTCTACGCGTCCCAGGCCGCCGCTGAGGACGGGGTCGCGCCGCTGTTGGACACCGCGTTGGGGCTCGCGGTTGCGGCCGCGACGATCGCGCTGTCTCGGAAGATCACGGAGTGCACCCGATGGGGTGACGCGATGGGGCGCGCGCTCGCCAAACTTCTCGGAGAACGATCGGTTCGCGATTGCATCGCGCTCGCTATTGCAAGCGGCGTGGCCGAAGAGGCCTTCTTCCGGGGCGTCCTGCAGCCCGCGCTGGGGTGGCTGCCGGCGAGTCTGATCTTTGGGCTCGTCCATTTTGCGCCCCAACGAGACCTACTTCCGTGGACGGGCTTTGCGCTGTGCGCGGGTTTGGTGCTCGGCGGCTTGTTCGAATTCACAGGCAACCTCGTGGCTCCGACCGTGGCCCACGTCGGAATCAACGCCGTAAATCTGAGACGCCTGGTGGTGCGTTACGGGTGAGATTTAGCTGTCGAAGCTCTCGCCTTCGATGAGGCGGTCTTCCAAGACCCGCAGCAGATAACCGAGAAGCAGCAGGTTCGGCAGGCGCTTTAGGGTCTTGCCCCGGATTCCCTCGGATGTCCCGAAATCTTCCGCATACGATGCAAAGAATTCGAGCGTTTCGAGTGGAACATTTTTCGCGAGAACTTCGTTGATCTGCTCGTTGGGGAGCTCTCCGAAGAGTTCGACCAGCTCCCACGCGAGTTCTGAGCGCTTGAGGTTGTCGCCAGGTATGTCGAAGGTCGCCATGTGCTTGAGTACCTACCATAGACATCGGAGAGATCGGGTGTGTCTCGAACCGCTGCACACACCGACGGAGCGAGGAGCATCCTGACACCAGGTAGACCCAATGTCAACGAAGCAATCGATGAAGATCTTCGATTAAATACTTTTGACTCGAGTGCAGCGATTCCGAAGTGCACCTTCCCGTATGCGCCAAGAGACGGCAACCGAGGTACGTTTCCGACTTGCTCGAGAACCCACTTCTTAAAGTGAATCAGAGAGTCAACGCACGAGTTGCATGTCGGTTTTCGATTGCCGGATTCTTTGAAGCTGCCGGGAAAAGCGCGGACTTCTGAGTGGGTACTCTCTGTGCCGAATGGGGAGAATCTGGTCGGGGCGACTGGATTTGAACCAGCGACCTCTTCGTCCCGAACGAAGCGCGCTACCAAGCTGCGCCACGCCCCGAAATCAGATCCGCGAGGGAGCCCGGTCAGTATGCCCGCTCTCGCTCGGTTGGACCACCGAGCGAGAGTGCGTGGGTGCTGTTGGCAACCTGGGTGGATATCTAAAGCGAGGCTGCCTGTCGTAGGGCGGCGATGGCCTCTCGGTAGTTCGGTGCGCCGAAGATCGCGGTTCCTGCGACGAACGCGTTGGCGCCCGCGCGGGCCACGCTGGCAATCGTATCCTCTGTGATTCCGCCGTCGACTTCGAGGGTAACGGTGAGTTCGCGGTCTCGGATCCAGCCCCGAAGGGTCTCGACCTTCGGCAGCGTGCCGGCGATGAATTGCTGAGCCCCGAAGCCCGGATTGACCGTCATCACGAGGATCTGATCGACATCTCCGAGTACCGCCTCGACCGCGCTGGCCGGTGTGCCCGGATTGATGGTGACCGAAGCGCGCGCCCCCGCTTCTCGAATCTGCGCGACCGTGCGGTGCAGGTGCGGGCAGACTTCCGCGTGGACCCCGACGGTCGTTGCACCGGCCTTGATGAAAGCTTCGATGTAGCGTTCCGGCTGTTCGATCATCAGGTGTACGTCGAGCGGGAGCTGCGTCGCGTCTCGGACTGCCTCGACGATTCGCGGCCCGATCGTGATGTTCGGCACGAAGTGCCCGTCCATGACGTCGACGTGGATCCAGTCGGCACCGGCGTTGGTGACGGCCTGAATCTCGTCGAAGAGTCGCCCAAAATCGCAAGCCAGGATCGAAGGTGCGATCACGGTTTCGCCGATTGTCATGTTCGTCTCTCGAACCGCGCGGCGAAAAAGCCGTCGGTATCGTGGATGTGGGGAAAGGTTCGCAGCGTTCCGTCCGGGTCGGCCACGATCTTGATCTCGTCCGCTAGGGCATCTTTCGGGGTCGGCGCAAAATCGCGCGATCCACGCAAGAAGTGCTTGGCGATTTCCTCGTTCTCTTCGGCGAGCACTGTGCAGGCACTGTAGACGAGTGTCCCCCCCGGTCTCAACACCGTGGCTGCGTTGCTGACGAGCGCCCGTTGGATCTCGGCGAGGCGCGCCGGATCTCCCGGTTTGACCCGCCATTTTGCATCGGGGTTGCGGCGGAGCGTGCCGAGGCCCGAGCAGGGGGCATCCACGAGGATCCGGTCGAAGCCGCCCTCGGGCGCGAGCGCCGCGAGCGAGCACGTCGCATCCCGAACGACGGTTCGGATCCCCGTGAGCCCGAGTCGGCGCACCGTCCGCTGTACGAGGTCGAGCCTGCGGGTGTTGCGGTCGACCGCGACGACAGACCCCGAAGGGCCGACCCGCTCTGCGATAGCCGTTGTCTTGCCACCCGGTGCCGCGCAAAGATCGAGCACCCGTTCACCGGGCTGTGGGTCGAGCAATGCCACCACGAGCTGCGATGCCTCGTCCTGCACCGTAAAACGCCCCGCGAGAAAACTGCGATCGTGGGCCGGGTTCCCCTTGCGCCCGAGCACGATTCCATCCCTCGCGAATCGACAGGTGGTGGCGTCGGGAAAATTCTCGAGCAGGTCTTGCAATAGCTCGCCCGCATCGCCTCGCAGTCGATTTGTGCGAATTGTCAACGGCGGCGGTTCATTGCACGCTTTTGCAAGTGCGACAGCGCCCTCGACTCCACAGCGTTCGATCCAGCGCTCGGCGAGCCATCGGGTAAGCGAAAGCGCGTGGGTCAGATACGCGGCGGGATCCTCGTGGACCGAAGGGAGCACGATCTTGTGGTGTTCGAGCGAGAGTCGGCGCAGGACGGCATTGACGAGGCCGGTTGCTCGGCTCATGCCTGCTGCGCGGATGCAGCGCACGGACTGATCGACTGCCGCGCTGGCTGGGACGCGTTTGGCGAACAGCAACTGATAGGCACCGAGTTGAAGCGTGCTCGTGACCAGTGGTTCGAGCTTGGCGAGATCCTGGTCGACGAAATGACTCAGGTAGTAATTGATTCTCCCGCGCCAGCGGAGCGTTCCGTAGACGAGATCCGTCGCGAAGGCGCGATCCGGAGCGTTGAGGCTGGAGCGCGCGAGTGCCGAATGGAGCAGGAGGTCTGCGTAGGCGCCCGCACTCGATACACGCTCGAGGACGCGAAGCGCGAGCAGCCGGGTGTGTGTGGGTGCCGACGTTCTCCGACGGTCGGATGTGCTGGGGCCATTTGGGCGTCCGCGGTTTGGGCGCGCTCGCGCTTCGCGGCTGGATCCGTCAGGCACTTGGAGCACTCGCGGCGATCCTTCGTGGCGTCTGTATCGTGATGTCAGTCGTTTGCTTCACCACGCGAGTCTAGCCCGCATTTCCGTCAACGCCGCGGTTGCTGAGCGGGTGTGTATGTCGGCGAGGTGCGATCGCGCAACCGCGATTCGCAATCGGTGGGGCGCGGTCCGGAAACCGTGATTCGCAATCGGCGAGGTGCGATCCGGAAACTGCGATTCGCAATTGGCAAGGTGCGATCCGACAATTGCGATTCGCAATTGGATTGGGCGGGCACCTTGCTGCGCAGGTTTTCAGCCGAGAAGAGTACCGTCGAGGGTCGGCCTTCCACGCACGAACGCCTCGACACCCAGGGCTCGCTTTCCCGGTCGCTGCAGGATGCGCGGCAGCAGCCATCCGTCTCCTGTCGCGATCCGGAGCTCTCGCGCAGGCGCCACGCAAACGATTCCCGGTGCAACATCGGTCGGGCTCGCATCCGAGCGCGCGTCGAGGATCTGCAGGCTCTCTCCTTCGAAGGTCGTGAACGCACCCGGGTTCGGAGCCATGGCGCGCACCCGTCGGCACAGTGCCTCCGCGCTTTCGGTCCAGATCAGCTGCCCATCAGAACGTCTGATTTTGGGTGCGCATGTGGCGCGTGTGTCGTCTTGAGGAGCCCAGCTGACGCGATTGTCGGCGATCTGTTCGATGACCTCTTCGAGCGTGTCGGCGGTGAGCTTCGAGAGACGCTCCGAGAGTTCACCCGCATTCTCGTGCTCGCCGATCTCGATTTCGCGTTGCAGCGCGACCGGTCCGCGGTCCAGTTCTCTTTCGACACGCATGGCTGAAATGCCCGTAGGCGTCGCGCCGTCAAGGATGCAGCGGGGAATCGGAGCTGCGCCGCGGTAGCGGGGCAACAGGCTGGCGTGGCCGTTGATCAGGTACCCCAGCGCGGGTGCCTCGCGAATTTGTTTGGGCAGGAACTGCCCGAACGCGACCACGACACCCAGGTCCGGTTCGTGGGCGCAAAATTCGGCGAGGACCTCGTCGTCTCCGATTCTTTCGGGGCGCATCAACGGCACGTCCGCGCTCAGGGCCACGTCGGCGACCGGGGCGGGCGACGTCTTGCGACCCCGCCCGCGTCGCCGATCGGGCTGGCAAATGACGGTGACGACTTCGTGGCGCCCTTCGATCAATCGCTCGAGGGTTGGGACCGCGAAGTCTGGCGTTCCGAAGAACGCGAGGCGGAGCGGGGAGCTGGAAGACGCGGTTGCCAAGCTCCGGATCCTAGCGGGTGAATCCTTCGGATTCACTTGCGGCGTCGCGCTCCTAGCTTCTCGATTGTTCTTCGAGCTCGCGGCGCAGCTGTTTCTTTCGCCGCTGGGTGTAGAGGTTGCGCTTGAGGCGGCTGATCCGGTCGATGAAGAGGATGCCGTCGAGGTGATCGATCTCGTGTTGGAAGCACACCGCCTGGAGTTCCGATGCGTCGATTTCCAGGTCCTCTCCCTCCAGGTTCGACGCGCGCAGCTTGACGTGCGAAGCGCGCTCGACATCGGCCTCGAAATCGGGAACGGAAAGGCATCCCTCCGTCCAGACGATCTTTCCGCTGCTCTCGACGATCTCCGGATTGACGAGCACGAGTGGGTTCTGCTCCGCGTCGTCCGTCGTCCACTCGGTGTCGACGACGATGAGGCGGACCGTCTCTCCCACCTGGGGGGCGGCAAGCCCGATGCCCGGCTCGTCGTACATCACCTCCAACATGTCGTCCGCGAGTTTGCAAATTTCGTCCGTGATCTTCTCAATCGGAACCGAGATCTCTCGCAAACGATTGTCGGGGAATTTGAGAACTTCGCGCAATGTCATGCGTCGGTACGACTCAAGCGGGGAGTAAAGCGACATATCGCGTTCCAGAGAGGTTCATAGCATGCTCACCGGATTGACGTCCACGTGGGCCTGGAGCGGCGAGGCGAGTCCGGTTGCCGCTTTGGCGAGTGTCTCCGCGGCCCCGCGCAGCAGCGGGCCCGGCGGCCCTTTCACGAGCAATTGATAGCGATAACGTCCGCGCAGCCGGGCGAGCGGTGCGGGCGCCGGTCCGAGCACCTCCAGCTCCTGCTCTGACCCGTCTGCGGCCATCGCCGATACCAATTGGGCGAGTTCGAGCGAAGCGCTCCGGGTTTCGGTCTCGTCGGGTCCCGTGATCAAGGCTCGGATCAGCTGCCCGAACGGAGGATAGCCGAGGGCCCTTCGGTATCTCAGCTCCTCGGCGTAGAAACGCTCGTAGTCGTGGTCCAGCACCGGTCGGATCGCGTAGTGGCCCGGGTCGAAGGTCTGGACGATCACCCGCCCCGGTGCGACACCGCGACCGGCGCGCCCCGCTACCTGGGTGAGCAACTGGAAAGTCCGTTCGGCGGCCCGGAAGTCGGGCAGGTGCAGGCCCACGTCGGCGGCGACCACACCCACCAGCTGCACTCCGGGAAAGTCGTGACCCTTGGCGATCATCTGGGTGCCGACCACGATGTCGATGTTTCGGTCGAGCAGGCCCCGCAGCACGCTCTCCGTGAACCCCCGTTTCTTTGCGGTGTCGCGGTCGAGTCGGGCGATGCGCGCGTTCGGGAACTGGCCGCGGACTTCTTCCTCGAGTCGCTGCGTCCCCACGCCGAGGAGCGCTGCATCCGGTGCGCCACATTTCGAGCATCGATCAGGCGGCGCAATCTGGAAATCGCAATAGTGACAGCGCAGGCGCTGGTCGCTGGCGTGGTACACCAACGCGATGTCGCAGTTCTTGCAGCGCTCAGTGGCTCCGCATTCGAAGCAGAGGATCGCTGTCGAGAATCCGCGCCTGTTGAGAAAGAGGATGGATTGACCTCCATCGTCGAGCGTCTTTGCGATCGCGCGGCGCAGCGCGATCGAGAGGATGACCTTGCGGCCGCGTGGCGAGCGATCACGTTCCCGCGCGAGATCGACGATCTCGACCGCGGGCAGGGGGCGCCCGCCGATGCGCTGAGCGAGCACGAGTCTCTTGATGTCGCCCTGCTCGGCAGCGAACCGCGTGTCGAGGGAAGGAGTGGCCGAACCCAGGATGATCGGGCAGCCGGATTGTTTGCCGCGCCGGCGGGCGAGGTCTCTCGCGTGGTAACGGAAACCCTCGTCGTTCTTGTAGGCCGAGTCGTGCTCTTCGTCGATCACGATCACACCCAGGTTTTCGAGGGGAGCAAAGAGCGCGGACCGCGCTCCGACAGCAATCGGCGTAGCTCCCGCGCGAAGTCGCTCCCACTGTTCGAGGCGCTCACCGGGTCGCAGCCCACTGTGCAAAACGGCGAGTTCGTCACCGAAGCGGCCCCGCAGGCGGGCGAGGATCTGATGCGTGAGGCTGATTTCGGGAACCATCACGAGTGCCTGCCGCCCGGCGCGAAGCGCCTCCCCGACGGCACGCAGGTAGATCTCCGTCTTGCCGCTTCCCGTGACGCCGTGGAGTAAGAAGGTCTCGGAGCGCGACTGGCGAATCGCGTCGACGATCGGTTCCAGGCAGGCGGTCTGGTCCGGAGTGAGGGAGACCCTACAACCCGCTTCCAGGGGCTCGCCCAGCACGTCGCGTGGGGTGTGTTTCTCGGTCAGCTCGACCAGTCCGCGGTCCACGAGCCGGCGCAGCAGGCGCGCCGCGTCGGGCAGCCCGTCGAGCAGGGAACGGGTCGGGCTTTCGCGAGCCGCGGCGATCCTGCGCAGCAGGGCGGCCTGCTGCGGGGCTCGCGCGAGAAGCGTCGCAAGCGTCCCCTCGACATCCACCCCTGGCGCCACGTTCGCGGTTTGGATCGTCGCGAGTCGAGCAGTTGCCGGGCGCAGCAGGGAGGTTCGAATCAGCAATCCATCTCGCTCGAATGCGTCGAGTCGCTTCGCGCTGCCGAGCTTGCTCAGATAGGTACGCGTGCGGGGTTGCCGGTCCAATGCTTCGAGCAGCGGCCGATCAGATTGAGTGACGGCGCCAGCGGCGAGAGCCGCCCGTCCATTGCCGGTGATTGCATAACCCGCAGCCGTGCGCGGTGCAGAGCCAGCGGGTAGCGCAGTGGCCAGTGCGATTCCCAATGGGCAGAGAAACTCGGTCGCCGCCTCTCGGAGCATCTCGAGCATGGCCTTCGAGAGCGCCGGTTCGAGATCCACCACGCATTCGATCGGAAGCAGGCGACCCTGAAATTGCGGATGACCGGTGCGCTCGACGATCACACCCGTCAGCAGGCGATCGCGGACGCGAACCCGTACGCGACAGCCCGGCCGGGCGTGCTCGTCGAGTTCCAGAGGCACCGCGTATTCGAAGAGTTCGTCCACCGGGAGCGGCAGCGCGACGCGAACGATGTCGCAGCGTGCGAGCGTGAAGAGGGGTTGATCCATAGCAGGCAGTCTATCGCTCGCGCGCGCCATCCGGTGGTCGCGATGGCGGCCGCCCGCAGTCTCCGATACTCCTAGTCGCCGACGCTTCGCCGGAAGGAGACCGAATGCCCCCCCGCGCCCGAGGGCCGCGAGCCAACCGAGTGGAGGTCAAACGCAGCGGCAAGGGGCGCGCACTCTGGATCGACGGAACCTTCGCGTCCTGGTACGAGCCTGGCAATGCGATCACGGGCTCGGTGTGGGATGCGCTCGCGGCGCCTTTGCTGTTGCTCCCCAAACCCA
>JACZVU010000016.1 GCA_022572485.1 Myxococcales bacterium
GTTTGCGAAGAAATTCGGTACGGGAGGATTACCACCGACGAAGCAAGGGAACCTCCGATGAAGAATGTTCTGCTGCGATCGATCGGCGTCGGGTCGAGCGTCGAAGCCTCGGTGACGCACATTATCTTGAATTCGCAGGATCGTTATCTGCTGTGTTCCGATGGTCTGTGGGGCGAGGTCAGCGATCCCGTCATCGCTGAAGTGCTTGCGCGCGAATCGCCCTCCAACGCGGTCGCTGAGTTGGTCGATCTCGCCAACACGCACGGCGGATCCGACAACATCACGGTCCAAATCGCCGCACTGCTGGATGGCGAAGACGAATCGACCAGCGCGATGGGCACAGATGGGCCGACCCGCGTGCCACGCCCAAGCGGGTCCAATGCGCGGACGACGCCGACCGGCAGCGGAACGCAAACGCCCCAACACGGCGAAAAACGCCGCTGGACGAGCGCTGGCCTGATCACCGCAAGCCTGCTCGCAACCGCATGGCTGTTCTGGCGAGTTTGTACCTGAGCGCATTTGGAGTGAACGGGCGACGATCCAAACGAAATCCGCCGAGCCACGAACTCGTGGCCCGGCGGAACAGCCTCGGTCGACGCCAACGCACGGAGGGGTAGAAGTCTCCGACCGCGGCTTGGCACCAGCCCTATTTCGACGCGGCTGCCGCGGCCTTTCGATAACTCTCCTGGGCGGCAGCCACTCCACTACCCGGCTCGACAGGTATCCCGGCATCCCGCATCGCCATCTCGACACCCGAGATCGCACCGAGGCACATCAGATCGTTGAGATCGCCGAGGTGGCCAATTCGGAACACCTTGCCAGCGAGTTGCATCAGACCCGCTCCGAGCGAGAGGTTGTAGGTGTGGTAGGCGTTGTGAATCACTGCCTTCGCATCGCAATCATCGGGAACGACGATCGCGCTGACGGTATCAGACTCCCATTCGGGACCCTTTGCGCAAAGGGACAATCCCCAACCGCGAACCGCGGCGCGCACACCCTCGGCTAGCCGGTGATGGCGCGCGAAGACGTTGTCCAACCCTTCTTCGAAGAGCATGTCCAACGATTCACGCAGGCCGTAGAGCAAGCCGAGTGCCGGCGTGTAGGGAAACCAGCCGTCGGCATTCGCATTGCGCATGTCTTCGAAATCGAAGTAGCAGCGCCTCAGCCCCGCCTGCTTGCGCGCTTCAAGGGCCTTCTGGCTCACGCCGACGATGCCCAATCCCGCAGGCAGCATCAGGCCTTTCTGCGAACCGGTCACCGCGCAATCGACGCCCCATTCATCCATGCGAAAGTCGATGCTCCCAATCGAACTCACGCCATCGACGAAGAGCAGCGCGGGGTGCTTGAGATCATCGAGCAGCGCGCGCAGGCCGGCCAGATCGCTCGTGACACCGGTGGCGGTTTCGTTGTGACAAGCCAGCACGGCGCGAATCTCGTGTTGCTCGTCTCTCTCGAGAACCGCGCGATACCGATCCAGCGGTACCCCCTCGCCCCACTCCACTTCGAGTACGTCCACCTTCAGGCCCAGGCGCTCACACATGTCGACCCAGAGATGGCTGAACGTCCCAAACCGAGACGCGAGCACCCGATCCTCGGGAGCGAGCGTGTTGAGCAGTGTGGCCTCCCAAGCACCCGTTCCGCTCGACGGAAAGATGAACACCTCTCCGTCCTCGGTCTTGAACAGCTTCTTCAAATCCTTGAGCAGGGGCTTGCTGAACTCTGGAAAGTTCGCGCCGCGGTGGTCTACCATCGAGCGCGAGAGGGCTCTCAGTACCCGCTCGGGCACATTGGTGGGACCCGGAATGAACAGGAAGTGTCGACCTTGATCCATTTTCTGACTCCGTAATCGTTACCCGCCAGATGTGCGCTCAGCGCCCGAACGGGGTTAGAGATTGATTTCTATCCGTTCGCTGCGATGACTTCTGCCTTTCGAACCAGAACTTCTGCCTGTCGGATCGAAGCAAGGTCAATCAGTCGACCATCGAGCGTCACTGCCCCGCGGCCGTCGCGCTTCGCTTCTTCCATCGCACTGAGCACCCGGTTTGCGCGCAGGATCTCCTCTTCACTCGGGCTGAAGATCTCGTTGACGACGTCGACCTGAGAGGGATGAATCGCCCACTTTCCTTCGCAACCCAGCACCGCAGAGAGTCGCGCCTGAGCGGCAAACCCATCGGCGTTCTTGATGTCGCCGAAGGGACCATCGATCGCGCGAAGACCATTGGCTCTCGCGGCGACGACCATTCGGGCAACCGCGTAATGCCACATGTCGCCCCAGTGCACTTCACTGTTCCCGTCCTCGTCAGCATGGGTGAGAACCGAGTAGTCGGGATTCGGCCCACCGATATTGATGGTACGAGCCTGCGTCGAGGCCGCGTAGTCGGCGACGCCAAAATGCAAAGACTCGTTCCGATCGCACGCGCCTGCAATCCTATGCACGTTCTGCATACCGAGAGCCGTCTCGATGATCATCTCGAAACCGATGCGTTTCGTGTACCCCTTGGCAATTTCGATCTGATTGACCAGGGCATCGACCATGTAGACATCGGATGCGTTGCCGACCTTGGGGATCATGATGAGATCGAGCTTGTCTCCCGCCTGCTCCATCACGTCGATCACGTCTCGATACATGTACTGCGTATCGAGGCCGTTGATCCGCACAGAGACCGTCTTGCCGCTCCAGTCGAGATGGTGCAGCGCTTCAATCACGAACTTGCGCGCTTTTTCCTTCTCGTCGGGCGCAACTGAATCCTCGAGATCCAGGAAGACCACATCCGCCTTGCCCTTCGCGGCTTTTTCCATGAAGGTGGGGTTGCTGCCGGGAACCGCCTGCTCGGATCGATTCACGCGGGCCGTGCACTGGCTTACGATTGTATGGCTCATTGATTCCTCCTTCTTGGATTGTCCAGTCTCAAATTAGGGGTGTCGCTGGCTCCGCGAAGCCAGACCAATCATGCTCAGTTGGTTGGCCTATCGCCGTGATAGACCACGATGCGCGCTCCTTGTGTCTGTCGTCCGTTGTCGTAGCCAACAACTCGGACGTAATGGCCGGGAAATTTTCTACGACAAGCGGTGATCTCAGAAAAAATGACATCTACATTGTGTTCACCGAACAGCGGGAGCTTCCACATGTACCAATAGTGCTCCGTCGCGCGATCCGTCTCGACGTGCTCGATCAACGGATTCCAGCCCTGCTTGATGATGTAATCGATCTGCTTTCTGACCCGCGCCGCATCCATCTCCGGTAAATAGGAAAATGTCCCGAGTCTCCGATTCGTCGGACGCGTCATGCGCGACGTGTAACTGCGCACCTGGTTCATCATGCCCTCTCCCCTTGTTGACTAACCGCTGGCTCGGCGCACACCAGGTCGAGTTTGTCGACCGTGTCATATTCGAAACGAATTTCCTTCCAGGTCTCCATTGCCACCACCAGCTCCGGACTGTTGCGAGCAGCGGCTTCGAGGATGTCTGTTCCTTCCGCTATGAGGTTCCGTCCCTGGTTTCGGGCTTCTACACACGCCTCCAGTGCGACTCGATTGGCGGACGCACCCGCGGCGTTTCCCCAGGGATGGCCGAGCGTCCCGCCACCAAACTGGAAGATGGAATCGTCACCGAAAATGCTGAGTAGCTCAGGGATGTGCCAGACATGGATTCCACCCGACGCGACGGGAAACATGCCGGGCATCGATCCCCAGTTCTGGTCGAAGAACAGACCGCGCGAGCGATCTTCGCAAACGAAATCCTCGCGCATCTGATCGATCCAGCCCAGGATGGCGCTGCGATCGCCTTCGAGTTTTCCGACGACGGTGCCGGAGTGCAGGTGATCGCCACCGGAAAGACGCAGGCATTTGGTAAGAACCCGGAAGTGAATTCCGTGGTGGCGATCTCGATCGATCACCGCGTGCATCGCTCGGTGGATATGCAGCAACATTCCGTTTCTGCGACACCAATTCGCGAGAGAAGTATTGGCCGAAAATCCCGCCGTCAGGTAGTCGTGCATGATGATGGGCATGTCGAGCGATTTGGCGTGCTCCGCGCGCTCGAACATCTCCTCGACGGTGCCGGCGGTTACGTTCAGGTAATGCCCCTTGCGTTCACCAGTTTCGCGCTGCGCGGTGTGCACCGCTTCAGCGACAAAATCGAACCGGTGTCGCCAGCGCATGAAGGGCTGGCTGTTGACGTTCTCGTCGTCTTTCGTGAAGTCGAGGCCACCGCGCAGGCATTCGTATACCGCGCGGCCGTAGTTTTTTGCCGAGAGTCCGAGCTTCGGCTTGATGGTCGCCCCGAGCAGCGGGCGGCCGTATTTGTTCAGAATGTCTCGTTCAACCTGGATTCCATTCGGCGGTCCACCACAGGTCATCACATAGTGCAACGGGAAGCGGACATCTTCGAGACGGATCGCACGCAGCGCCTTGAAGCCGAAGACATTGCCCACGAGAGAGGTCAACACATTGACCACCGACCCCTCTTCGAACAGTTCGATCGGGTAGGCGACAAAGACGTAGAAACAGCTGGAATCTCCGGGAACTTCCTCGATCCGGTAGGCGCGAGCCTTGTAGTAATCGACATCCGTCAGGTAATCGGTCCAGACAGTCGTCCAAGTTCCCGTTGAGGACTCGGCGGCGACCGCTGCCGCGATCTCCTCCCGCTCGATGCCCTTCTGTGGAGTGATCTTGAAGCAGGCGAGAAAATCCGTATCGATGGGCTGGTAGCTCCCATCCCAATACGTGTCTCGGTAGGCGTGAACGCCCGCGTTGTAGCGGCTCTCACTCACTTCGAGGTTCCCCTTCGGCTCACGATTCCCTCAGACCGCATGGACGCCGTGCGCCGCCTTGACCATGTGGTACGCGACCAACAACTCGGTCAAGACGAGCGGGTGACTGATGCGGGATTTGCCGTCGATGTCCATGAACTCGCCGACGAGGTTGCTTCGCATATGCGGAACTTCCGGGAGCATCTCCCAGAGAAGATTTTCGAGACTCTCGGCGGATTCATCCGAGATGCCCCCCGAGATCCCGAGCACATCGACCGGTTTGCCATCTCGATCCCGGCAGAGTTCGAGGCTGAGTCCGTTTCGGACTCCGGCCCCGATCAGCGGGCTGAGATCGGGATGGGGAAGCGTCGGCCGCAGCAGATGGCGCACATCGAGATGGGCGCCCGTTTCTGAGTCGTCGTTTTTCGGCGGACAGAAATTGATCACGATGTCCGAGAATGTCCGTTGTGGTTGGATGAAGCGCTGGCTGTCTTCTCTTCGACGCTCCAGTTCATCTTGGGCTTCTTCGGTCGTATAACCGCGGCGATTACAGTCACGCCAGAGTTTCCATTTGATCCGAAGCTCCTCGTCGGGCTCCATGAAAACCTTCACGTCGTAGCAATCGCGCATCGCGCGGGTGTGATATCCGAGCAAGCCTTCGACGATGATGTAGGGCCGTGGCGCCAGATACTGGGCGGGCTCGAGGGTGCCGAGCTCATGATTGTAGGTCGGCTTGAGAATCGGCTGATTGTCCCGCAGCAGCTGCAGGTGTTGCTCGAGAATGTCGACCTGGTTGCTGTCGGGGTGCAACGCCGTGATGCTTCTTTCCGCGCGCTCGGCACGCGAATAGATGTGGTAATCGTCCGAACAGATCGTCAGAACCTGGTTATCCCCGAGGATGCGCGCAATCCCCGTCGCGAGGGTCGTCTTGCCCGCCGCGGAATCGCCGATGATGCCGAGCAGGATCGGTCGGTCGAGTCGCGCCGGACCAGGTGTGCTCACTTTTGTGTAATGTTCAAACATTGGCGGCACGCTTTCGCCAGGTGGTTTGAAGCTGGCTTTCGCCTGTGGAGCCCGCGATCATCAGCGTCTGCACGCGATCGCGACCCTCGATGCGCTCGACTCCTTCGAGAAGCAGACCGGTCGTGATCCCCGTCGCGCAAAAATAGACATCTGTCGAGGTGACGAGTTCTTCAACCGGTATCCAGCGCGTGCTGTCGAGACCGGCTTGCGTAACCGCCAGCTGTTCGCTCTGGAGCTGCGGATCGATCCGCCCTTGAAATTCCGCGCCGAGAGCGCGAGCCGCACAGGCCGAGAGGATTCCCTCGCGAACTCCGCCGGTACCCATCAACGCGTCGACTCCGGAATGGGGCAGCGCAGAAAGCAGGGCCCCCGCAACATCGCCGGCCGGGAACGAGATCACCTCAGCGCCCAATTCCCCAATCTGATCGATCAGCGCGCGATGTCGCGGCTTTTCCAGGACGAAGATCGCCAGTTCCTCGACCTCCTTCCCGAGCAGCTTGCCAAGGGCCGCGAGTTTGTCGGCGATCGGCCAGGCGGGATCGACCCGGCCTTTCGCGGCCGCGGGTGTGGCGAACTTCTCCATGTAGAGCGCCGGCGACGGAATCCGCATCGCGCCCACAGGCGCGAGCGCGAGCACGGTCATCGCGTTCGTGAGGCCCTCGGCGAGATAGGTCGTCCCCTCACCGGGATCGACAGCGAGTTCGAATGCGGGATCCCGCCGGTCGCCTCCGATGATCTGGCCGTCGTAGAGGTCCGAAAGCTCCTCCTCGCACCCCCCCCCGAGCACGATGCGAACCGCAAACGGAAGCCGGGCCAGCGCCTCGCTCATCGCTTGCGCGGCCGCGCCTTCCACGTCCTCAGCCAGCCCGCAGCCAATCCGCTCGGAGGCCGCTCGCGCAGCGGATTCCGTGGCGCCGCGCAGCAGGGCGAGGATTTGCAGGGTCTTGTCTACGCTCATCGGGTTCCCACCAGGGCTCTTGGGAGTCGTTCCGGCGCTGGAGGCGGCGCCGGAACAACACCCTAGGCGAAAATGCTGCCCGGATAGAACGCCCATCCGGGTCGATCTGTGGAATCATTCGGATAGGTAAAAAGCCACCCGAATGGGTAGATTTTAGCTGTTTTCGGAGATGTAGAGCGCAACCGCCTGCGTGCGGTTGCCGATCCCAAGCTTTTCGTAGACGTTCTTGAGGTGGAACTTCACCGTCTGGATCGAAATTTCAAAGCGGGCGGCGAGTTGCGCATTGCTGCTCCCCTCGCTGAGCGCCGCCAGCAACTCATGTTCCCGTGACGTCAGCGCCGAGAGCGGACAGCTGTGGAGCCCTCGGACATCGACAAACGGAAAGATCATCTGCCCCGTGGCCACCCCGGCGACAGTATCGAGGAGCTGGCTCGGGGGGTCGCTCTTCGAGCAGAATCCGGCGCCGCCTAGCCGCATCGCCTGACGCGGAACATCTGTGCTCGGGTCGCCTGTGTAGATCACGACGCGCGGGGCGTTCGGCCGATCGCGCAGGCTATCGAGCAAGGCGCGACCTCCTATCCCGGGCATCACCCAGCCGACGATACCCACCTGGAATGGCCGTTGATCGACGAGGGCCAGAAACTGCTCGCCGTTTTCGGCGATGCCCACGAGCTCAAAGCGCTCGTCTTCGTTGAGCAAGGCCTGCAATCCCGCGCGAACCAGGGAACTCTTGTCCGCAACCACCACGGAAATCGGGGTTCGGTTCAGCGTCGCCGTCTGGATTCGGTTCAGCGTCACCGTCTTGGGAGGGGGTTCACTCATCGGCGTGATCTTCTCTGCCATGCGATTTAGGAGCACTTCCGGGAAGCCTCTCCCTGCGGGGAAGAGAACCTCGGTCGACCTAGGATACGGATAACCGCGAATGGCGGTCAAGCTCCCATTTTGAAGGCCGCTACGGGCTCGGGAGGGCGGCCCGCAACCCCACTTCAGACCCGACCGTCGGCTCGCCCCGCCCCCACTTGAGGTTGGGGCCCACGCTATCTGAGGTTGGGACCCACGCTATCCTCCTTCAGGCATGACCGACCGCATACGCACATCTTGCCCGCGAGACTGCTACGACGGCTGTGGAATTATCGTCGAGCGGGTGGCGGGGCGAGTGACTCGGGTCCTCGGCGACCCCGACCATCCCGTCAGCCGCGGCAAACTCTGCCCGAAATGCGCGCTCGCCTACAACGGGGTCTGGCGCGATCCCGAGGCGCGGCTCCAGCACCCGCTGCGGCGCCGCTGTTCGAAATCCGATCGCCGCTTCGAGCCCATCTCTTGGGACGATGCGCTCGCGGAAATCGCCGAGCATCTCGAGCGGGCGATCGAAAGCCACGGCCCCGAGTCGATCTTCCACGCCCACTACACGGGCACCTGTTCGCTGCTCGCGGGCGAATTCCCGCTGCGTTTCTTCCAGCGCCTCGGCGCCACGGAAGTCGAGCCCGATACCATCTGCAACAACGCGGGACACGAGGCCCTGACCTATCTATTGGGAACCTCGGTCGACGGCTTCGATCCGAAGACAATCGCAGACAGCCGCTGCGTGATGGTCTGGGGTGCCAACCCTTCCGTGTCGGCTCCGCACGCCCATTCGCATTGGTTGGGAGAGACTTCTGCGACGGTGATCGCCATCGATCCCATACGCCACGCCACCGCCGAGCAAGCGGACATCCACCTGCAGCCGTTCCCCGGAACCGACGCGGCCCTCGCGTTCGGCATGATGCACGTGATCCGCCGCGAAGGCCTCATCGACGAACCCTTCATCTCGGCGCACACGGTCGGATGGCAAGAGATCGAGCCGCTGATCGAAAACGCGACGCCGCGCTGGGCCGAAGAAGCGACCGACGTCCCGGTCGCCGCAATCGAAGAAGCAGCGCGCCTCTACGCGGCGGGCCCTTCGCTGCTCTGGCTCGGGCAGGGGCTCCAACGCCAACCGCGGGGTGGCAATGTGATGCGCGCCTGCGCGGTTCTCCCCGCGATCACGGGGAATCTGGGAAAACCCGGAGCGGGGATCTGCTACCTCAACGGCGACGGTCCACGCAACATCGACTCCGACTACGTGCGCGCGAGTCACCTGAAACGCGCGCCGACCCCCACGATCAGCCACATGGACCTCGCCGACGCGCTCGCAGACCCCGAGCGCACCCGCGCGTTCTTCTGCTGGAACATGAACGTGGCGGCTTCCGCTCCCCGCCAGCGGGAGCTGCGAGAAGCGCTGTCTCGCGAAGACCTCTTCACGGTCGCAATCGATCTTTTCCAGACCGACACCGCGGACTACGCGGATATCGTGTTGCCGGCCGCAAGCTTCCTCGAATTCGACGACCTCGTGGTCCCCTACTTCCATCTCTACCTCTCCGCACAGGTGAAGGTCGAGGACCCACCCGGCGAAGCGCTGCCGAACCCGGAGATCTTTCGGCGGCTCTCGCGAGCGATGGGCTACGAGGAGCCCGACCTCTACGAAGGCGATCGGGAGATCCTAGACGTCGTCCTGTCCCGGACCGGGCTCGGCTTCGACTTCGACGAACTCGCGGATCGCGGCACCATCGACCCCTTTCCCGATCCGCTGATTTGCTTTGCGGACGGAAAATTCCCGACACCCTCCGGGCACGTCGAAATGGCCTCGGCGATCGCCGAGGCCAACGGGCACCCGCGCGTACCACAACCCCACGCGGATGCTCGGCCGCGAGACGGCCGATTGCGGCTCCTCTCGCCTGCGAGTGAGTGGCTGATGAACAGCAGTTACGGAAACGACGCAGACGTACTCCGCAAGATCGGGCCCGCCTGCATCTACGTCCATCCAGAAGACGCCAAGGCCCTCGCGCTCAAAGAGGGTGAGCCCGCCATCGTCTCGAGCAAAGCGGGGCAGATCGAGCTGCGCGTCCGCTGCTCCGACATCGTCGCAAGAGGCGTGGCGTTGGCCCACAAGGGTCGCTGGCCCAAACTCGACGCAGCCGCAACCAATGTCAACGTCCTCAACTCGGGCGAGCGCACCGATATGGGTGAGAGCTCGAGCGTGCACGGCACCCTCGTGCGGATTGTCGCGATCTGACCCCCCGTCTACAAGCACCCGTCAAGCCGGATTCACCAGACTTTCTCCCGTCCAGCGCATCAACAGATCCTCGTCGCGAACCCGCTGCCAACCGAAGCCTGCGAGCAACTCTGCGGGACATGTCGGCACCGCCGTCTCGATCAATCCAGCCGCCGCGGCCAGCAGACCGCAGAGCGCGCTCGGCGCGTAATGCTCGCGCAATTCCCGCCAGCCCACCGCGCCGTGGAATTTCGCGAGCTTGGCTCCGGCTTCCTCGAGCAACAGGAAGTGGTGTCTGTACGTGGGGGTCGGTAGATCGAGCAACCGCTGTAGCGTGACGTGGATCGCCGTCGAGGGGGCGAGGTCTCGGCCGCGCACCACGCGCGTGATTTCCTGGCGGCCATCGTCGACAACCGAAGCGATATGATAGGCAATGGATCCATTTCGACCGAGGAGCACGGGGTCCCCCATCTCGGCTGCCGGATCCTGCGCAAGATCGACTCCGCCTTCATCTGCGGGATTGAGACGTTCCGAAGTCAAACGCAAACGCAACGTCTCTCGAACAGCGCGCCAACCGCCCTTTGGGAACCGCCGATCCCGGCAGGTGCCCGTATAGCGCCAACCGCCATCTGCCGCACGCTCTGCAGATCGTTTGATTTTACTCCGGCTACACGAACACGGATACAGCGCCCCACGATCTGCGAGCCTGTCGAGAGCAGCTTCGTGCGCGCTTCGGTTCGCGCTTTGCAGCGAAACCTCGTCCCAATCGAGACCGAACCACTCGAGAGCCGAACGCATGTCGTCGGCGCTTTCCGGTGTACACCTCGTAGAATCAACATCTTCGAGGCGCAGCAACAACGCCGCTCCGCGACTGCGCGCATCGAGCCAGCAGAGCAGTGCAGCCAACAGCGTGCCTGGGTGGGCGGGCCCCGAAGTCGTGGGCGCAAAGCGGCAGCGTTCCTCGTTCATCTGTTCTCAAGCCCGATCGCCAAAGCGCCCCAACCCTGGACGAAGAGGCCCAGCTTCGAACATGGGGCTCTTCCGCTCAAGCAAGCGCCCCTCGCATCAGCTTGCCCGTGGTGTTGCGTGGGAGCGCATCGACGATCGTGAAAGCCACGGGAATTTTGTAACCCGCGAGGCGATCCGCGCAAAAGCGGCGAAGTTCCGCTGGATCCAGCCGATGGCCAGGCGCAACAACCAGCCACGCGGCCGGACGGCGGCCGTAATTCGCATCCGCACGGCCCGCAACCGCCGCTTCGATCACAGCTGGGTGTTCGAGCAGAACCCTCTCGATCTCCGCTGGGTAAATGTTCTCGCCACCAGAGAGGATGAGATCGCAACGTCGCTCCAGAACCTCGAGCGCGCCCGTAGAATCGAGGACGCCGATGTCACCGGTGTGAAGCCAGCCACCCCGAAGCGCCCGTCCGGTTTCTTCGGGGCGATTCCAGTAGCCATCCATCACCGTCGAGCCGCGCACGAGAATCTCTCCGGGTTGTCCGCGAACGGGCTTCCCGTCGTCGTCGACCGTGTCTAGCTGAGTCCCCAAGATCGGGCGCAGACTCGGAGCGCCTTTGGGCTCCGCGCGTGTCGGCACCTGCGTGGCAACCTGAGACGAGGCTTCCGTGAGGCCATACGTGGCCACAATCGGAAACCCCTGGGCTCTCGCGCGCTCGATGAGCCCGCGCGGTGCGGGCCCCCCGCCGAGTAACGCGCAGCGCAATGAGCGGGGCGCTCGACATCCACCCCTCGCGGCGAGCACGCGTTCCAACATGGTGGGAACCCACGACACGAGCGTGACTCCATCCTCGTCGAGTGCGCGATTGACCGCATCCGGTTCGAAGCGCTCGTGCAAGATTGCCGCGCTCCCGTAGAGCGCAGAACGGAGCAGGATCGAGAACCCCCCCACATGAAACAGCGGCATGCAGACGAGCCAGCGATCCTCCGGCATGACGCCGAGGTGCATCGCCGATCCGATCGCGTTCCAGAACAAATTGCGGTGCGAGAGCAGCGCGCCCTTTGGCAAACCCGTTGTTCCCGATGTGTAGACGAGCGCTAGCGTGAGAGTGGGATCAATCTGCGGCCGTTCGAGCACCGCTCCGATTCGAGTCGCGGCCACTGCAGCGAGGGCTGGCGCCCCCTCTGGATCGACTTCGACCCGATCGAGTGTTCGGCTCGCGTCGATCAGGGCCGCGCTCTTGGCAGCCAGATCGGCAAGTAACCCAGACCCGTGAATCAAGACCCGCACCCCGCTCTCTTCGAGCTGAAAGGCGAGTTCACGCGGCGTCAACCGCGCGTTCAGCGGCAGGAGGACCGCGCCTCGCTGCGCGATCGCGTGGAGAATCTCGACGAACGCGAGTTCATTTGCGAGCAAAACCGCGACGACATCACCGCGGCCCACTCCGAGCGCCCAGAGCCCTCGCTCGGTCTCGCTCACGCGGCTCGCAAGCTCGCGGTAGTCGATCCTCCGGCCCGCGGCGAAGAGCGCGGGACGGTCGCCCGAGATTCGCGCGCGCTCCGGAAGGTGGGCCAGATTCGGAATCACGCGCTGATCTCCTCGGGGCTTCCGAGCGCACAGCGAGCCAGGCAATCGCGCAGCGGAACGACTCCGATGCCGGGCCCATCGGGCACGGAGAGCGCTCCATGGATCGGCAACGGCGCCTTCGCGAGATCCTGATCGAGCAGCGCGCCGGTCGCGAGGCCCGCTGCGAGATGCGGCCCGGGGAGCGCGGCTGCAAGCTGGAGCGCCGCCGCAAGGCCCACCGCGGAGTCGAGCGCGGAGGTCACCACCACACCCCAACCGGCCGCGCGAGCGCGAGCGGCGATTCGTTGCGAGGCGCGCAAACCTCCCAATGCGGCCGGCTTCAAAACCAAGACCCTCGCTGCATCGCGCGCGAAGATCTCATCGATCGCGTGGCCGCCAGCGAGCGCCTCGTCTGCTGCGATCGGAATCGCCGACCCTGCCGACAGGCGCGCGAGTCCAGCCAAGTCCCGAGCCTCGACGGGCTGCTCGAGCAGTTCGATCCGATAAGGGGCAAGGCACGCGATCGCCTCCTCGGCTTCTCGTTCCTTCCAGCCGCCATTCGCATCGAGGCGAATCTCCGTCTCGCTTCCGACGGCATCCCGCACCGCGGCTACGCGAGCCTCGTCGAGTTCGAGCGCATGGGCGCCAACCTTGATCTTGACCGTTCGATAGCCTTCCCCAACTGCGGCCGACGCTTCTCGAGCGGCCATTTCAGGCTGTTCACCGAACACGAGTGCGCTCACCTCGATTCGCGCGCGCGGTTGCTCGGGCAGCGCAAGCCATGCCGCAACGCCGATACCCTGGGCTCGAGCGGCCAGATCAAAGAGTGCCACGTCCACAGCTGCACGGGCTGCAGGTGCCTCTGGCGCAAGCGCCTCGACCAGGTCGAGCAATGCGTCGAGATCTTCAAGCTCGCGCCCGAGCAGTGCCCGCGCCAACCCCGACAGCGTTTCGGAGGTTCGATCGGGAGATTCCGCGCCGAATCCCGCCAGGGGCAAGGCCTCGCCATGGCCGAGCAAACCGGACTCGCTCGTGAGCGCAAGCAGCGTTCCTTCGCGGGTTCCGATCCGCCCCCTCGCAGTCGCAATGGGCGTGCGCAAGTAAAATCGAACGCGGGTCAATTCCGCGCGAGCGATCTTCATGCGAGCAGCCCCGCAGCCAGGAGCGCCGCGAAAGCAACTTCGAGGGCCGCGGTTCGGGCGAGCGCGGCGTTCAGCACCGGACCCTCGCTGGTCGTCGACACCGTATGGATCAACAACACCGCAAACGGGAGGGTTGCGAGAGGAAAGAGCATCGCCTCCCGCGAGGCTCCAGAGAGCCAGAGTACAGGCAGCATCGCGTACGCGAAGACGAGCAGTCCCGCATACTCGAAGCGAGCCGCTCGCCGGCCGAAGCGCACGGCAAGCGTGCGCTTGCCGACGCTGTGATCGGTGTCGACGTCGCGCAGGTTGTTGATGACGAGGACCGCGGTTGCAAAAGCACCGATCGGAAGAGATCCCGCGAATACCATCGGCGACAACACCAGAGCTTGGACGTAGTAGGTTCCGCAGACAGCAACAATGCCGAAAAATGCAAAAACCGCGACGTCTCCGAGGCCGTGATAACCAAACGCGAAGGGTCCTCCCGTATAAGTCAGACCGGCAGCGATCGAAAGTACGCCGATCATTGCGATCGGCCAGCCGCCCACTCCAACCAGATAGACACCGACGAGCGCAGCGCTCCCGAACACCACAGCGACTCCAATCTTCAGTTGCCGAGGCGCCAGCAAGCCGAGCTGCGCTGCGCGCGGCGGTCCGATTCGAGTGTCCGTATCGGCTCCGCGTTCGAAATCGAAGACATCGTTCGCGAAGTTTGCACCGATCTGGATCAAGAGCGCACCCAGCAACGCAGCGGAAGCAGGCCCAGCACGGCCCTGCCCATCCACAACCGCCAGCGCGGTCCCGACGGCTACGGGTGCCGCCGCCACGGGAAGTGTTCTCAGCCGCGCGGCGAGCAGCCAGGATCTCCAGCCCCGGAACGCGCCGGGCGATGCCTCTACGGAAGCCACGGAAATCGGGAGAAATCGGGCGGTCGCTTTTCGAGGTACGCGTCGCGACCCTCTTGCCCCTCCTCGCTCATGTAGAAGAGCATCGTCGCGTTGCCAGCGAGTTCCTGAAGGCCCACCTGCCCATCGCAGTCCGCGTTCAGCGACGCCTTCAAACAGCGGATCGCGATCGGGCTGCTCTGTAGAATCTCGCGCGCCCAGGCGACACCGGTCTCTTCGAGCGCATCGAGCGGAACCACTTCGTTCACCAGCCCCATGTCGAGCGCCTGCTGCGCGTCGTACTGCCGGCACAGGAACCAAATTTCGCGCGCCTTTTTCTGCCCGACAATCCGAGCCAGATACGAAGCGCCAAAGCCACCATCGAAACTTCCGACCCGTGGCCCTGTCTGTCCGAAACGGGCATTTTCAGCCGCGATGGTGAGATCGCAGACCAGATGCAGGACGTGACCTCCGCCGATCGCGTAGCCCGCCACGAGCGCGATCACTGGCTTGGGAAGCGATCGGATCAGCCGCTGAAGATCCAATACATTGAGACGGGGTACCCCATCTTCTCCGACGTACCCAGCGGTTCCGCGCACTTTTTGATCTCCACCCGAGCAGAAGGCGTCTGGACCTTCACCGGTCAAGAGAACCGCGCCGACTTTCAAATCTTCGCGCACGCACATGAATGCATCGATCAATTCCATCACCGTCTTGGGCCGAAAGGCGTTGCGCACTTCTGGACGCGCGATGGTGATCTTCGCGATTCTTTCATCGCACTTTTCGAATCGTATGTCGCTGTAGTTCTTGACCGTCTTCCAGCTGATTGCGCTCATGTCGTCCTCATATGGTTTGGGGTGCTGCTTCTGCGGCGGAAGGCGGTGTCGTCTTCTGGGTTTTCACGTCTGCGAAGAAGCGACGCGCCAATGCTAGAAACGCCGCGGGATTGTCGGTATGAGCCGAGTGCCCGGCCTCTGGCACGATTTCGACCCGTGCGTTCGGCAGCTCCTGCGACATTTCGGCAGCGAGGGCCTGGAATTTCAGATCCTCCTCGCCAACCGCCAGGCAGATCGGAACAGCAACACGCGCCAAAGCGCCGTGAATCGGCGGCTGCGCGCCGAGCCCCATTCCGCGCAAGCTCGCCGCGAGCCCGTGAGCGGAGTTTCCCAATCGCAGCTTCCGAGCTTTGGCGACACCACGCGCGCCCAGTCGCCGCGCGTCCACCAGGAATGGTTGCGAAATCCAGAAGTCGACGAACGCCTCGATGCCCTCGCGTTCGATGCGTTCGGCGAGCGCCTCGTCATCACGCGCCCGGCTTGCCCGCTGTTGGGGGTCGCGAATGCCCGCACTCGCTCCCAACAAGAGCGCGGACACCACCCGCGCGGGATGGGCAACACAGAACGCGAGCGCCACGCGCCCGCCCATCGAATACCCGATCAGATGCGTCTCGTGCAGATCCAATTCATCGAAAAGCGATGCGAGCTGGGCGACACATGCCGTCATCGAATAGGCCGCAGCGCTTCGAGGAGCCGCACTGCGTCCATGACCAACGAAGTCGACGGAGAGCGTTCGATGGGTATCGCTCAGTCCTTCTGCGATGCACGCCATCGCACGCGCCGACCCGGTAAAGCCGTGAAGCACGACAACGGGCGTTCCACTCCCCATTTCCTCTACGTGGAGCCGAACACCTCCCGCATCGATCATGTGCGACTGCATCACACTCACGGGTTTCCAATTTTACGAGCGAGCGCTTCGCCCACGCGGCGATCGATCTCCCGATGATGCGCCACGCTTCGATCGCGATCTACGGGAATTTCGACGACCGAGACGCCCGGCGTTGCCAGAGCACTCTTGAAGGCTGCGCGGAAGTGTTCCCAGGAACTGACTCGCGCAAAATCCGCCCCGAAACCAGTGACGATGCCGCCCAGATCCACTCCGTGCGGTGTCCGGAAGTGCGTTTCAAAAATTTCCGGCTTTGCCCGATCTGCAACGGAAAGATAAGAGAAGATTCCACCGCCGTCGTTGTCGAATACCACGATGGTGAGATTCAGCGAATGGCGCCGCGCAGCCTGCAGTGCACCCACATCGTGGAGAAGTGCGAGGTCTCCACTGAGGAGAACGACCGGCTGAGGCTGTGATGCCGCGGCTCCGAGCGCGCTCGAAATCATGCCATCGATACCGTTGGCACCGCGATTCGCGAGTACCCGCAACGATCGATTGGAAACCGGGAGAAAGGCATCGAGATCGCGCACGGGCATGCTGTTCGACACATAGACGATCGCGCCATCGGGCAGGGCCTCGGCGAGTTCACGAATCGCGCGAGGCTCGAAGAGTTCGTCCTCGTCGGAGAGGAGGCCCTCGACGACACCCGCCGTGCAACGCTCGGCGCGCAGAAGCAGCTGCAACCAAGGCGACTCACCCTTCGAACGCGGCACACGCCGGATGAGTGCATCGCAAAGCGCGAGGGGATCGACCTGGAGAAACTCCGAAGCCAGATGGCTTGGATCGTTCCAAGCCGCCTCGGGGTCGACAAGGATCAAATGTTCCGGAACGTGCTCCTCGAGCCAAAGCTGCTGCGACTTGCTGGTCGGCGTTCCACCGAAACGCAACACGACTTCGGGCTCGAGCAAGCGGGCGACCCGCGCATCCCGCAGGAAGAGATCCGAGTTCCCCAGGACGGGCGCACCCTGGTTATGCGCGCCCGATCGCAGCTGCGAGGTCGGGTCCGCGAAGATCGGCCAGCCTAGCTCCGACGCCAGAGCTGCCAAAGCGGCGCAGAGTTCCGATTCCGCGTCCATCGGGCCACAGGCGATTACACCGCGTTCAGATGAATGCGCGAGTTCCACGAGGCGTTCGAGATCTTCCGGTCGTGGATTTTGAGCACCCCGACAGACTCGGGTATAGGCCCGGCTGCCGCGATTGCTGGCGCCGGTATCCGACTCGGCTGAGGTTGAGGTCGGTGCGAGCGGATCGCGGAATGGCAAATTGAGGTGGACGGGGCCTGCCGGAGGACCGCAGGCCTCGGCGACCGCACGGCATCCCAGTTCCCGGGCGTATTTCAGCATCCGTCGGTCGGCACCGGGTACAGCGGCTTCGGCAAACCAACGCACGTGTGTGCCGTAGAGACGGACCTGGTCGATGACCTGCCCGGCACCCCATTCGCGCAATTCAGGCGGCCGGTCGGCGCTGAGTACGATCAACGGCACGTGGGCGTAGTAGGCCTCGATCACTGCTGGGTAGAAATTCGCCGCCGCCGTACCGGATGTGCAGATGAGCGCGGCAGGCGCACGGGTCGCCTTCGCGACGCCGAGGGCAAAAAAACCCGCAGAGCGCTCGTCGATTTGCGACCAACAGCGGAGCGAAGTGTGCTGAGCGGCGGCAATGGCAAGGGCTGTGGAGCGCGATCCGGGGCAGATGCAGACTTCCCGCACGCCCACGCGAGAGAGTTCATCGATCAGCGCCGCGGCAAAAAGATGAGCCGGGTTCGCTCCAGCGTCCGGAATCGCGCGGGGGTTCAGGTCGGCGCGCAATTCAGATCTCCATCAGCGGGGCGAGTATGGCGCGCAGCTTGAGCCGTGTTTCCCTGAGTTCAGCTTCAGGGTCGGATCCGTCGACGATGCCCGCCCCGGCGAACAGCCGCGCTTCATTTCCTTGCAAAACAGCCGAGCGCAACGCGGCGTAGAATTCGCCGCCCCCTTTGGAATCCGCAAAGCCGATCGGGCCGCTGTACCAACCGCGATCGAGATTCTCGTTGAGATTCAGCCATTCGAGCGCCGCCTCGCGCGGCGCGCCGGCAATCGCGGGTGTCGGATGAACCGAACCCAATACTTTTAGGATCGATCTGCCCGCGCGCAAACGTCCCGTGATCGGTGTCTCGAGGTGTTGAATGTCCTGAAGGCGCATCAAGCGCGGTGACTCGCGAACTTCCAGCGCATCGCAATGCGGCTCCAGTGCATCGCAAAGCGCCCTTACCACGAACGCGTGCTCGGCCTGCTCTTTTTTGCTCTCTCGCAATTGATGGCCGAGCTCGAGGTCTTCCTCCGGGCTTCGACCACGCGGCGCAGAACCCGCTACCGAAGCCGTCTCGACCCGGCCATCGACGATCCGCACCAAACACTCCGGTGTGGCACCCAGAAAGACAACGCCAGGCCGTGCAACGGCAAAGATCGCACAGGTCGGGTGCGTCCGACGCAACGTGTCCAACAGCGCACACGGATCGCAATCGCCCTTTTCACGCAGAGCAATGGACCGCGCCAGCACCACCTTCTCGAAACCGCCGTCGGCGATCTCGCGCAGGGCCGACTCGACCTGCGCGCGGTATTCGGCGTGCGTTCGGTCTGCACACGCGTGATAATCGGGAAGGCCGCCGGTTCCCGCAATCGGCGCACCGGTCGAGCTGCCATTGGCCAAGAAGCGTCTAAATTCATCGAGACCCGCGTGCAAATCGTCACAGAGGGCCCGCGCTCGGGCCCCGGATTGGAGGGGCTGGGCGGCCTGAGCGGGTTGGGCAGATTGGGCAGGGTCAGCGAGCTGGGTAGATTGGGTGGGCTGGGTAGATTGGGTGGGCTGGGCAGATTGAGCGGGCTGGACGGATCGGACGAGCGTGCACCAACTCCGCCCTCCTGCGATGGCAAGCGTGACCTCTGGCAGGATCAGACGACCCGCCGGGAAATCTCGCCAATGCGATTCGGTCGACGCAACATTTGCAAACGCAAAGCCTCCGACGAGAAACGGCCCCGCTGCGGTTTGCGCACCCTGCCCGGAGACGTGCAGGCGCGCAAAAAGGCGCTCCGCCTGTTCGGAAGCCTCCGCAAATCGCCCCTCACCCTCCGGCTCGATCGCCCCAGCCTGGCCGAACGCTGCGATCGAGCGCCCTTCTGCAGGTCGCTCCCAGTAGAAGCGGTCGCGCGCTTCGGAGGCTTCAAAGGCCGCGAGAACATCACAGGGCGAGATCTCCGCCTGCAGTGCAACCCACTGTGTTTCGCCCGTTCGCCCGGCGGCCTCCAGTGCAGCCTTCGCGGCGGCAGCCAAATCCACACTGCGTTTCACACTCACGATTGCCTCCGGACCCCCGTCACGATCTGGGCAGCACCGAGCAACAAGGATCGGTGTTCGACCTGCTCGAAACCCGCGCCTTCGAGCAGCGCGAGCAGTTCTCGCGTCGGGGGCAGGTAAACGGTCGATTTTGGGAGGTATGCGTACGCACTTCGATCTGAGAGCAGGCCGCCCACCAACGGGACGATGCGATCGAAGTAGAGTGCGTGCGCGGTTCGGATCAGAGTGCGGCGCGGCCGGTCCACCTCGATGAACGCCACGCGCCCGCCCGGCTCCAACACCCGCGCCATTTCGCGGAAAATCACCGGTAGACTGACAAAATTGCGCAACGCGAAGCCGCACGTCACGACGGTCGCCCACTCGTTGGGTAGCGGCAGTGCTTCAGCGTCAGCCTGCAGGAGCGCGCTTTGAATGCCACGGCGACGTGCTGCGCAGAGCATCTCGAACGCGAAGTCCACGCCGACCACATACGCGCCGCGCGCTGTCGAGAGTTCGGTCAGATCGCCAGTTCCACAGGCGAGGTCGACCACGCGATCCCCTTTGCCAACGCGTATCCGGTCTAGCGCACTGCGGCGCCAGCGCTGATCGAGACCCGCGCTCAACAAGCGATTGAGACAGTCGTAGCGTGGAGCGATCCGGTCGAACATTGCACGCACACGCGCACCCTTCTCCTCGAGCGGCGGCAGGGGGTCTAACGCCACGTGACTTCGACATCGAGTTGCGCGGATTCGGTTGCCGCCAACGCTTCCACCAGAGCACCGTGCTCCTGTTTGTCGCGGAATCGATCGAGTGCGCGAGCGACGAGTGTGCGCTGAAAATGAAGAGCGACGAGGCGCGTGACCTGGGGCAGCAGTTCCCTGAAGATGCCGGTCACGCTCTCGTCATCGGCGTTGCTTCCGCGCTTGCGGATGCTTGCGTCGAAGAGGTCGATCGCCGCGTCGCAAGCGCCTTGGACATTTTGCGCGTGGCGGGTAGCAAGGCTCAACAATTCCTGAAGCGGGATGCCGGCCTCGAGAAGCCTGAGGCCGGCCCGAGCCATCCCGAGATCCGCTTCGACGAAGCGCGGCTCACCGCCCACGATGACCGGTTCGAACAATCCGGCGCGCTCCGCTGCGAGGATCATCACCTCGGGCATGCCCGACTCGGCGGCGAACGCTTCGCGGCTGAGCGTGCGCTCTCCGACACTCTCTTCGAGCAGCGCGGCGAGCAAGGGATCTTCAGATTCACCCGCCGGCCGTTCGAGCACGCGCTGGATTTGAGAGAGCGAAAAGCCCTGCTGTTGGAGTGAGCGGATACGCGTCAGGCGCTCGAGGTGCGGGTCTCCGTAGACCGCAATGCGGCCTTCGCGCCGGGGCGCCGGCAGCAGACCACGGGCCTGGTAAAAGCGAAGCGTGTCCACAGGTAGGCGCGCGGCTGCGGCGAGCTGCTCGACTCGATACTCCATGCAGATATTCTAAGAGTATTTACTCGTATCTACAAGTCTTTCAAAATCAATAAGTTATCGAGATAAAGCGCTTCTATTTGGAGCGCGGAGCAGCGTGATCGGGAATCTCGCGCCAATTCGCTCCCAGTTGTAGGGTGTCCCGCCAACATCGAGCACCGTGGTCTCGGCGGTGGGCCGAAACGTATCCACAAAATGATTCATGCGGTGTCTCCGAAATCCTCGAATCAGAAATTCGTAGACGCGGTGTACGTTCACGGATCAGAATCTCCCCCGGGCGGCGGGGGCTCGGCGGGCGACGCGTAGTCGATCGAGAGAATCTTCAGATCGACATTCCCATTGGGTCGCCTCCAGGTCACCGTATCCTCGACTCGGGCGCTCAGCAGGGCATTCGCAAGCGGAGAGACCCAGCTGACTTTGCCGATACCGGCATCGGCTTCGTCTTCGCCGACAATCGTGAAGACGTGCACCTCGCGATCGGCGCCGCACACGCGCACGCTGGCGCCGAAAGCCACCTCGTCGCGTGGCTGTTCGTCGAGGTTCACGAGAATGGCTCGATCGATGCGCGTACTCAGGTAGCGAGCGTTGCGATCGATTCGACGCAGTGCTGCCTCGTGGCGCATCGCATCACCGTCGTCAGACAACGCCGACCGTTCGGCCAGCAAGTTCGCAAGGCGGCGTTCGAGAGCGGCGAGCCCCTGCGGGGTCACATAGTTCGGATGCGGACTCTGCGGCCGCTCGGGAAGCTCGGCCTGCGCTTCGCTCTGAAGATCCTCGTTGACGAAAGCTCGACTCACGGCTCTCTTCTCCACCGCAGCGTGGCACCAGCGCTTCAGAAACCTCCCGCGAATGCGAATCGCTCTGTCGGTCGCGGAATCAGCTTCTCAGTTCAAACAGCGCGTCGGTATTCTCGCACCGCTCGTAGGCGCTCGCGACCACATCCTCCGGAACGTCCCAGATCAGCTTGGCGGGCCCGATCGCGTCCTGTTTCATGCAGTCGGGCATCACGTCATCGCTCGGGCCGAAGCCAGCGCGCCGATTGAACTCCCATTCATCCTGCAGAATCTGCCAACCCATGTCGGCGATCTGCTCACGCGTCATCTCTTTGCCGAAGTACTCGCCATAGAAGCCGCGAAGCTCTTCGAGATTGATCATCATAAAGGAACAGAAGCCCGACGAATCCACCACGGCGTTTACGATCTGAGCGCGTTGAGAAGACTCCGCCATTTCCTCCTGCGGTTGCCCGGGCTCGACGATGAGCCCCGCCGTGTGATCGGCACCCATCGCGCTCGTGCAATAGGTGATTCCCGAAGCCTTGAGAGGGCGGGGATCCCACGCGGGCAGCGCTTGCCCTTTGACGACCGGGACCCGGTGATGCTTGCGCTTCCTGCCAATCGCCGCAGCGCCATTGCCGATCGCCCGACCGAGTTCGGTTCCTTCCGCGATTTCACGCAGAATCAGTTTGGCGCCCTCCGCGTCACCAAATTCCATGCCGCCAGAGTCCATGTAGACCGCGATCGCAGCACCGACCTCGATCGTGTCGAGGCCGATCTCATCGCAGAGGCGATCCAGATCAGCGACATCCTCCCAATTCGGAATGCCGCAATTGGCGCCGAGCAACGCGAGCGTTTCGAACTCGAGTGCGGAGGTCTTGTAGTTGCCATCCTTGTCGTGAACGACGTTGCTGCACTTCACGATGCAACCTGTCATGCAATTGTGCATGCCCCCGCCGCGCTCTTCGAAGCTCTCCACGATGCGCATCCCATCGAGTGTCTCGACGTCAGGAGAACGCCCCTCCACCCGATTCTTGTACGGAAAGGTGTAGAGCGCGTCTGCTTCGACACATCCCACGCTCGTGCCCCACTTGGGAAACGGTTCTTTCGCGGGACCATCGAGATAATACTTCGTGTATTTCTTGCAGAGCGCCACGAACTCCTTCTTGTTTGCGGGCTTGCGGACGGGTCGCTTGCCCGCCTCGATCGAGACGTACTTGAGCCCCTTGCTTCCCATCACGGCACCGAGACCCCCGCGCCCCGCGTGGCGGGCGGGATTGCGCTCCTTCTCTTGGTCGGTGCACGCGACCGACGCACCCGCGAGACGCATCTCACCCGCGGGCCCGATCGAAATGAACGAAGCCGTCTCGGAGTAACTCTTGGCGAGGTCTTCGATCAACGCGTAATTCCACTTTCCCTTGTGCTCGTCCGCGGGAACGACTGTCGCGCTATCGGCGTCGATTTCCAGCGCGTAGCGCCGCTCGGGATCCGCGGGCTGTCCGGTTACCACGACCACCCGAAAGCCGAGCTTCATGAGATCCTGGCCCGGGTTGCCTCCGGCGTTCGCCTCCTTGATGCCTCCGGTGAGCGGGCTCTTGCCACCGATCGAGATCCGGCCCGAAGTCGGCGCAGAGGTTCCCGAAAGAGCGCCAGGCGCCATGACGAGCAGATTGTCCGGACCGAGCGGATCGCAGCTGGGGTCGCACTCTTCGAGCAAGATCCGCGCTGAAAGACCACGCCCACCGAGGAGATGCCAGCTCTCGGGAAACGCCTCGATGGTCGCGGTCTGATTCGTCATATCGACGCGAATCATTCGGTCGCCGGTCGGATCGCTCATGCCATTTCTCCTCTAGCCCCAATGGGCGCAAATACTCCACTCAATACTCTGCCGGACGACTTCACCCACGCCTTCGGAAGGCCGGCGCCTATCCTCCCGCGACTGCGGCGAGGATCTCGATTCGGTCGTTTTCGGCGACCTCTGTGTCGCCCGCCGCCCGGTCCAACGCTTCACCGTTTACGAATAGCGTCGCGAAGAGCCGTACCTTGCCCTTGGCGTCGAAAACGAGTTCTCCAAAGCCGGGGTGCCGTGCATCGACTGCGTCGATGCACTCCCGCACCGTGCCCCCGGCGACCTCGACCAGGCGCTCTCCATGCGTCGGTCCCCGGTAACGGGGCGGAATATGCACCTCGGGCATGCTTCTCCAAGCCGGATCAGAAACCTCGGGGCACGATGATAGCCGAACACACCTGCCATGAGGATGACCGCACGGAAGCACAGGCGCAGCTGGCGGGCTCTCGGGAATCAGCAAGACCCGGAGATCCGGCCTGCTTGCGGCAAATGCTCGTTTTCGAAAAGGTTCGGTACACTTGCGCAGCGCTCTGGGGGTGAGCGGGTGAGTCGATTCCAATTTCACTGCCTCGACTTTCGATCGCACCCCACAGCGAGCCCGTGGCTGAGGAGATCCAGAATGCCTGTACCCGTTTTACAGATGGCGACGGTAGCGCTGTACCTGGCCAAGCAAAAACTCCAGGGCCGCAAGCGCTACCCGTTGGCGCTGATGCTCGAGCCACTCTACCGCTGCAACCTCGCCTGCGCGGGTTGCGGGAAAATCCAGTACCCGTCGAATATCCTGAAAACCCAACTCTCGGTTGAAGATTGCATGAAGGCCGTCGATGAATGCCCGGCACCCATCGTCAGCATTCCGGGCGGTGAACCCCTCTTGCATCCGGAAATCGACCGAATCGTCCGCGGATTGATCGAGCGCAAGAAGTACATCTACCTCTGCACGAACGCACTTCTCCTCGAAGAGAAACTCGACCTCTTCGAGCCCAGCAAATACTTGAGCTTCAGCGTCCACATGGACGGCCTCGAAAAAGAGCATGACCTCTCGGTCTGCCGGGATGGGACGTTCAAGACCGCGCAGGCCGCGATCACGAAGGCCATCCGTCTCGGATTTCGGGTCACGACCAATACCACGCTCTTCGACGGGGCGGATCCAAAGCGAACGCAAGAGTTCTTCGACGAAATGATGAAGCTCGGCGTCGAGGGCATGATGGTGTCGCCGGGCTACAGCTACCAAAAAGCTCCCGACCAAGGGCACTTCCTCGCACGCGAGCGGACCCAGGAACTCTTCCGGAAGATCTTCTACGGGAACAACGGCCGCTGGCGGTTCAACCAGTCGCTGCTCTTCCTCGAATTCCTGGCGGGTGGGCGGGACTACGATTGCACGCCGTGGGGCAATCCGACCTACAGCGTCTTCGGCTGGCAAAAACCCTGCTACCTGCTCCAGGATGGATACGCAGACAGCTTCCAAGGCTTGATGGAAGAAACCCAGTGGGAAAATTACGGACCCAAGAGCGGAAACCCCCACTGCCGAGACTGCATGGTCCACAGCGGTTTCGAAGCCAGCGCCGTCGAAGAGATCTTCTCTTCGTTTCGCGGCCTGACGGCGATGATCAAAGCGGCCTTCGTCGGTCCGGCCATCCCCAAACCCCAGGGCGATCCCGCACCGCTGCTGCAAATCACGCGGGAACTGGAGAGCGCTTCCGTAGAGATACAAATGGAGAGCGCCCCCGCGCAGGAAGAAGAATCGAGTGGGCCGAGCCAGGGCTGGTCGGCTCCCGCGAGCGCGGAATCGCTTCGCGTGGCCTTCGAATATCGCGGCGACGTGACCCTGCACCTCGACGATGACAGTCGCGTCGAGGGTTACCTCTCCAATCTCACCGACGACACGCTGCGCCTCTGGTGCCGCGGTGAAACCGCGCAGCTCGAAATTCCGATCCAACATGTGAAGCACGTCGAGCTTACCGGGCGAGACACGGCAGCGGGGAAGAGCTGGCAGACCTGGATGAAGAAGCAGGAAGCCGCCCAGAGAGCGGCGACCGAAGCGGCGGCCACCGTCTAGCAGTTGACTGCTCGGATGCGGTGACGCTGCTCGTTGGCTCGTCTGCGGGGACTGGTTGTCCGAGTGCGGTGACGCTGCTCGTTGGTTCGTCTGCGGGGACTGGTTGCTCGGGTGGGGTGACGGGAGGCCATCGGGCTCCAACCCCATGTCGCCCTCAAGCCTCCCGTCACCCCACCCAAGTGACATCGCATCAGATCGGGCCCCTGAATGCGGTGGTTCTTTTTCACGCGCTGGCAGCGAATTTGCTGAGGGCCGAGACGCAAAAGCTACGAGCGACATGGGGTTCGAGTGAGTAGCTCTTGCGTCCCGGCCCCCAAAGCAGCAGCCTGCCTGACG
>JACZVU010000131.1 GCA_022572485.1 Myxococcales bacterium
GGTATCAAATGGACCTGGCGCGATCGCGTTGACGGTGATGTGCCGACTGGCGAGTTCGTTCGAGAGGATCCGCGTGATGTGATGCAACCCGGCCTTGCTCGCCGCGTACGAGTAGGCGGTCCAGCTCGTCGTGACCGTCCCGAGCATCGAGCCGATGTTGACGACGCGCGCGGGGTCCTCGGCCGTGCCTGCGCTTGCCAGCAGCGGCAACAACTCTCGGGTCAGTACAAACGGTGCGGTCAGATTCAAACCGAGCACCTTGTCCCAAGCATGCCACGGAAACTCTTCCAACGACGCGCCCCAAGCCATGCCCGAATTGTTGACGAGAATGTGCAGGCGATCTTCTCGCTGCTTGATCTCGTCGGCGAGCCCGACCACGCCCTCTTCGGTCGAGAGATCTGCACCCAAGCCGATACAGCGGTCGGCTCCTCCGAGTTCCGCCGCGACCTTTTCGCAGACTTCCCGCTTGCGCGACGCGATGTAGACCTTGGCGCCCGAAGCAACGAGGGCTTCGGTCATCATCCGGCCGATGCCTCGCCCCCCTCCCGTGACGAGCGCCACTTTGCCAGCAACCGAGAAAAGCTGATCGAGTCCGATCATGGGTTCGACTCCCGGCTGGTGGACTGGCCAACACATCCTACACGAACGCCTGTGCGCTTCACCAGGAGCGCGACCCGCCTCATTGCGCATCGCACGTCAGGCTCCTGGCTGGCGAATCCTTCGGATTCACTTGCGGCGTCGCACGACCCCATTCTGGGGTCGCTCATGGTCGAGCTCTTCTGCGGAGTGGCTGCACGGGTGCGGTGACGGGAGGCCATCGGGCTCGAACCCCATGTCGCCCTCAGGCCTCCCGTCACCGCACCCAAGCGGCGCTCTTGTTCGAGAGGGCCTCTGGGTACGCCGGTTTTGTTTCGCGCGGGAAAACGGATTCGCTGGGAACCGGGCGTAAGCGCTGTGTGCCCAGACAGACCATGGCTGGTTGTACTTGAGCTTCACTAGCTCGGGGCGGTGCACTCCGAACTTCGCCGAAGTCTTGATATTCGATGCCAGACGGTACCACGGCCCGATTCTCCTCTGATGTGGCTCGTCAGCTGCAAGCCGTTGTTGAGCGGCTCTCGTGGTGTCTGGCGTTATAACGTCAAAGCGCTACAATCGTCCGACATGGGAGAACCTAAGCGAGCCACAGTGTACTTCGACGTGAAGATTCACCGAGCACTCCGGTTGAAAGCAGCAGAAATGGATCGCTCTGTGTCGGATCTGGTGAACGAGGCCGTTCGGGAGAGCCTTTCCGAAGACGCCGCCGATCTAGAGGCATTCAAAGATCGATCTCGTGAGCGCCGCCACAAGTTCCAGGACGTGTTGAAGCAGTTGAAACGAAGTGGCGCAATATAGCGTCGAGATTCGAACATCTGCGATCAAGGAACTGAAAGCCGTCGCACCAAAGAGCGAGCGGCAGCGGATCGCACGAAAGATAGCAGCGCTCGCGAAGGAGCCTCGCCCGCGCGGTTGCGAGAAACTCGCTGGTCGAGGCGACCGATACCGCGTTCGCCAAGGCCGATACCGCATCGTCTACGCCCTAGACGATACGAGCTTGGTCGTCGACGTCGTGAAGATCGGGCACCGAAAGGAAGTGTACCGCTGAGCCGCCCAACGGATCGGCGATAAGCTGCCGGCCGCTGACCGTCAACGACAAGGCAACCAAGATCGCCGTCAGAATGCTACCCAAGTTGGCCCGGGCTAGGGTCGGTCAGCTTCATCGCCTCGTTAGGCCGCGCGCTCCCCAGCATATTGATGAAATGTCTGATGCGACATATCCTATCGCGTATGGCGGGCACTGACAAGCTGGTTGTATGGCTGGCCGGCGAGATCCGAACTCCGCCGTTGTCCGAGAAGGCTCGCTTGGAGGCGGGCCTTCTACTGCGGCGACTCCAGAGGGGCGAGGCGCTGGGGATGCCGCACGCACGGCCAATGCCGCGGGTGGGGCGAAAGTGCTCCGAGCTCCGGATACGCGATGACAACAAGACCTGACGGATCATGGTGCGCGTGGACAGTGATGCGGTCGTGATTGTAGATGTGTTCTCGAAGAAGACCCGCACGACACCCAGCAAGGTGATTCAGGCGTGCCGCGAGCGCCTCCGGCGCTACGACGAGACTACGAGGGAATGAGACGATGGCGATGAAGAGAAAGAAGCGCGAGCGACTTGAGGCCGCCGGTTGGCGCGTGGGGACCGCGGCGGGCTTTCTCGGTCTTACGAAAGAGGAGGCCGCCTTCGTTGAGATGAAGCTGGCGCTCGCGGACAGCGTACGAAGACGGCGGCAGGCGAGGCGGCTGACCCAAATTCAGCTGGCAAGGCGGATTGGCTCGAGCCAGTCGCGAGTTGCGAAGATGGAGGCGGCCGACCCCTCGGTCTCGATCGACCTTCTGGTGCGGACGCTGCTCGAAATGGGAGCAAGTCGGGCCGCGCTCGCACGCGTGATCAGCAGGCGTGCTCGTCGCGCTGCCTAACGGGCCTGCGGTTCAGCTGCGCCCAACAGCGCTGACCGCCAACGCTGGGACACGGCGCCCGCCGCCAGAAAGCTACCACGGATCGATTGGAAGAACCTGTTGAGTGTCAGCTGCAACCGCTTGATTCTCATCCAGGCCCTGTTGCTGTATTCTCAGCGCAACGAAGTAGCGCCAGTGCATTCATGCTGGCAGGGAGGAAAAGAAGATCATTGATTTGCCCGCCGAAGTGCGGGCAACCATTCGTGCAGCGCCGATGATCGGCCTCGCGAGAGTTCTGCCCCTTTCTTGAGCCCGGATCTAACTGGACGTAGAGCCAGACAACTTTGAGTGGACGAGCGAGGGAACGGATGAGTTTCTGGGACACGGAGTGGCAACGAGGCTCCGACCAAGATTCCCGATAGGTGTTTGGTGCAGGCTCGAAGCCTGGAACCAGAAGAAGTGAAACGAAAGGCAGAACCTCAGTAGGTCGGCGCGCTTCGAACGACGCCCCCAGCAGGGCAGGCGTTGCTGTTTGCTAGTGCCTATTGCGACCGAGGGCCTGATAGGTGTTGGGCGGCGCGCCACTCGGACAGCAGCCTACGAGTACTTGCTCTCGATCTCGGATACGAGCCATGAGTAGATGCTTGCGTCTCCGTGGCACTTGATGAAGCAGGAGTCTCCATCTCTTGCTGTTTGATAGAACGCCACACCTCTGAGGAGGTAATCGATGATTCGAAACTCACCACGCTCTTCGAGCACTTCGGTCTGCCAAAGACCGCCGCCGCTCACACCACCGTAGCTTTCAGGAAGGGCGTTGGTACTCGAATAGACGGCGGGAACCCAGTAATAGTCGAAAGCTCCCTCGATTACGTAGCACTGGGGTGCAGGGGCTACGCCACATTGGCCGAACACGCAGAAGGGAGCTGTGCGCATCGATGCCTTCTCCTCCGGGAACCCGAAGATGCACCATGGACCGCGCTCGCGAGCACGAGACTCCATCTTTTTCTTGTGATGCTCCAGATTGACGAACGAACGAACGGCCTTGATAGTGCCGAGATTCGCGTCCGGTAGGCGTACAAAAGCGATGTCGGGGCCAGCTTGTTCGGTCGCTCCGGTGGCTGAGAGGATTAGATCGAGGTGCCTCGCCTCGATGGAGAATCGATGCGCACTTTTGTGCAGCACGATGCCGACTTCGGGGCCGCTATGCAACTGTTCGGCGACGTGTCTTGCAGTGAGGATGCCGTGAGTGTCTCGATGCCTGACCAGAGTGCCTGAGCCTATCAATTGGGCCGCGCACCTCGTGACTCTGACGAGCGCCACAGAGAACGGTGCGAGTTCGACGGCGTGCGCATTGATCAGGGCGTCCGGTAGATCGATGAGGCGTACTTGCTTACGCATAGAGCGAGACGGGAACCAGAAAAATAAGAGCGACGGTAAGGGTGCGCATAGACACCTCCGAGTATCCCCCGCGATCGAAGTCATACACCATCTAACGACTCCGAGGAGAAATCTTTGACCTTGTTCCCTTGATCTCTAACGATCATCGCAACACTTGAAGAATTCAATGATATGGATTCGGTGGGGTATCGCGATGCTGGGAAAACGGATTCGCTGGGGTCCGAAACGCAAGAGCTGCGTGCCCGGACAGACCATGGCTGGTTGTACTTGAGCTTCACTAGAGAGCCGCGCAGAATAGGGTGACGCCGGCTTCTGACGAAGAGGCGCGTCACCCAGAATTGCGAAGCTCTCTAGCCGGGGCCCAGTTGGCCGGATCGAGTTCTGAGCGAGTGGCTCTTGCGTCCCGGTCCCCGAGCACACGCCACGCGTTGAATCGGGTTCTAATGGGGCCACGCTCCTAGCGGGGATTCGATTGCGTGGCGCCAAATCCCAGTGAAGCTGCCATTCGCTCTCGGTGGAAGCTCGGGCTTCCGAAGAGCAGCTCGCTCGCCTTTGCGCGTTTGAAGAAGAGATGGGCGCTGTGCTCCCAGGTGAAACCCATTCCACCGTGGATCTGGATGTTCCGATTCGCGGCGTCGAGGTAGGCCTCCGAGCAATAGGATTTCGCCATCCGCGCCGCGATCGACGCGGATTCGGGATCTTCTTCGCTCGCGAACGCCGCGTTGTAGACTGCCGACCGCGCGAATTCGACTTCGACCAGCATGTCCGCGCATTGGTGCTTGATGACTTGAAACGAACCAATCGGCCGCCCGAACTGGAAGCGCGTCTTCGCGTAGTCGGTCGCCATCTCGAGAACGCGTTGCGCACCGCCGAGTTGTTCGGCAGCCAACGCGACGATGGCCCGCTCGAGCGCGCGCTCGAGTCCTCGGGTGGCGTCACCCGAGGAAATTCGCGTCGCAGGTGTGCGCTCGAAACGAAGCGTGGCGAGCTTGCGGGTCGGGTCGAGCGGCGGCAGCGCCTCGCGACTGAAACCCGATGCGTCTCCCGCCACGCGCAACAGCGCGAGTTCGCCGCCCACGCGCGCCGCCACGATGATCTCGCTTGCGATGTGGCCATCGAGCACGTAGGTCTTTTCGCCACTGAGCCGGAAGGCTCCCCCATTCGATTCCGCGCTCATCGCAATCGCGGAGAGGTCCCACGGGCTCGCCACTTCGGAAAAAGCCAGCGTTCCGATTGCCTCGCCCGAAGCGAGCTTCGGAAGAATCTCGTCCTGGGCGGCCTCATCGGCCGCGAGTTCGAGTGCGCTCGCCGCGAGGACAGCACTCGCAAGATACGGAGCACAGAGCAACACCCGGCCCATCTCTTCCGCGACGATCGCGAGCTCGACCATCCCGAAGCCCGCGCCGCCGTGCCGCTCGGAAACGATCAACCCGACGATCCCAAGCTCCTCGGCCATGCGGCTCCAGGATGCCGGGTCGTAGCCCTGCTCGCTCACCATCAGTTCGCGAACGCGGTTCTCATCCGAGTCCTTCTCGAGAAAATTGCGGACGGTTCGCCGCAGCTCGCCGTGCTCATCACTGAATTCGAAGAGCATCTCTCCCGTTCCTCCTACGCCCTGTTGGTTCATACGCGAATCGGTGACGAAAAATCAGCGGCTAACTGCGCGGGACTTCCTTCCAGGGTATGTCCTTGTCGACGCGCGGCTCTCCGGGCAGGCCGAGCACACGCTCACCGAGAATGTTTCGCATGATCTCCGACGTGCCGCCCTCGATCGAGTAGGCCCTGGATCGAAGCAGGTTGTACTTGGCGCTCAGCCGGTTATCGGAGGTGGATGTCCTCCCCTGGCGCAGCTCGTATCCGTGCTCGTAGACGAGCACGTCGGGCCCGAGGACATCCGAACAGCACTGCCAGATCGCCTTTGCGATCTCCGCCTGCGCGAGCTTTCCGACCGAACCCTCCGGGCCGGGTACGTTGGAATTTTGTGACGCCTTGGCGCGTATGCCAGTGAGCCGCAGCAGTTCGGATTCGATGTACAACTTCGCGACGCGGTCCCGAAGCAGCGCGTCTTCGGACACCGAACGCTGAACCTCGACGGTTTCGAGGAGGTCGAGCAGGGTCGCGATTGGCCCTCCGCCCTTCCGACTCGCTCCGCCGCCGAGGGCCACCCGTTCGCTCATCAGCGTCGCGATGGTCACCCGCCAGCCCTGCCCTTCTTTGCCGAGCATGTGCTCGTGCGGGATGCGCACATCGTTCAGGAACACCTCGTTGAATTCTGCTTCGCCGGTGATCTGATACAGGGGCCGCACTTCGACGCCTGGCGCGTGCATGTCGAGCATGAAATACGAGAGGCCATCGTGCTTGGGAACATCCGGATCGGTGCGCGCGACGAGAAGCCCCCACTTCGATACATGCGCGAGTGTCGTCCAGGACTTCTGTCCATTGACCACCCACACGTCTCCGTCGCGTACCGCGCGCGTCGCGAGCCCGGCGACATCCGATCCCGCAGAGGGTTCGCTGAAGAGCTGACACCAGATGTCTTCGCCCGTGAAGATGCGGCGCAGCAACTCTCGCTTACCGGCCTCTTGCCCGTAGGCGAGCACGACGGGCGCGCCCATGCCGATCCCGATCGGGTTCACCAACATGTCTTCGTAGTAGGTCTTGGCTCCCTTCTGCAGCTCGTCGTGGATGATCGTCTGCAGCTTCGGCTCGAGACCCAGGCCTCCGAGTCCTTCGGGAAAATGCACCCACGCCAAACCGCAATCGAATTGAGCTCCGCGGAACTCGACGCGGCGGTCACCCTCGGCGTCCGGATCGACCTCGGCGAGCAACTTGCGCGTGCGTTCGCGCAGCTCGGACTCGTTCATCGTCACACTCCCCTCAATCGACGCGGCGGCTGCACGATCGCGGCGCAATTGCGAACCGCTCAGCAGATCCGAATCCTTCCAAACAGACCTTCCACTACTGCCAGATCTTCCACACCAAACGAGACCTTCTAAACCAATCTTCCAAACCGCCGTCGCGGGTCGAAAGATTGCGGTCTCTGGAGGTTGCCAATTTCTAAGCCAACGCTAAGTTAATGCTTCGAGCCCAGCGCGTCAAACCCGATGCGCTGTGCGGTGCAACGCTTTCTGGAGCGCGAATGACCGCCAGTCTCGCTACCACGCCGAAACGCGGCCGCCCTTCGCGGCGCGAACCGATCTTCGAATCTGCGCTGCGGCTGTTTCGCGAGCGCGGATTTCACGCGACCGCGATCAACGACATCGGCGCCGATGCTGATGTAACCGGCCCCGCGCTCTATGCCCACTTCGCGAGCAAGGGGGAGTTGCTCGCGGAGGCGATCCGCGAAGGCTGTCACCGGATCGGAAGCGCCCTCAATGAAGCTCTCGCAGCGAACGACCTCAGCACCGACGAAGCGCTCGAAAAGCTGGTCCGCACCTACGTGCGCGTGGCGCTCGAAAACGCCGATATGACTGCCTGCTACGTACTCGAGCTGCGGCACGTCGATGCCGAACAGCGCGGCCCGCTGAAGCGCGCTGCGCGGCGCTTGTGCGATTTGTGGCGGGAGAAGTTGACCGCGGTGCGCCCCGAGCTGGGACCGGAGCAAGCGGACACCATGGTGCAGATGGCGATCTTCTCGATCGTCTCGCTCTGTAT
>JACZVU010000017.1 GCA_022572485.1 Myxococcales bacterium
GCGCGTCCTTGTCGCCGCGTCCAGACAGGTTGATCAGCACGATGGCATCGCTGGAAAGGGTCGGCGCCAGAATCCGCGCGTGGGCAATCGCGTGCGCCGACTCCAGAGCCGGAATGATGCCCTCCATCTTGGACAGATAGAGAAAGGCATCGAGCGCCGACTCGTCGTCAGCGGTCACGTAGGTAGCGCGCCCGCTGTCTCGAAGATAAGCGTGCTCCGGCCCGACTCCCGGATAATCGAGCCCCGCCGATATCGAATGGGCCTCGAAGATCTGACCATCCTCGTTGGATAGAACGAGACTGCGCATCCCGTGCAACACGCCCGCGACCCCCGCATGGAGCGCAGCCCCATGGCGTCCGGATTCGATCCCTTCGCCGGCAGCCTCGACGCCGATCATTTGAACGCTGTCATCTTCGATGAACGGGTGAAACAAGCCCATGGCGTTCGAGCCCCCGCCAACGCAGGCGATGAGCACATCGGGCAGCCGGCCCTCAGTGTCCAGCATTTGCTGCCGCGCCTCGACACCGATGACGCGCTGGAAGTCGCGGACCATCGTCGGGTAGGGATGGGGGCCCATCACCGAACCAATGCAGTAGTAGGTGTCTCGAACGTGCGTCACCCAATCTCGCATGGCTTCGTTAATGGCGTCCTTCAGGGTTTTTGATCCACTCGATACCGGATGGACACGGGCTCCGAGCAACTCCATCCGAAAAACATTGAGAGCCTGGCGCTCGACGTCTTTCACACCCATATAGATTTCGCATTTCAGATCCAACAACGCACAGGCCGTGGCTGTTGCAACACCGTGCTGGCCCGCACCCGTCTCCGCGATCACACGCCGCTTTCCCATGTAGCGTGCGAGCAGACACTGTCCGATGACGTTGTTGATCTTGTGGGCACCCGTGTGCGCGAGGTCTTCACGTTTCAAGTAGACCTTGGCGCCGCCAAGTTCGGCCGTCATGCGCCGCGCAAAGGTCAGCGGCGTTGGACGCCCTGCGTAGGTGAGCAACAAAACATCGAGTTCAGCCCTGAACTCGCTACTTTGGGCGATTCTCGGGTAGGCCTCTTCGAGTTCCTGCAGCGCCGTGATCAACACTTCCGGCACGTAGCGCCCGCCGTACTCACCGAAGCGGCCCGGCACGTCGGCCACGGTCATTATCCTTCGCTCTCCGCCTTGCGAACCGCCGCGATGAAAGCTGCGATCTTGCTTGGGTCCTTGCGGCGTCCGTCGCCCTCGACGCCCGATGCGACGTCGACTCCCCAGGGAAGCAGATCGCCAAGGCCGCGGATGGCTTCGCCGACGTTCTCCGCCATAAGCCCCCCCGCGATGATCACGTCGTGCCCCCTCTCGATCAGAACTCCCGCACCACTCCAATCCCAAGCCACTCCGCTACCACCACCTTCGTTCGGGTGGTCGAGCAGCAACATCGTCCCCGGAAATTCCTCGGCCGCTTCGAGGTCTGCTCCGCGAAGCGCCTTGATGACCGGAAGGTCGACCGCCTCGACCTGCTCCTCGGTTTCGTCTCCGTGAAATTGAATGCGTTCGAGTTCAACCCTACGCAATACACGGGTGATCTCGTCGTCTTCCGCATCCTGGAAGACGCCGACCCGCTCGACCTGCCCGTTTACCCGCTCCGAAATGGCCACAGCCGTCTGGAGATCCAGCATGCGCGGCGAGCCCGGCACGAAATTCAGCCCGATCAGATCCGCGCCAACGTCGACAGCCGCCTGTGCGTCATCGGGATCTGTGATCCCACAGATCTTGATTCGAATGCTCCCTGTCACAATTCCCTCCGTAATGCTCGCAATGCGAGCCCGGGATCCGGTTCTCGCATCAGCGCTTCCCCCACCAAAAAAGCATCGGCACCAGCGGACTCGAGCCTCAGCACGTCTTTCGCCGTAAAAATGCCCGATTCCGCAACGACGACGACTCCATCGGGCGCCCGGCCCGCGAGCCGCTCGCTGATCCCGAGATCGACCTCGAAGGTATCGAGATCGCGATTGTTGACACCGATGAGATCCGCACCACACTCGACCGCAATGTCGAATTCACGATCATCGTGAACCTCGACGAGTACGTCGAGCCCTAGAGCATCGGCTCGATCTCTGAATCGTCGAATCTCGGCTACCGCATCGGTGCCGGGAAATGCCGCGACGATCAGGAGAATCGCGTCCGCTCCGGCAACGCGCGCTTCATCGACCTGATAGGCGTCCACCACGAAATCTTTGCGCAGCAGCGCAAGTGGAACCGCGCGCCGCACGATTTCGAGATAAGCCAGCTCGCCACCAAAATAGTGGTTGTCGGTCAGCACCGAAATCGCGGCCGCACCACCATCGAAGTAGGCTTTTGCGCAGGTTACGGGGTCGAACGCGGCTCGAATCACACCGCGGCTCGGGGAGCGCGGTTTCATCTCGGCAATGATCCGCGGTCGAGGTCCCCGCGTGAGCGCAGTGCGAAAGCCCCGAGTCGACTCGTCACAAGCCTCCGCCGCCGAAGCCAAGCAGTCCGCCGCGAGCCGCTCTTTGGCCTTCGACACTTCAGCCCGTTTCCGAACCAGAATTTCCTCGAGGATGCTCATTCCCCGACATCCACTCCTGCGTTGGACGCCTCGATCAGCATCTCCAATCGCTCCCGGGCTGCACCCGAGTCAATGCTACGCCGGGCGAGTGCAATGCCTTCCTTGAGGTCTTCGGCCGCACCCGCCACCCAGATCGCCGCGGCGGCATTGATCAGCACGATGTCACGCCTCGCACCGCTTTCGCCTTCGAGCAGGCTGTGCGTGATGTCAGCATTTTCCTTGGCGGTGCCCCCGCGGAGCGCGCTCCGAAGCGGAGGCGGAATCCCGAGGCTCGCAGGATTGATCGCAATCGGTGAGACGACTCCGTCCGCGAGTAGTGCCGCATCCGTCCGCCCGCAAGTCGTAATCTCGTCCAGGCCGTCCGAGCCGTGTACCACGAGCGCCCGAATTGCACCCAGCTCACCCAACGCTTCGGCGAACGGCTCCACCCATTCAAGCGCGTAGACTCCAAGCAGCTGCAATCGAACGCCCGCAGGATTGAGTAAGGGCCCCAAGCAGTTCATCAGCGTTCGAACGCCGAGTTCTCGACGCACCGACGCGATCACCTTCATCGCCGGATGAGCGCGCGGGGCGAAGAACGTCACGATGCCGACCTCGGCGAGGATACGCGCGGATTCCTCTACCGGAAGATCGACGCGGACGCCCAGGCTTTCGAGCACATCGACGCTCCCGGCTTTGCTGCTCACCGCTCGATTTCCGTGCTTCGCGACCGGCACTCCGGCGCCTGCAACGACGAACGCGGCGGTTGTCGATATGTTGAAGGTTTCGGCGCCGTCGCCGCCGGTTCCGCAGGTATCGATCGCTTTGGGGTCGACGCTCGATGCCATCACGGCTCGGCTCCGCAGTGCCTTCGCGGCGGTCACGATTTCGCCAACCGTCTCGCCTTTGCAGCGCAACGCAATGAGCAGAGCGGCCATCTGTGCCGCAGGCGCTTTTCCATCCATGATTTCGCCAAACGCGGCTTCGAGAATCGGTCCCGGCACCTCAGAGCCCTGCATCGCGGCGGCAATCGCCATGCGCAGGCTCACGCGACTGCTCCGGGCGAGCAGCGCTCCAAGAAACTGCCGAGTAGCGTCTTTCCGACCCGCGTCAGGATCGACTCCGGGTGAAACTGAACGCCCTCGATAGGGAGTTTTCGATGCCGAACCGCCATGATCTCGCCATCGCCACTGCGGGCCGTGATCACGAGATCTTCGGGGCAGGAATCACTTTCGATCACCAGCGAATGATAACGGGTTGCTTCAAACGGCGATGCAATTCCTCGAAGTACTCCGCTCCCATCGTGTTCGATCAAGGACACTTTTCCATGCATGATCGACCGGGCGCGAACGATCTGTCCCTCAAACGCGACACCGATCGACTGGTGGCCGAGACAGACGCCCAGCAACGGAATCTCACGTTTTGCGCAGGCCAAAACCATCTCGACAGAAATCCCGGCAGACTTGGGTTCGCCGGGGCCAGGCGAGATCACCACCCCAGCGGGATCTCGCTCGAGCAACTCTTCGACCTTCTTGACATCGTTTCGAACGACCTCGACTTGAGCACCGAGTTCACCCAGGTATTGGACCAGATTGAAGGTGAAGGAATCGTAATTATCGATCATCAAGAGACGCACAGGCGATTCTGCTCCTGCAGCCGGTTCGTCATCAATCGATTCCCTCTCGAGCCATGTCGATCGCTTCCACGAGAGCCTGAACCTTGGTCATGGTTTCTTCGAATTCGTAATCCGGATCAGAGTCCGCAACGATTCCCGCCCCCGTGCGCATGAAGATCTCGCCGTCCTTCACCAGCATCGTTCGAATGGCGATGGCGGTATCCATGTTGCCCGAATAATCGATGTAACCCACGCAGCCCCCGTAGTGGCCGCGGCGGAGGCTCTCGAGTTCGTCGATGATCTCCATCGCCCGAATCTTCGGTGCGCCCGACAGGGTTCCGGCCGGGAACGTCGCTCGCAGGAGATCCAGCCAGTCGAGCTCGGGCCGCAGATCGCCCTGGACGTTGGACACAATGTGCATCAAATGCGAGTAGCGCTCGACAATCGCGAATTCACTTACCGTCACACTGCCAATGACCGCGATCCGCCCTACGTCATTGCGGCCGAGGTCGACGAGCATGAGGTGCTCCGCACGCTCCTTCTCATCGGCGAGCAGCTCCGCCTCGATCACCTCGTCCTCTTCGAAGGTAGCGCCGCGGCGCCGCGTTCCGGCAATCGGCCGCAGATCGACCTTGCGGCCCGTGAGCCTCACGAGCGCTTCCGGCGACGAGCCGATCATCACCGCCCCATCACAGCGCATGAAGAAGAGGTAGGGGCTCGGATTGATCGATCGCAGATGTCGGTAAATGGTGAACGGATCCACCTGGAGAGGCACGCGAAACTGCTGCGAGAGTACGACCTGAAAAACATCGCCGGCTTCGATGTACTCCTTGGCTCGCTTGACGATCTCGTGAAATTCTTCGCGGGTTGAGGACCGCGTCAACTCCATCGGAGCGCGCAACTCACCTCGTTCTGCTTCGACGGACAGCGGCTCACGCAGCTTCTGCACCACGGCATCCACTTCCGAAAGTGCAGCCTCGTAGATCGCAGCGTGATCGTCAGCGGGCCGAACCTCGACGTGACGCACCACGAAGGCCGTGTGGCGCACATTGTCGTGAATCACCACGATTTCTGGGAAGATGAACCAAAGGTCCGGCAGACCGACTTCGTCCGGATTCGCGTCGGGGATCTTTTCGATGAAGCGTACCCAGTCGTAGCTCACGAATCCGACCGCACCGCCCAAAAATGGCGGCAGGTCGCCGCCCGTCTCTGGAATCACGGGGTCGATCTCGGCCAGCTTGTCTCGTAGATAGACGAGGGGATCGCCCTCGATTTGAAATCTCTGGGTTCGGCCCGCCTCGGTCCACTCGATAGTTTGCCCGCGAACCCTGAAGACCGCGCGCGCACCTCTTCCCATGAAGCTGTAGCGGGCCCACTTTTCAGCGCCCGCGACAGACTCGAAGAGAAAGCTCATCTCACCATCGTCGAGGCGCTTGAAGAGCGACAGCGCCGTGTCCAGATCGGCGCGAATTTCGCGCACGACGGGGATCCAACTCCCGCGCTTCGCGAGCTCGTCGAACGATTCTCGGGACGGGCGGCGCAACTCAGCCTCTCGACGGGCGCCCATTAGCGCCCAGGGATGAAAAAACAGTGCAAAAACGCGTTGTTATCAAACGTTCTAGATATCGTCAAGGAAGCGGAATCGAGCCAGCCCCGACTGCTTGGAAGTCGTCGGATCCTTGCCGAGCCCGACGATCCGGTAGACGACGTTGAACTCGAATCCGGTCTGACGATTTTGCCGAGCCTCGAGCCCCATCGCCCAACAATCACACTGGCTGAGGTATTCGATGCCCACTCGATGGGCGAGCGAGAAGGACCGCTCGAACGAGTAGGCGCCCCGGTAGCGGGCCAACCAGTTTGCGCTCAACCGGTACCCCAGAGTCCCGCTGACCTGGTTAATTCGATTGAAACCGCTCCGGAAGTCGTTGTATCGATTGTTTGCCTCGAGAAAATTTTCGAAGAATTGCGGGATGACCTTCAAGTAGCGGTAGCGCAGCCGCAGCGCCAAGCGCTCTCCGCGCCACAAGCCTTCAGCAAGCGCTTCCTCGATCGCCGCATCTTTGGGGTCAAAACTGAGATTGAAGCGCAGGTCGGTGAAGCTGCCGAAGCGTGCCATTCCATCGATGATGAAATTGTCAAACCGCCCACCATCGGCAAAGTTGTACTGCGTCAGAACGACGAAGTCAGCGAGCAGCTGCGGGCCCTGCTCGGCGCTTGCCTTGCGATAGAACCGGTTGCCAATCCCCCAGGTAAGGCCGTTGAAAGCATCGAGCCGATCGGCGCCATCCCTCGTTACGTTGTCGAGATTCAGCCCGCGCATGCGCATCTGGGGCAGCGCGGTCCTGGGCGTGAAGAGCGGTATGCCTGCGAAACTCGGCGTCGTCAGCACCGCGTAGCCGATACGCGGCTCCATGATGTGGATGACATCCTTCCCAAGGCTGCGCCGCAAGCGTGTGCGAAGATCGACACGCCCCGTGAGCGAGCCCCACGACTCGCGGCCCCGCACCCGTGAGTCGTAGAAAGTCTGTCTCCAGGCGACCTCGGGATACACCTCGAAGTAGTTGCCCAGCCGCCAGGGCATCGCGAATCGGGGATTCAGCTTTAGGCGGTGGCCGCGATCGGCGAGCGGTTCACCCTCATCGAACCGGCCGTTTCCCTCCGAACCACCGGTATTCAGGAAATCGTCAGCATGGGGGTCGCCGCCCGCGCCCTGCTCCTCTTGCTCGTTGGGGAGCGCGTCCGCCCCAACATCGTAGAAGAGTCCGTCCGCCGACAACGTCAAACCCGGAAACAACCCACCCATCCCGTCCGACGCTTTTGTGTCCAGCGCAAACGATTTATTGGGGTTCTCGTACTGCCCGAAATAAGTGTATTGGACGTCGAAGGAAGGGACGAGTTGCTCGAGCCACGAGGCTCGCCTCGGGAGCATGGTGTACTCGGCATGGGGGAGGCGCTGGAGCAAGTAGTCGTCCCGGTCCTGATCGTCCGGGTTCTGGATGTCGTCGGCGTGCAGCACGGAGGCTACAAAACCGGTATCCCCGGATTCATTGAAGTGCTTCGTCGCAAAGACATTCGACGTCAGGAAACGGTCGTACCGGGTTTTGGAGAGGTCCTGAAAATCCGTGGGGTAGGCGTTGTCGGAAACCAGCTGAAATTTCGACTTGAGTCTCCAGCCGTGCGGCAGGTAGAAATCCTGATTCCCCCGAGCGACCCAACGCTCGCGGTCGTAGGGGTTCTCGCGGCTGTTGGGATCGATGTCATCGTCGTGGATGAATGCGACAAAGGCCGTTCCTAAAGAGTGTTCCCCGATGAGATACGCTGTCTCTACCTCGCCCTTCACGCCGCGCTTTTCGAGCCAACGCGGCGTCAACGTCACGTTGACATTGGGCGCCGCGGCCCAGAAAAAGGGCAGGCCCACCTGGAAGCCGGTCCGTTTGCGATAACCGAATTCCGGAAACAGGAAGCCCGAATCGCGCTCGGTCTTGATCGGATAGAGCATCCAGGGCATCCAGAGAATCGGAACGCCAAGGATGTTGATCGTCGTGTTGCGGGCGACCGCATAGCCCTCGACCTCGAGCTCGGCGCTCTCCGCGCGGATTTGCCACGGGTTCTCACCGTCGTCCGGACACCGACAGGTCGTGAAGCGCCCTCGCTCGAAGGTGTAGGTGCGATCCCCGGTCTTGGTGATCACCTCCCCTTCCATCTGGAATCGATTTTCCGAAGCGTCGAAGTGCGCCATCAGAAGGACGCCCTGCAGCGTCGTGAGGTTAAACTCGACGAAATTGGAGTAGATGGTGTTGGTTCCGTCGAAAAAGACCACGTTTCCGCTCGCGACACCGCGACCGCCTCGGCGGCTGAAGCTGACCCAATCGGCCGTGAGCGTCTTGCCTTCTTGAACCAACCGAACGTTTCCACGCGCCACATACACATCGCGCTCGCGCTCGTATTCGAGGACGTCGGCGGCGACCTCGAAGGGGGCGCCGTCGAACGCTGAGTCGAAAACCGCAGACGCCGGCCCTGAAACGAACAGGATTGTCACCAACACCCAGAAGGCCTCGATCCTGCGGCCCACGCATCCCCCCAATCCAGACTGGAGGATCCACGCTAACAGAGCCCGAACCCAACCCGCAGCCCCCTTTTGCCCCGGCCGCTGGCGAGATCTCTCTGCGAAACGCTCTGTTGGGGCTAGGCTGCCTGACCGGGTTCGAGACACGCCGAAAGCGCTTCCAGATCTTTGGCGTAGAGGCAGTCGTCGATCAATCGAATCACCTTGCAATCGAAGAGCTGATGCAGGGCCCGGTGGGCCTCGAACATCGAAAGGCCGCAGTCGTCCGCCAGCTCCCGAAGCGTGCTCGGAATCCGGTACCCGCCCTCCGGGTTGGGCTCTGCTTTGCGAATGAGGTCTCGCACCATGGGCCGAAGCAGGTCGTCGACCCCCAGCACTGCCAGCCTCCGTTCCGCTTCGATGAGCCGCGAAACGAGTATCCGAATCATTCGGATCGCAATTTCCGGTTCGCCGAGACACATCGCCTCGAGCGTCTCGCGGTCGAGTTGCAACACCCGTGTATTGCAAACTGCGACTGCCCGGTTGGTGCAAGGCTTGCCGAGCACCACCCCGAGCTCTCCGAAAAAGTCGCCCGCTCCGAGTCGAGCCACGACACGCTGGCCACCCTGCGCGGTTCGAGACAGTTCGATCTCGCCGCTCTGGATGACGTAGAACTTGTCGCCGGATTCACCCTCGTCGAATACGGTTTCTCCGGCCTGGAAGGCGCGCTGATAGGAGCCTCGGACCCGGATGTCGGTGTCGTCGTTTCGAGCCAAACCGCCTCTCCTCCTGGGTTGGGCCATGAGCGGTTTCGACGCTTCCGGCCCCCAGCTTGAGCGCCTCGCGAGCGCCCTGCGAGCCCCGTCAGCAGGAGCGCGCGCCGCCTAGAGGGTTGGCTCGTGCGTCTGAGAGGAACCGATGAAGGGCGCCAGCAAGCGCTCCAACTCTTCCAGCTCGATCAAACCAACGTGGAGTGATTCGATGTTCCCATCCGGGCTGATGATCGCGAGGGTGGGGAATCCCATCACACCGAATTCCCGAGCCAGGCTCTCATCACCGATTGCGATCGGATATTCGACACCCTTTTCCTCGATCCACGGAGCCACGACCGAAGCGCCTTCGACATCGACCGCGACGCCAATCACCGCCACATCACCGGCCTCGCGATGGATCTTCCAGAACGCATTCAGCTCGGGGACCTGGTAGATACACGGGACACACCAGGTCGCCCAGAAGTCGATCACAACGGGCTTACCGCGGTGCTCGGCCAGCGAGACAGGGCTGCCGTCGACAGCCTTCAGGTTGAAATTCGGCGCTGGCCTGCGGGGCTTTCCGGACGCCGATGCGCCCAAGTCTCCACCATCTTGAGCGCTGCAGCCCAGCACTGGAAGCAAAACCACCGGTAACATCAAAATCGCCACCTGCACGCCCGCGCGAACGGCTCCTCGGGTCATTGAATCATCCGTTCCGCTGCGGAAACCCACTCGGCCATGAATTGGAAACGGCTGTTGAGAGCGGAGAGTTGATTCGTCACGAGCAATAAGCCGACCCCTACGAGAATCCCACCCGAGACAATTTCGAATTTGCGGAAGTGCCGTTTGATGTGCGAAAACGCTTGAAAGAAACGCTCAATGCTCCAGCCCGCAATCAAGAATGGGATCGCCAAGCCCGCCGAGTAGATCACCAGCAGCGCCATACCCTGCAGCGCCGTTTCTCCACTACTTGCAAGCGTCAGGATCATCGCCAGCGGCGGCCCGATGCACGGGGACCATCCGAGCGCAAAGCCGATGCCGACGAAAAATGCGCTCAGCGCACTGCTCTGCTTGAACTTCAGCTGGAAGCGGGTGTCGCGATACAAGGCTCGAATGGGAATCAGGCCGGTCATATGAAGGCCCAGCAGGATGATGAAAACTCCGGCGATCTGCACGAAGCCGAACCGGAAACCCAGGATCTCCGCCTGCCAGGTGCGCAGAACGTGCCCGACCGCGAATGCGCTGGCACCCATCAATACGAAAATGCAGGAAAATCCCGTAACGAAGGCGCAACACGACAACATCACCCGCCGTCGAACCACGGCGGGGCTTTCCCCCTCTTGCATCTCTTCGACCGAGATCCCCGAGATCAGCGACAGGTAGGCGGGCATCAGCGGCAACACGCACGGCGACATTACGGAGATGAGGCCCGCCACAAATGCGAGATAAGCGTGAGAGCCCAGTTCAGTCATAACCCAGTCGGACAGGATCGCGGTTCGAGATCAGGGGCGCCAGCCATCCTCCTAGATCGGCCAACCCTCTCCGATCCTTCAGCAAATCGATCAATCGAGACCCGCCTCGGACCCCTACTCGAATCGACCCAGCCCGCTGGGCCCCCGCCAGTGGAGCCTTCCATCATTGCCCGGCAGGTCTGCGCAAGCAGGCACAACCGACCCAGCCCGCTGGGCCCCCGCCAGTGGAGCCTTCCATCATTGCCCGGCAGGTCTGCGCGGGCTAGTAGAGCTCTTCGAGAACCACCGTGTCTTCGCGATAATTCGGCTGCCGACCGATGAACTCGATGGGCCTCTCAAGGCGAATGTGGCTCGGCGTAATCACGTAGTCCCCGCGAATCGCGGGAGTCACTACCGCGCTTAGCACCTCGGTGTCTCCGCCCGACAGTCCCCACGCGAACCCACCGAAGATCACGCCCAACAGCGAGTAAACAACCTTGACCGGGCCGTAGACCAACGAAGCAATCACAGCGGCTGTGCCCGCTCCTGCCTCGCTCGCACCGCCTTCAGCGCGAACCGGACTCGACTGAAGCGCGAAAACCAACACGCCCATCATCACAGTGACACGCATCGCATTGAGTTGAATCACGATATCCCCTCTAACAGTTGGCGCTTCACGTTTGAATCGCTCTTCGGCACACAAGCCCGCAGCACCGATTCGCGCCGCCCACTTGCATGATGCCGCTGGGATCGCCCACGTCAATGGCGGACACCGAAGCCAACCGGATGCTCTGGAGGCTCCTTCAAACCGGCAGCCAGGAATCCACGGCCGAGAGCCCGGTCAGAAGAGCTTCTCCGTATCGAGAAGAATCGTCACAGGCCCCGAGTTCACCAGCGAGATCTCCATCGCGGCCTGAAACCGGCCGGTCACGATCGGTACTCCGAGCCCGCGCGCCGCATCCACGACGGCCTCGATGAGCGGAGCCGCTTGATCAGCCGGGCATGCTGACACAAACGACGGTCTCCTGCCGTGACGAGCGTCACCATAGAGGGTGAACTGCGACACGATCCCCAAGGTTCCACCGGTGTCGAGGAGGGAACGGTTCATCCGATCGCTTTCATCACCGAAGATCCGCAGATGAACGATGCGGCCCGCGAGCGCCACTGCTGATTCCGCGGTATCCGCCCGCCCCACCCCAACGAGGGCGAGCAATCCCTCGCCCATCTGACACACAACCTTACCTCCGACGGAGATCTGCACGCTGCGAACCCGCTGTACGACCGCGCGCACCTACAGCGCTTCTTGAATAGCGAAGCGGCCATCGTAATGTGCATCTCCCTCGGTGCGCATCAGCACGAGTTGACAAAGGCGAACACCCGCGTAGATCCGCAGCGGGCGATTCGCAACATTGCTCATTTCGAGAACCTGGCGGTTTGCGACACCCGGCTGCACAAAAGCCGATGTTACGTGAATCATCAGGCCAAGCCTCGCGAATCGGCTCCTACCCTCGAGGAATCCACAAAGATCGCTGGGCAACTGAATCCGCTCTCGAGTGATACCGTGAATCGTGCAACCCGGTTCGAGCACATAGGGTTCGTCGAGTGGATGCACCCGCGTGTGGTCGCGATAATCGGCATCCTCCTGCAGATCGATGGGCCCATCGCGAGACTCGAACACGCGAATTTCGGCGCCCAGGGTGAGATCGATCGATGCTGCACCGAGTTGTTCGGGGCTGAGTGGATCTATCTTCAGTCTGCCGGATTCGATTTCCGCCAGAATCACTTCTCGGGTGAGCACGGACATTGGGCGCGCGATGGTACCCTACCCTCCGTGAGGCATCCCTACTTCGATCTTCCACGGCCCATTTCGATCGCGCATCGGGGATGCGCGGGCGAGGCTCCTGAAAACACGATTCCCGCATTCGAGCGCGCGCTGGCCCAAGGTGCCGACGTGCTCGAAAGCGACATCCACCTGACCCACGACGGCATCCCGGTCCTGATTCACGACGCGATCGTCGATCGCGTAACGGGCGCCTCGGGAAGTGTCGCCGATTTCACCGCGGACGCGTTGCGACGTTTCGATGCCGGCTACCACTTCAGCCCCGATGGCGGCCAGACCCATCCGTACCGGAATCGGGACGTGAGGATCCCGAGCCTCGAAGAAGCGTTCCGCCACTTCCCGGATACCCGCTTCAATCTCGAGCTCAAAGCGCCCGGATCCCGGCTGATCGGCGCCACCCTGGAACTCGTCGCGAAACATCGGCGAGAGCCGATCACACTGGTGACCGCGGGAGACGACGGGATCATGGCGGAGCTCCGCGACCGCCTCGGCAGCCTCGCAAACCCGATCGCCCAGGGTGCGTGTGAGCGCGACATCCGCGAGTTCCTTCGCTGCGCCGCTACGGGAACAGAGCCCGCCCCGGGCCCCATGGCGTTACAGATCCCGCCGGACTTCGGCGGGCAACCGCTCGTCACCGAACCCCTGATTGAATTTGCACACGCCAGGGGAGTCCAGCTGCACGTCTGGACAATCAACGACCCCGCCGAGATGCGTCGCCTGCTGGACCTCGGCGTAGACGGCATCATCACCGACTTCCCCGGGCGACTCGCAGAAATCATCCGCGATCGGCGCGGTGGCCGTTGAGCCCATGCCGAAGCGATCACCGCCGTCTGACTTCTTCCGTGACCAGCTCACGCGAATCCGGGCTGCATCCCAACTGGGCGTGCTCGTCGACCTCGCGTGCGGTTGCGGACGCCACACGCTCGCCGCGGCTGCAGCCGGCATCCCGGCCATTGGAATCGACCGCAATCGAACCTCCCTCGCGGAGCTTCGCGAAGCCGCCATGCAGCGAAAACTCGCGGTCGAAACGCTCCGCACAGACCTTGAGGATCCAGCTGAGATTCCGCTCCGAAGTCATTGCTGTGGGGTGGTTTTGGTATTTCGCTTTCTCCACCGCCCACTGATCCCAGCGATCGCACGCGTACTCGCACCCGGTGGCCTGCTGCTCTATGAAACCTTCACGACCCATCAGCGCGCACTCGGAAGGGGCCCGCGCAATCCCGACTACCTGCTCGAACCCGGCGAACTGCCTGAACTCTTCTCCGAACTGGAAATTCTCGATCATTGGGAAGGCTTCAGCGGGAGGACCGAAAACACGCAGATTGCCCGCATCGCTGCCCGAACCGCACCGTCACAGAAATGAGGCCGCTCTACCCGCCGGGGCCCTGCCGGACAGCACTGACGCAGAAATGAAGCCACTCCACCCGCCGTGGCCCAGCGAGCCGGGTCCTGGTTGAGTGGATCGGGTCATGATGGGGTCGGGGTTGGGTGGTCCGAGGGGATTTGGGCGAGGGCCCAGCGGGCGTGTTCGGCGATCAGGGGGTCGGCACTTTCGAGGTGCCGGCGGATCGATCGTGTGAGCGAGGCATCGCGCGCATTGCCGGCTGCCACCAGTGCGTTCCGGATCAGGCCGCGGTAGCGGGTGCGGCGCAGTGCGGTCTTGCGAGTCGCAACGCGCCAATCTTCTTCATCGAGTTCGAGGATCCACTCGATCGAGGGTCGAACCCATTGCGCGCGCGGTGCGATGCGCTCCCGCAATCCGATCGGGTCCGGCGGCAGCTCCCGCCGCTCGCGCAAATTCCACGGACAGACCTCCTGGCAGACATCGCAACCGAACACCCAGTTTCCGTGCTTGGCCCGCATGGATTCCGGAATCGGCCCGCGAGCCTCGATGGTCGCGTAGGAAATGCAACGCGTGGCGTCGAGCTCATAGGGCGCCGCAAAAGCATCGGTCGGGCAGGCGTCGAGGCAGGCCGTGCAGGTACCGCAGTGGTCGGGCTCGCGCGCATCCGGCTCGAGAGCGAGATCGGTCAAGAGCACACCCAGAAACAGATAGGAGCCCTGTCGTGGGTGGATGAGGCAGGTGTTCTTGCCGATCCAGCCGAGCCCCGCGTACGCGGCGAAGACGCGCTCTTGAACCGGCCCGGTATCCACATACGCTCGGCTCGCAATCGGCGCATCGACCATCGCCGCGAGGCCAGACTCGAGCGCCTGCAACCGATCCAGCATCACGTCGTGGTAATCTTCGCCGCCCGCGTAACGGGCGATGGCCGCTGTGCGGGGTGAATCGATGGCAGAAAGTTCGGGATCGTAGATCAGGCCAACCACGACGATGCTCCGCGCTCCATCGAGAACCCGCCGCGGGTCCACCCGCTCCTCGACCCGACGCGCGAGGTAATCCATCTCGCCCGCGAACCCGCGGGCGAGCCAGTCGCGAAGAAATTCGGTCTCGGGGTGTGGAACGGCATCGGCGATGCCCGCGAGGTCGAAACCAACCGCCAAAGCGAGCGCTTTGGTACGCTCGGAAAGCGTGCGGGGTTTCGAAGCTCGAACCTCCGGCGCGCTCTCGCTCACCGCGCTCCCGGCCGCTGTTGTCGCATCAATATTTTCACACGATACATCAATGAATACTTTTATTTACAACTCAAAGTTAAAGTTTTCTGGTAAACAGTTTGAAACCCCCGTTTGCCGCCGCCGTGAAGCCGTTGCACGAGAGTCTATCGCACGGGCGGCCGCTGGGCTGCCGGCGCGCACCCGGGTGGATTCGCGGCCGGAGCCGCTACGCTCGCGATGCCCGCGCGTCAATTCGCGGCCCGCAAAATCCGATACAGCGGGTGGCCCTGAGGGCGCCCCAAGGAGGTTCGACCGAAAACCGTGCAACGACGTTTTCTCGCATTCCTACGCGAAGCCACCCGGCGTTATTTCATCGCCGGAATTCTCTTCTTTGCACCGATCGGCGTCACGGTTTGGGCCATCGTTTCGATCATCGTCTGGCTCGACAACCTGTTGCTGCCACGATTCATCAAGCTCATCCTGCCCGGCATCGAGGATCCGCCGTCCATCCCCCTGCTCGGAATGCTCTTCACGTTCGTCGTAATCCTCTTTCTCGGCGTCATCGCGCGGCACCTGCTCGGCGGCGAGTTTCAGCGCGCGTGGGAGCGCCTGCTCTCCCGAGTCCCCGTCGCCCGGAGCATCTACGGCGGCGTAAAGCAACTGCTCGAGGCGATCTTCACCTCTTCGAGCCAGAGTTCGCGCTTCCGCCGGGTCATGTTGGTCGAATATCCGCGCAGAGGCACCTATGCGTTCGCGTTCACGACCGGCCCCGCAAGGGGCATCATTCAGGAGCTGACCGAGCTGAAGATGATCAACTGCTTCGTACCCACCACCCCAAATCCGACCTCGGGCTTCTATCTACTGGTTCCCGAAGAAGACCTCATCGAAGTCGATCTGTCGGTAGAAGATGCCTTCAAGCTGGTGATGTCCGCGGGCCTCGTGACTCCGGAAAACGTGCCCCTGGCCGGCTCGACGCGCCGCAAAACCAGCTGAACGGGGCGGCGGCCCGCTAATCGATCGCAAGATCCGAGGCGGCCCGCGAAACCAACTGGCGAAAGCGGGGATGATTCATCAAACCCAGCGTGTCGCCGTTTTCGACCATCGCGGCCACCTCAGGGTCATCGAACAACCTCTTGAGTTCGGGATCGTTTCGCAGCTTGCGGATCCGGGGACCGACCTCGCGAAGAACGTCGCCCATGGCAGCGCGAAAGCGATCCGCCGCTTCCGCCGACTCTTGATCGATCAGTCCGACGGAAGCCATCTGGCGGCGGAGTTCCTCGTCCTCGGAAAGCCTGGTAAAGCTTCGGGTGTTGAGCGCCGCTCCGATCGCACCCGCCTCGACGTTCGCCCAGAAGTGTGTGTCGTGCTGGACGGCGAGGACCCGGGGGTTCGAAACCACCGACTGGAGATCGACCACGGCCGCTCCGGGATTGGCGGCGAGCCTCGCAACGACGTGCCCCGTGCGGCCAGAATCCGAGAGCACCGATTGGATCCCCGCCTCCACCACGGATGACGTCACCGCGGCTGCCGCGGAGTTGCCCAACTCGGGAATTCCATCCACTGCGCCCGAGAGGCGCAGTGCCTCGACCCAGAGCGCGAGATAACACAGCAACACCACCACGAAGACGCCTCGGACCGCCCCGAAGGCGCCGCCCAGGAAGCGATCTCGAGCGCTGCGCCCTTCGTCACCAGCACCGCCCGCCCGTCGACACAAAAACTTCGAAAAAATTGCCATGGCGACAAACGCGATCGCGAAAGCAATCGAGCCGGCGACGGGCATCCCGAGCAACTCCGGAAGGCCGAGCCCGTCGGCTACGGGGGAAGCGAGGATCGGTGCTGCAACAAACGCGGCGCCATACGCAACAACCAGCGTGAGGAGCCCCAGCCCCGCCACCAGCCCGCCACAGCGCACGCCGGCCCACGAGAACCAACTCAGAATCGCGAGCACGAGTACGTCAAGCCACATGTCGGTCTGAATCGGCGCGCCGCAAAGGCGGCTGAATGATGTTGGTCGCATTCGCACCAAAATACGCCGCGAAAATCACTCCCCGCGGGGCCCCAGGAAAGCCCCGCGCTCGCACGCGCCGCGAGTCGCCAAACCACGGAGTCGCTACGATGTTCGAGCCGTGAACGACAGCGTCGCCAGCACCCGCGCGACCCGCAACCAGCGCCGACTCCTGATCGCGCTCGCCCTCGCCGCCACGTATATGGTGGCGGAGTTCATCGGGGGGCTGCTCACGGGCTCACTGGCCCTGCTCGCAGATGCCGGTCATATGCTTTCCGACGTATTTGCGCTGGCGATGAGCGCGGCTGCAATCCAGATCGCACGGCTCCCTCCCACCCCTCAGCGCACCTATGGCTACCAGCGAACCGAGATCCTGGCGGCCCTCGGGCACGGGATCCTCTTGATCTGCATCTCCGTTTATATCTTCGTCGAAGCGTATGGCCGCGCCCGCGCACCCGTCGAAATTCAAGGTGCACCGATGCTCGCGATCGCCATTGGCGGATTGCTGATCAACATCGTGGGCCTTCTGATCCTGCGCGCTGGCAAGGATGAAAACCTCAATGTCCGCGGTGCGTGGCTACACGTGATGAGCGATGCGCTCGGAAGCGTGGGTGCCATTACCGCGGCGGTCCTGATCTGGGCCTTTGGCTGGACCTGGGCGGATTCGCTGGCATCTGTCGCGATCGGCCTCATGGTCGTCTACTCCTCCTGGAGCTTGCTGCGAGAAGCGCTGGCTGTGCTGATGGAAAGCGCTCCAGCCCATATCGATGTGGAAGAAGTGCGCCGCGCAATGGGCGCACACCGCGCGGTGCTCGGCGTCCACGACCTCCACATCTGGACGGTGGGAAGCGGGATGGTTTCACTCTCGGGTCACGTCGTCGCACAAGACGGTTGCGAAAATGGATCGCTCCTGCGGGAAATGGGTGACCTGCTCATCGAACGCTTCGCGATCGCGCATGCCACGATCCAGATCGAGCCCGAGAACTTCCAAGAATCGGGCTCCGCGCACTGCGACTGAAATTCGGCGCACGACTTCGCGCGACCCCTCGCACCCTCAGCTCGCACCGATCGGCGGCTGGCGCGGAGGCTGTGAATCCCGGACTATCCAACCCACTGGGAGGGCGAACATGCCTGCCAAGCGAGTGCTCCGGAAGACCAAGGTGATCGCCACGATCGGACCCGCGAGTGATTCGCTGGAAACGCTGAAGGCGATGATCAAGGCCGGCATGAATGTCGCGCGGCTCAATTTTTCACACGGAACCCATGAAGAGCATCGCAAGCGGCTCGAGTGCCTCCGCCAGGCCGCCCGGGAGCTTTCGGCAAACATCGGCATCATGCTCGACACCAAAGGGGTCGAGATTCGAACCGGGCGCCTCGAAGGCGGTGCGGCCACGCTGACCGCCGACGACACCTTCATCCTTTACCGGGAAACCCGCCTCGGCGATTCGAGGGGGGTTTCGATCTCGTACCGAGAACTCGCGGATGAAATCTCACCGGGTGCAGCCATCCTGCTCGACGACGGCGTCATCGAACTGCGCGTCGAGTCGATCGAGGGCGGCGATCTCCATTGCCGAATTTCGCGCGGGGGGCGCTTGGAGGATCGCAAAGGCGTCAACGTACCGGGTGAGGCGCTGTCGCGAGCGTCTTCGATGAGCCCCGCCGATCGCGAAGACCTGCTCTTCGCAATCGAGCACAAGGTGGACTACATCGCGGCGTCGTTCGTTCGCAGCGGCGCGGATGTCCTCGAAATCTCCAACTTCCTGCAGGAAAGAGGCGCCAACATTCCGGTGATCGCCAAGATCGAAAACAGCGAAGGCGTGAAGAATCTCGAAGAGATCGTCGCAGTCGCCAGTGGAACGATGGTCGCACGCGGAGACCTCGGCGTGGAACTCCCGCTCCCGGAGGTTCCACTGATCCAAAAGAAGATCATTCGGACCACTGTGATGAACGGGAAGCCCGTCATCACGGCCACCCAGATGCTCGACTCGATGACCCACGCCCCCGTGCCTACCCGCGCAGAAGTGAGCGACGTCGCAAACGCGATTCTGGACGGAACGTCGGCTGTGATGCTCTCCGGAGAAACCGCGAGGGGGGGGTATCCTGTGGAAGCGGTCCGCACGATGGCGGCCCTCGCACTGGCCGCCGAAGCACAGCTGAGCGAGTACGGACACCTCCAGCACATCTTGCCCGAGGTCTCCAACGTCGTGACCGAGGCCGTCAGTCAGGCGGCGGTCAATCTGGCGGACCACATCGACGCCGCTGCCGTCATCACGCTCACCGAGAGCGGTTTTACGGCTCGCGCGATGTCGAAGTATCGACCGGCCTGTCCGATCCTGGCCGTCACGGTCTGGCCCGATGTGCTGCTCAAACTCTCGATGAACTGGGGGGTCACGGCGGTCCTCTTCGAAGGCGAACGGTCCGACGAAGCGATGGTTCAATTCGCAATCCGCCACGGGCGCGAAATTGGCTGCATCAACTCGGGCGACAACGTCGTTGTCACGGCGGGAATCAGTCAGACGACAGGCAGCACCAGCACCATCCAAGTGTTGAGAGTCGACGACTGATGAAGCTCGGAACCTCTTATCGATAGGAGTTGGCATGGCTGAAATCCGGCTGACGTCACTTGTTCCCGGCGGCGGTTGAGCCCGCAAGCTCGGAGCTGAGGACCTGGTCCAGGTCCTGAAACGGATCGCCCCCTTCGACCATTCATGGCTCGATCCAAATCTCGGATCGATGGAGGACGCCGCACTCTTGCGCCCGGATTCCGGCCCTGCACTCGCATTCACCGTCGATTTCATCACACCGATCGTCGACGATCCCGAAACCTATGGTGCGATCGCCGCTGCCAATGCGCTCTCGGATATTTACGCAATGGGAGGCGAACCCCAGGTGGCGCTCGCGATTTGCGGCTTCCCGCGAGACGTTCTCGGGCTCGATGTACTCGAGCAGATCTTCCGGGGTGGACGCGACAAGGCCGCGGAAGCCGGCTGTGCGATCGCGGGCGGGCACACGGTGCTCGACCCCGAGCTGAAGTACGGGCTCTGCGTGATTGGCAGCCTTTCGGGCCCCGGCCTCACCCAAACCAACGCCAAGCCGGGTGACCGCCTCGTTCTCACCAAGCCACTCGGCTTCGGAATCGCCGCTCAGGCCATCAAGGAAGCGAAGCTCTCGAGCGGCGATTTGGAGACCACGCTTGTTGCGATGGCGACCCTCAACAAAGGTGCCAAAGACGCCGCGCTCGCAGCTGGAGCGCGAGCGGCAACCGACGTCACAGGGTTCGGCCTGCTCGGTCATCTTCACCATCTGGCCTCAGCCTCCGGCTTGGCAGCCAAGATCCGGCTGCGGGAAGTCCCGACTCTCGACTTCATCCGCGACCTTGCAGAAGCGGGTGTGGCGCCAGGCGGTTCGAGGCGAAACCTCGAATACGTAGCGCCCCATACACGTTTTGGGGACAACGTCGCAGAGGTCGATCGATTGATCCTCTCTGATGCGCAAACATCCGGCGGCCTACTCATCGCAGTGCCACCCGATCTAGAGCCCGATTTGATCGCGGAGTTGGAGCGCAACGGTACGCCCGCCCGAGCTGCTATCGGCGAACTCGTTCCGGGGAAGCCCGGCTCGATCGAAATCACCTCCCAATGACCGCGAACCGCCGCCGCGGACCTCTACCGTGACTCTCGCGGCGCGCTGACCGCAATCCACCCCTCTGCTCGCACCTCACCCACAGATTGCGCGCAACTTGCGCGCAACTTCCCGTTTCGCGCCTTCAAGACGCGCGCCCGTCTGCCGATTCAAGGGAAAGAAACCGGGAGCCTCGATATGCGCCGCTCGGCAATTTGTCTGTTGGTGTTGCTGCTGCAAAGCAGCGACGCCTCGTCAGAAATCTTCCGCTGGATCGACGAAGCGGGAAAGCTCCACTTCGCGCAAAACATTCAGCAGGTGCCGTCCCAATACCGCAAGCAGGCGCTTCAGCAAAGCGCCGCCAAGAGCGGCGGAAGCTTCCAGACCTACACCAAGAGCATCGAGCAGCAAGGGTCGAGAGCATACAGAAAACACCGGGTTCCGTTTGTCTCTGAAGGCAGCCTGATGCGCGTCAACGCAATCGTCAACGGCCACCTCGAGTTGCCGTTCTTCATCGACACAGGAGCGAGTGGGGTGTCCCTCCCCGCTTCGGCCGCGAGGCGACTCGGCATCTCGATCGGTCCGAACACGCAACGAGTCACGATGCAGACCGCCAACGGATCGATCGAGCTTCCACTCGTCCGACTCGACTCCGTCGAACTGGCTGGCGCCCGCGTCGAAGGCCTGATGGCGACTTTGAATCCGACCCTGAGCATCGGATTGCTCGGGGGAACGTTCTTCAACCAATTCACCTACGGCGTCGACCCTGCTGCGAACATCATCACCCTGGAACGAAATTACGCGGCCGTCATACCGAGCCTGAGTGAGGGCCACTGGCGGAGGCGCTTCCAAAAAATCCGAAGCTCTCTCGAACAATTGGACGCATATCTCCGCAACAGAGAGGGCTTGAATGAGGCGCGTCGCGAAGAGCTGGAGCAGAAGCGCGTCGAACTTGAAGCGCGGCTCGACGCGCTCGAGCGCGAGGCAAATCGCGACAGCGTTCCCAGAGCGTGGCGCCGCTAGGAGCGTGCGACAATCCTTGAGAATCTACTCGAAGGGTCGCTCGATCGAGGTTCAGGGTGATACCGTCCGCAGCAACCAGCTGCGCACCCGCGAGCGAACCAGCGTGGGCTTGATCGGCTTGGTGAGATAATCGGTCGCTCCCGCCACGAAAGCCTCGACCAGATCCGCTTCTGTCAACTTCAACCCCGTCAAAATCAAGATGGGGATGTCGCGAAGCCCAGGATCGGTCTCGGCGCGCAGCATTTTGCACACTTTCATACCATCGAGGTCCGGCAATCGCATGTCCAGCAGCACCAACGACGGGCGTTTCTCCCGAATTTGTCTCAATGCCGTCTCGCCGTCCTCCGCGGTGATGACCCGGATCCCGTCGGCGCGCAAAGCAGCCTCGAGCAAGAGCACCATGTCCGGGTCGTCGTCGACGATCAATACGGTGGCCGGACCGCGCCCCGACACAGCGAGCAGCGCCGATGAATCAGAGCCGAGCGAGCCCCGACGCACCTTCTTGTCTCCCTTGAGCTCGATGAACGCCCCCTCCGCGGCGGGCTCGATTTCGGGCGTATAAGAAGCGGTGGCTGCCCGCTCGCGGGCCACCGCACACAGCGCGTCGATCGCATCGTCGTCCCGATCAGGGTCATGGTGGGTGAAGATCAGGCGCTTGGTGCGGGCTCGAATCGCGTAATCCACCGCCCTCTCGAGCGGCGTGTGCCCCCAACCCGCCTTGGCGGGGAAATCGGCCAACGTGTACTGCGCGTCGTGAATGATGAGGTCAGCACCCTCGAGGAACTTCACGTGGCGCCGATCTTCGTGGTGGATGGGTTCGGCGCCGGCGGGCGCGTCGAGCGGATGCAGGGAGTGCGGCTCATGATCACAGGCGTAGACCACGGTGACACCATCGACTTCGAAACGAAAACCGAGTGTGAGCGCCGGGTGGTTCAAATACTGCGTAGTCACACGAACCGAACCGACCTCGAAAACACCCTCCGTCAAATCGGCGTAGCTGATTTCGGCCATCAGGGAACCCAAGTTGATGGGCGAGTACTCGTAGGCCATCTGTCCGGCGAGGGTGGACTGCAGTCGCTGGTCGCCCCCGCCCGGCGCGTACACCGTCCAATTCGAGCGCTCGACGAAGAGCGGATCGAAGAACGGAAACCCCTGGATGTGATCCCAATGGGTGTGACCGATCATCAGGTTTCCGGTGACGGGTTCGCCGCTTTGGGTCAGCGCTTTGCCGAGACCATACGCACCCGTCCCACAGTCCAATACGATGAGCGTTCCATCCGCGGCGCGCAGCTCGACGCACGAGGTGTTGCCTCCGTAGCGAACCGTCGCGGGTCCGGGCGTTGCAATCGACCCCCTCGTGCCCCAGAATCGGATCTTCATCCCGGCTGATTGTATCGAGCCGCTCTTGATCCCGCCGATGCAAATTTTCGGCATGGCGCTCGGTTGCACTTCCGCGGTGCTGGAGCCGCTACCGCTCGCCTTATTGGCGTGTGCGGGCGGCTGCTCGTAGAAACCTCGGAGCCGCCCGCGCGAAACGGGAAGCGACACCTGAACATCCGTTCGGATTCGGGCGAGAGCGCTACTTCGGGGCATTCGTCATCGCGATGGTGTTCTTCGCGCTGGGCTCGGTCTTTTCGATCCACGAGGGCATCGACAAGCTCCGCCACCCCCACGTGATCGCATCGCCGGCGATCGACGATCTGGAGTCCAAGATCCGGCGACAGACGCCCATCGCCCGAGTGATCTACGTCGAACCGGGCGTCACCCGGAGCGTCTCCGCGTAAAAGCGGAAACACCGCTCGATCAACCATCGGACAGGCTTGCCTGCCGTACCTTGACGCCAGCCTCGCGAAGCAAATCCAGCGAGACCTCGCCGAGCGGGTAGTCGGCGTTGTAGACCACTTCGACGATTCCGGAGTTGATGATCATCTTCGTACACATCAGGCACGGCGAGAAGGTCGTGTAGATCGTGGCTCCTCGGATCGACGCGCCGTGATAGGCGGCCTGGGTGATCGCGTTTTCCTCGCCGTGCGAACACAGACATTCGCCGAGGCGCTTGCCGCCTTCTGCAAAGCCGTTACAGCGCGGGCAACCGCCCTCGTTGCAGTTGCGGGTACCGCGCGGCGTGCCGTTGTAACCCGTGGAAACAATCCGTTTGTCGAGGGTGATGACCGCCGCCACCTTGCGTTTCACACAATTGCTGCGGGATGCGACGACCCGCGCAATCGACATGAAGTATCCATCCCAGCTGGGTCGCTCAAAAAAAAAGCTGCGCTCGAGTACACCCTGGACATTCTGCAACAGCTCCTCGAGGCTGCCGTTGTTCTCGACGTGATCGTCGGCCAGTTCGCGAACCGCCAACAACTGCTGTGCGGCCGGACCCTCACTGCCAAGCTCGCGGCCTTCGAGCTGGCGCAACTCTTCCAACGAAGTCGGATCTCCAACGCGCCTCCGCGTGACGATACGCTGCAGCCGGACTTCTTCGTCCGCATCGATCCAGAGCAGTCGGAAGTGCTTGGTTCGCGCGCTCAGGGTCTCGACTTCGGCTGGGTGGCGAATCGAGTCGATCACATAGTTGCGGTCGCCTACCAGCGACTCCGCGAGGCGATTCGCAACCCCGCCAAGGCCCTCGGAAGTGCGAATCTCGTTGCCGACCTCGATCATACGCTCTCGGGTTGGCTCGAGTCCGCGGCAACTCAACTCCTCGCGAATCACGTCGGACAGCGAGTGCGGGTAAAAGCTCCGCGCCTCCAGATATTGGACGACCTCGCCCTTCCCCGCTCCGTAAAGGCCCGCGATTCCAAGGATCATGTCAACCTCCTGCCCGACAGCTGGCTCGCTCAAATAGATATCACCGATCCCAGCCGTACGCCCAGCCCGAGCGCGAGGTCGTCCAACAGCGAGCCGTCCGAGCCTTCCGAACCGTCTAGGCAGCCCCCCCTAGCAGAGCGATCTCGAGTCTGGCAGCCTCAGGCCGGTGCGGGTTTTCGTCACGGGCGCGCGGGGTTTCGTCGGTGGACACCTGGTTCCACGGCTCCTCGACGAAGGCTTCGAGGTCACGGCCACGGATCGCGACCTCGACGTCAGCGATCGCGTCGCCATCGAAGCGAAGCTGAAACAGGCGAAGCCCGAAGCGATCGTCCACCTCGCGGCGCAGAGCTCGGTCGCCGCATCGGCTGAAGACCCCGAGCAGACCCACCGCATCAACTACATAGGAGCGCTTTCAGTTCTGGAGGGAGCGCTGCGCTGCGGCAGCCGACCGCGGGTCCTGCTCATCGGCTCCGCCGAGCAATACGGCAGTGCCGGCCCGGGCTCGCCTCTCTTCACCGAGGATTCACCGCTCATGCCCGCATCCGAGTACGCCCGCAGCAAGGCCCGGGCCGAACGGCTCGGCACGTCGTTCGCCGACGCGGGCCTCGAGGTCGTTCGGATTCGCGCTTTCAGTCACAGCGGGCCGGGCCAGTCGGACGCGTTCGCGCTTTCGAGCTTCGCCCGACAGATCGCCGAGATCGAAGCGGGCCGGCGCGAACCCGTGCTGCGGGTGGGCAACCTCGACTCGGTGCGCGACTACCTCGATGTCGGCGACGTCGTAGAAGCCTATCTTCGCTTGCTCGACCCCAACGTCGCAGCCGACATCTACAATGTCGCGAGCGGAGTCGGCACCCGACTCGGCGACTTGCTGGACGCACTGCTCGATCTCGCTGACCCACGACCCTCGATCGAGCGCGACTCCGAGCGCTTCCGACCCGCAGATTACTCGGTCGGCGACGCCAGTCGCCTGCGGGCCGCGACGGGCTGGAAACCCACCGTACCGATCGAGCGGATGCTCGAAAGATTGCTCGACGATTGGAGAAAGAAGATCAACGAATTGTGAGTAGCGCCAGCCACGGATCTCCGTTCGCGTCCACGCGGTTGCGCGCACCGCACTCGCAGAGGCCCGCCGCACGCAGCACCCCGGCGACCGATTTGCGTTCGCGGGCCTCGAGCCCCGTTGCGCCAGACGCGCACGCTTCGGCAGCCAGCCGCTCGGCTTGCTCAGCATCGGCGGCCCGCACCGCGATCTGGCGAAATGTCTCGTGCGCCGTGCTTCTCGCCATTTCTGCGGATCTCTCCGGTTGCTACTACACCCACGTCGCGATGGGCCAAAGCCGTCTGCTGCGCGCGCGAAAGCCGATCGAAGCGGTTCTCGCAGACCCCGCAACACCACCCGAAATCCGCGAGCGCCTGCCCCTCGTGCCGCAGATTCGCAAATTCGCCATC
>JACZVU010000132.1 GCA_022572485.1 Myxococcales bacterium
CCACGGTCACCCCCTCGCTTGCGACGCGTTCCCCGATGCGGCCGGTGAAAGCCGATGTCTTCTTGCGATTGAAGTCCCCCTCGAGGCCGTGACCGATTGCCTCGTGGAGCAGGATGCCGGGCCAGCCAGGGCCCAGCACGACGTCCATGGTGCCGGCCGGGCAGGGTTTTGCGTCGAGACCCAGTATGGCGATTCGAACGGATTCGTCGACGAGTTCGTGCCAGGTCGCCGTCTCGAGCAGCCGGGAAAAATCGTACCGTCCCCCCATCCCCTGATAGCCGATTTCGCGCCGCCCCCCCGCGTCCTCGGCGACGATCTGCACGTTCAATCGGACGAGTGGGCGGACGTCTGCGCCGAGGCTGCCGTCGCTCCCCGCGATCAATACGGTCTGGTGTTGGGTGACGATGCTCGCCATGACCTGTTTGACCCGCGAATCGCGTCCATGCGCGTAGACGTCAATCGCTTCGAGCAGTTCGACTTTCTTGGAGACGGGAACCTCGGTCGGAGAGAGTTCGACCGGGTACAGGTTTCTCGCGTTTGCGCCAGTTCCCTGCACAGCGACGGCAGTGGTTTTGCTCGGGCTCTCGGAGATCGCACGTGCAGTGGCCGCAGCGAGTTCCAGGTTCTCGACCGTCACCTCGTCCGAGTGCGCGTATCCCTGGCGCTCAGCGACTTGGGTCCGCACGCCGACGCCCTGCTCGAGGTGGCGGCTCCCGCTCTTGACGATGCCTTCCTCGAGAGCGACCGAATCTTGGACCGTGTACTCGAAGTAGAGGTCCGCATAGTCGACCTTGCGCTCCAGGGCCGCATCGAGTGCACGGGTCAGACTTCGATCGTCCATCCCGTAGCGATCCCGGAAAAACGAAACGGCGACCTCGCCGCCCTGATTACTCGCCATGCTTCGATCCTCCTCGCCGCTCGCCGGGATGGTCCGGAAGCGCCGCCAACTGATCCAGGAGCCCATCGAGCGTAGCAAGGGATTTCACATCGATCGCCCGAAGGCCTGCCGCATGGGCTCCTTCGATATCCGACCCTGCGTCATTGCCCACGACGACCGCTCGCGAGGCGGGTACCTCGAGTCGTTCGAGTGCGTGATGGAAAATCGCGGCGTTGGGTTTTGCGGCGCCGACATCGGAGCAGAGGACGATGGCATCGAACAGTTCCGCCAACCCGAGCCCCCGAAGGATGCTCGGAAGCCGCCGGTCGAAATTCGAAACGATCGCGGTGGCCCAGCGAAGCGATCGAAGCTTCAACAGCAGACTCCGCGTGCCAGGGATTGCGCGCCAGCTTTGCGGCCGGCCCATCACCTCGAAGAGGCTCTCGAAGAATCCGTCGAAATCGGGAAATTTGGCGGCCGGATCGGCTGCTCGGAAGGTGTTCGAAACGACTCGGCGCCACCACGCCTTTTCGAGCCGAGAAACCTCTTCGATCGGAGCGCCCGGGAATACCATCGCAGGAGCAGCCGTGAAGGCGACGCGAAAGCGGGCCTCCAGCTGATTGGGCGGAAGGGCGACTCCGTGTTCGCGAGCGATGCGCGCGTAGGTTTCGCCCACGGGCTCGCACAGTTCGATCAATGTCCCGGCGGCATCGAATAGCACGGCACCGTAGCGCTCCAAGGGTCAGCTCGGGCGTCGAGCGGAGACGATGAAGGTTGCCGGTAGATCCCGACTCGATGCGAGGCCTGCATGCTCTTCCAGCCTAAAATCGGTCAGGCCGACTGCGAGGAACCAGCCTGTGACTTCCTCTGCCGAAAAGCCGAGCCAGCTGACACCGAGCTCCTCGCGCATCCATTCGTGTTGATGGGGTACGAAGTCCACGGCGACGACGGTGCCTCCGGGCTTCACCACCCGCACCATCTCGGCGATCGCGTCTGCGGGGGAGGGAAGATAATGCAGCACCATGTGCGCGAGTGCGGCGTCGACCTCACTGTCGGACAGTGGCAACGCGCTCGCCTCGCCGTGCCGGAATTCGATCTGGAGGTTGGGTTCGGCCGCAGCCTTGCTGCGCGCGGCGTCGAGCATGCGTGGCGAGTGATCGACCGCCACCACCCGCACCCCGAGGTGCGCGAGCTCGATCGCGAGGATGCCCGTTCCCGTGCCGATGTCTGCGACGACCAGGTTCGGGTCGAGCAGCCGCGAAACCGCGCGGGCGCGCAGCGCATCATCGTTGAAAACCTTGCGAAGTGCGTCCCACTCTGGACCGATCGAATCGAAGAAACTACGGGTGCGCTCGGAGCGCGATTCCATCACGCGCGCGAGCGTCGCGGCGTCGCGCTCGGCGGTTGCGTCGCCGCGCAGGTTCTCGATGACCAATGCCCAGCTATCCCGCCACGGTGCTTCCCGCGGCGGGATAAACCGGTAGAAGACATAGGTTCCGTCGCGGCGGTCCTCGAGAAGCCCTGCTTCGCGCAGGATCGCGAGGTGCCGCGAAACCCGGGATTGTGCCATGCCGAGGATTTCCATGATTTCCTGGACGGCGAGTTCTTCGCGCTCGAGCAGCGCGAGAATGCGGATGCGGGTCGGGTCCGAGAAGGTCCGGAAGACGCGCTGTAACTGGTCGGCCTTCATGGCCCTCACATCCGCCGGTGGGTCCCGGTGATCATCGCCCTGAACGGGTTCGCATACGCGGGGTCTGGCGAATTTGCGGCTTCGCGACCGTTCCGGATATTTTTGCAATCGCATCGCCCCCCGAATTGACCTGCACGCCGGCGCCTGACACGGCGCCTGCCAAACTGGGTTTGATGTCGAGTTTGAATTCGAAATCGATCGACGCTTGCTCCAAGCGCTCGGCGCGGCCGATCTTTCCGCTGCCCGAGCCAGAAGTGACGGGACCTTCGAAGCTCAGCTCGCTGAGCTTCGCGTAGACGTCTCCTCCGAGGCTCACCGCACCCGTGAGGCTTTCGAACGGTAGCGGGACGCTAAGGCCCGGCAGCAAAAGCGAACCGTCGCGAACCTCGAATTCGACCCGGCCCTCGAGTCCGAGTTCGCCCCTCGAAACGTCGACCGCCGCCTCGAGGGTTCCCTCGAGGCCCCCAGCCGGGATCCAATCCGCGATCGGAGATAGCTCAGGCCGGGCGTCTCGAATGGTTCCAACCCAGGAAACGACAGCGTTCCAGCGCAGCGTACCGTCCGCTTTTCCGGAGGGGCTCTCCAATTCGATGTGGAGGGCCGGCTCGCCCGCGAGCCAGGACAGCGACCATGCGGGTCGGACGAGTGCGCGCTCGATCTGCAGCGGCGATCGATTCGGGAACTTCACCCGTAGCTGCGTGCTTTCGAGCGCGGGGCCGGCGAGCTGCAGGACTGGGCGGACCTCTCCAATCGTCAGCTGGATCCCGTGAGATTGCTCGATCCGGTTCGCGATCGATTCGCCGAGCTCGTGGTAGGGAAAACCGCGAATCAGAAAGAACGCGATCAACAGCACACCCGCGCAGGGAGCCCCGATCGCGATCAGCGCACGCGGCAGCGCTTCGCCGGCCTGGTGGCGGGTGGCTGTGGCCATCCTAGATCGGCTCGAAGGTAGAGACCGTAAAGGTCACGTCGAGGAAATTGGATTTGTCCTTGCGTGTACGCATGCGCAGACTCTTCACGGAAAGTACCTGATCCGAGGATTCGATCTGGTGGAGGTAGCTCACAGTCTGTTGGAGCGTGACTCGCTTGAGCTCCACCTCGACCTTGGTTTCCCGATAGAGATCGTTGGAAGGTGTCGCCTGCGGTTGCATCGATTCGATCTTGACCTTCGAGGCCCGCGCGAGAGATTCGAGGGTGGTGCGCAGATTGCCTCGTGTGCTGACCTGGATCCGTTGTTCGATCGAGGTGAGCCGCTCGTTTACGTCGTCAAATTCCCGGCGCAGGCGAGACATGGTTTTCAGCTGTTGCTCGGCCCGGGTGAATCGCTGTTGGGCATCGCTGTGAAGTCCGAGCGCCGCTTGAATGACACCAAAATAGAAGGCGAGCACGACGAACAGAGCGCCCACGATCAAAACCAAGGTGCGTTCGCGCTCGGAAAGATCATCGAATGCAGCGCGCAATTGGCTCCACAACTTCTTCATACCGAACCCTCGGGGGGTGCCAGACTGATCGTGACGTCAAATCTCTTGCCGCCGCGCTTCGGGTCCGATTCGATTGATCCAATTCGTGCTTGCGCGAAAGGCGGAAACTTTTTGAGCACCGCGCCCAGGCGATCGGCGGATTCGAAGCTCTTGGCATAAACGCGCATGCGAATGATTTGCCGGTCGATGCTGAGTTCGTCGAAGACGACATCCAGTTTCTTGGGGATGAGCCTTGAAATCTCGGTCAGCAGATCGAGTGCGGAGAGATTTCCGCGATAGACACCGAGAAAATCGGCGCGGGCAGTGGCGGATGTGATCTCTTTGCGCAATGCGGCCAGCGGGTTTCGGGGCAGCGCCTGGCCGGGAAAGGCTTCTGTGTAGAGCTGTTCGATCTGCTGTTCCATTTGCCTTGCCCGGCGGTTTTCGAGTGCGGTGGAGATTCCGATGTTCAAGAAGCCCAGCATCACAGCGAAACCCGCCAGGGCGAGGGGCCAGCTGAGTTCGCGTCGATAGCGACTGAGGTCGAGCCGTACGGCGAATTCATCCTGGCGGAAGTCCATGCGGGTCTTGGCCTGGGCGGTACCCCGCATCGCCAGCGCGATCGCGGGTGCAAACACGATCGCGTCGGTATCGGTGGTCAGGGCTTTTCCGCAGTCCTGCATCGGTGCGCCCAGCCGCTGGGTGTTGAAGCCGGTCGTGGCCGAGAGATATTCGTCGAGACGATCGAGCTGCGCGGTTCCGCCGAAGATCGTGAGCTCTTTGACCGGCCCCGACTCGAGTGCGGCAATCTGGGGCTCGAGCGAACTCAGGGTTCGGATGATCTCACGTGCAATGCGGTCGAGAGTGGCACGGATGGCGGGTGGAGTGTCGGCCACACTTGCGCCAATCACGCCGCCTTCGCATTTCGCGCGCTCTGCGTCACTGGCACTGAGCGCGCGATCGCGGGCGAGCGCTTCGGTCAGTGCGGCACCGGCGATCGGAAAGGTCCGCGCCGACACCGGGCGCCCGTCCGCAATCAAACAACAGGTGGTCTTGCGATGACCCAGATCGATCAGCAGACGGGTTCCATCCAGATCGAAAAGCTTGCTCAAGTGGCAGAGAAGCAACCCCTCGGCCTCGAGGGTTCGGGGTTCGCTGTGTGCCTCGCGAAGGGTTTCGAGCAGTTCGGACACGTCGGCACGGGTGGCCACCGTCGCCACGACTTCTGCGTGGTTTCGGTCGCCTCCCACCATCTCCCAGTCGACCAGCACTTCTTCGAGATTGAATAGAGAGTCAGCCTCCACCTCGAAGGGAACGACCTGGCTGAGCCTCTTGCGGTCTCGAAACGGAAAGCTCAAGCGCCGGGTGGACAGCCGATCGCCGGGCAGCGCGCAGACCGCGTGGTTGGTGGAAAGCTGGTGCGTGTGGACGAAGTGCTGGACGAGTTCTGCGAGCGGGACATCGCTGTTCGCACGTGGGAGGATCCGCATCGCGATGGCTTCGAAGCCGCGCAACGTCTGCCGGAATTCCACGGCCTTGAGGCTGTGGCTCCCGATGTCCAACCCGAGAATGTTGTTCAGGAGCGCCATGGGTGTCTCCCGATCACCGGGCTCGCCAGGATAGCATCAGCGGTGGATTCACATTGCGATTGACAACCGCTTGGATGCTCCGCTTGGTGTCGCCCACCTGGGCATTGGCCACGATCGTGAAGACGCTGGCCGTATAGGTCGGAGGTGGAAAAATCGGATTCGGCACGATGCTCCTTATCGGCGTGCAGCCCTTGAGCGAAAGAGATTCACCGCAAATGAGCCCGCCCTCTTGGCGTATCTCCAGGATCTGTTTGACTTGATTCTCGCTGGCGAGCCGGTCGTCGACTCCGTCGTTGGAGTAGATCAGGGAAAGTACATGGGCCGGTGCCGTGTTGAGGTTGACTCCCCCACCCCCCGCAAAAGGTTCCACCGCAATATAGGGCCGCAGCGCCTCCACGAGCTTGTGGTCGAAGCCCTCGATGAGGAAGAGATCATCGACGCTCATCAGGGGCCCGTTTGCAGCCCTGTAGGGCGGCTGCTGGAGCTGGTAGTAGCTGTCCTCCAGCCCCCCCTTGAGCCGAACCCCGTCCGCGTCGACCCAATCCATCAGCGCTTCGCTGAGTTCGGAAATGTCGTAGAACTTTTCACCGGGTGGAATTTTCATTTCGTCGATGACCTTTTCGAAGAACGCGTGCAAAAAGGGCTCGGTTTCGGCGTAGGCGGCTCCGGCTTCCGTGTAGTCGAAGATCGAATTGAGGTTGAACAGCATCCCCGAGTCCTCGATCCTGATCTTCAGGGTGGCCCCGTCGCCGCCGGGAATCTCGATCTGCGCGAGCTGGGACCAGGCGTCCTGGTGGCTGTCGATGGCCTGTTGGGTGGTCTCTTCCTGGATCCGGTCCATGATCAGGACGGATTTTCCGAGCCGAATTCCGCTGCGGGCGAGGGCTTCCGCGCGGGCTGCAGCATCGCGGTTGCGCGCGACGCTCGCGTCGATCAGGGCCCGCCGCGTGAAGGTCGCAATCGAACTGGTGAGCAACAGGGCAAAAAAGAGCACGACGAGGAGCGCGACGCCTTGTTGGTGGGTTGAACGCTTCAACGGCATTTGGCATTCACCAGAGGCTTGCATTCTTCGGGGAGGCTTCGGTAGTCCTCCGGTGTGAACGCCATGTCGGGCCTTGATTTCGCAAGGCTGACACAGAGTTTCTGATTGGTGCTGGCTGAGGCGGGCACGCTGCTCGGGAAACAGTCGGCATTCGTCAGCTCCCCGTCTTCGTCGCCGTCCCCTTCCTCTTCGCCATTTCCGAAAAGCGGGCTGTTCGGGTCTGCGAGCGCTGCGAGATCCAGCGGGCGGATCGGGATCAAGACCCTCCTGCGGTAAACCGGCGGCTCCTCCTCATCCGACGTCCGTTCGGCCATCAGCGACAGTCGGATCTCCACCGCCAATGGGAGAGCACTCGATTGGAGAAGGGTCGAGGAATCCCATTCGCTGTAGAGTTCGCCCTCCTCGCTGAGGAAGTTGAATCCGAAATACCGGAGGCCCTCGGCGAGCAGGAACGATCCGTCATCGCCCTCCCTCGGGAAGTCTTTGTTGAGCCTTTCGGGAAGGCGGGGCGAGGTCCATCGATACAGCGAGACCGAGTTGTCCGGGCCCGATTCCACCATGTAGGCGACGGTGGCGAGGTTCGTCTCGGCAGCGTCCGTTCGCGTCGGGTCGTGGTTTTGGGTGATGAATTTGAGCCGCTCGGAGGCATCGCCGCCGAGCCGGGCCTGGCCCAGGAAGATCCACGGGAATGCGAAGGGGTCCATCTCGGGCGGCTTCACCAGGAGCAAGGCACCCTCGATATCGCGGGCGACGCGATCGAGAATTGCGCTCGCGCGCCGAACGCCACGGGTGTGGTCAGACGCGCGGGTGCTGGCGCGCGAGAGGTCTATATAGA
>JACZVU010000018.1 GCA_022572485.1 Myxococcales bacterium
CAGTCTCAGGAGTGATGGCGACGTTTCCGTTGAGAATGCCACTGCTTGTCTTCGCCGGTCTGCCGCAACGCTCTGCGAACTCCGTCTTCTTAATCCCCCGGGACTCAAGCATTTCCTCAAGAATCTCTCCAGGCGAAATCGCATAGTCGGGACCGAAGCTGTTCTTCTCGGGGGACATCAGTGGTAATCCTCGATCGCTATTATTCTAATTGCGGTTACAGCACCCAGATCTGCGCTGGCCTTTTTGCTGCGACTGGTCACGGGTTCGATTATCAGCCGGTATGGCTGCTGCACGTCAATCGCGTGCTGTCCTTTTCTCTTACCCTTCAATTCATGCCGACGAGTCGGCGGTGTCACCGGGACATCCGCGAGTGTCTCGGCAGCCTCCAGAAGCGTCATCCGCCTCATTATTTTCCGAGCATTGGCCTGCCCATAGGTTTTGACCAGGGCCTTTTCGGAGTTGAAGATTTTCGCGAGCTTGCTGTCCTTGAACGAGATATCCAACCTTCCGCCCCGATATTTTCCATAACGGTAAACGTAATGTATTTCTTGAGCCTGTCAAGGCTGTGACGGGGCCAGGGAAATCGCTCAGGATTTCGGGGAGTTGCTCAGGCTCTCCCTGGCGTAATCCCGCGCCGCCTGCCCATCCTGCTCCAGTAGCGCCACGGCGTTGCGGCCGCTGACTGGCTCGCCGGTAGCCCGTGCTGCCGCGCGACGGGGAGCGGGTGCGATGTGGGCGACGGCGCGCAGGGGGGGGACAGTGTGATGGTGCGCTCGTGGCCTGCGCACGCTCTGCCGAGGCGATCGTGTGCTCAAGTTACACACGATATGTGCCGATAAGCCTTACATCAACCTCGGAGGGGACGGAGCTGATGAATTGGCAAAGAGCGTCTACGAGATCATCACCGAGCGGATTCTGGAGAAGCTCGAAGCCGGCACCGTTCCCTGGCACAAGCCCTGGGCGGCTGGCGGCGCACCTCGCAACCTCATCTCCGGCAAGGAATATCGCGGCGTGAACGTCTTCCTGCTCGGGTGCCAGGGCTTCACGTCGCCCTACTGGGTGACGTTCAAGCAAGCGAAGCAGCTCGGGGGCAGCGTCCGAAAAGGCGAGCGCGCGACGCCGGTTGTCTTTTGGAAGTGGATCGAGCGCGCGAGCGAGGATCCCGAAACCGGCGACACAGAGACCAAGCAGATCCCGTTGATCCGCTACTACAGCGTGTTCAACGCCGAACAGTGTGACGGCATCAGCCACGCGCGGCTAGAGGCCCAGCAGGACGAGCCCGCGCCGTTCGACCCGATCGAAGCGGCCGAGGCGATCGTTGCCTCCTACCCCAAGCCGCCGTCCATCTCGGAAGATGGTCGCAGCGCGGCGTTTTATCGCCCGGCTACGGACTCGATCCACACGCCCAAGCGCGAAGCATTCGATTCGGAGGCAAACTACTACCTCACGCTTTTTCATGAGGCAGTCCATAGCACTGGCCACGAGTCGCGCCTCGCCCGACCCGGCGTCTCGAACCCCATCCGTTTCGGAAGTCACGATTACACCCAAGAGGAACTGGTCGCCGAGATGGGCGCGGCCTTTCTCACTGCCGAGGCCGGGATCGACGCCGAGGGCCTGATGGATAACTCCGCCGCCTACGTGGCGAGCTGGCTCAAGGCACTGCGCAACGACAAGAAGCTGGTGGTGTTCGCCGGTGCCCAAGCCCAGAAGGCCGTCGATCACATCCTCGACAGGTCGAGCGAATGCGAGGCGGCGGAATGAACGAACACGGGGAACGAGCACGCGAGGCGGCGCGGAATCTGGCGAACGCTGTGAACGAGATGGGCTTCGACGTGGACGTATTTGCGGACGAGCTTCTGCGCGCCAGCACCGGACGCTCCAACAGAATGCCTTCGGTGCGTTTCTGGCAACGGTCAAGGCATGGGCGGCGCTCTCGCCTTCGCACTTCGATGCCCGGAACGGGTTCACGGTAGAGCGCAGCCGTGAAATCGTGGAGTTGCTAGGCGAGTACAACCTCAAGCCGCCGTTCATCTAGAAAGAAACGGCGCGGACCCTGAGGGGGGAGAAGCATGTCTCGGGAGAGAATCAACGTGTCATTAACCGAGGAGGGCCTCGCCATTCTCGACCGCGAGCGCGAGAGCATGGGACTCTCGCGCAGCGCAATGTTCGAAGTTTTGCTCCGGTTCTGGGTCCGGGACCAGCAAGCCATAGCGCAGGATCGCGCTGCGCCGGATGGCGGCGAATCGGAAGAGCCGCCTCGCCGGAAACCGAAATCGAAGAAGAAGAGTCGATGACAGACCAGCTTTGTGTTCTCGCGCGGAAGATCGCTGGTGGCCCTGGTAAATGGGTACGAGGTCGATCCGCATGAAGAAATTCAACGCAATCAACTTCTTGCGCGCCTTGGTGGACGACGTAGCCTCCAGCGAAAGAGAAGGAAAACAGTTCGCAGCGGACCCCTCCATCTTGGGGCCACTGCTCCTCAGTGTTCAGCAGGAGCTTACTGTTCTCACCCTTCGCTATGACGCGCTGAAGAAGAGATCCTGGCAAGTGCGTCAATCGGACGACTCGAAGTGGCGAGTCTACTCGGCAGCAGCTTCGCAAGATGTCTTGGATGGCCAGGGAGATGAATTCGACAGCCCCGAGGAAGCCCTCGACGAGGCTATTTTGCGATGCGCGCTCAGCGTGAACACCGAATGAACGATCGAGTCGTCAAGGAGCCGAAGTTGGTGAGGCGAATCCGCGAAGCCTTCCACTGCGTCGCCAGCGTGCTGGCCGAGATGGCCGGACAGATTTTCGATTTCCATCTCGCATTCACGCACCATTGGACCGCGCGTTTCCGGCGTAGATTTATCAACGCAGACCTTGGCGTCTTCACCCTCTGTGAGGAGCTTGAATTCGGGCAGTGGTGCAGGAGGGATCTGAAGAGGCAGATCGAACCAGAGCTGCAAGCGTGGCGCGAAGAGGGTCTCGATCTCTTCGACGGCGTGACGAAGTTCTACCACTGCTGACGCGCCGGTTTGCCTTTCGAGGTGTTGAGATCATTATGCGATCTTCCACCGCCTTCTAACAGTTAATCATGCGCGCGCTCTACAAACGAGCTGTTGACTGGCAAGGACCTCACAATTGTTGGGCGGCGGATTGCCTGCTTTGCGCAAGCGTGCTCCATTCACTAAGAAGCGCTCCGGGATCAGCCTCGGGTGTACGCTCGATCATCGAATCGACGTGGGCAACGAACGCCGGAGAAAACACAGCACGGCTCTGTTGCCACCAAATGCGGAAGCCCGGGAACGCGAGAAGTTGAGTCTGAATAGATCGCTCATATCCAAGGTACGTCGCTTGATCGAGAATGCCGTGGCGGAACTGATAGTACTGATTCTCCAATCCGAGGAACATCGCTCGGCAGATGAAGAAGAATTGAGTGTAGTGAGCGGGTCTGATATCTGGTTGGCCCGCTAATCCAGCGGCGTAGGCTCGGGCCACCTCAGGCTCGACCAGCCGGAGAAAGAGCGTACCCCAGAAATCAGTGTTCTTCTGAAGCGTCGAGCCACGAACGGTTCGAGTGTTCTGACGGATCTGTATGCCCACATAGATCAGCGACACGATGACGAATGCGGCAGCACTGATTTCGGCAATATTCGCTATCTGGTCTAATGACATGGTGCTTCCCCTCGGTATGGACTCACGCCAATGGTACGCCGCAATTCTGCGAACGTCCGCTTGGGGTCGAAGGCAGACATTCAGCCCGCTGTAGGCAGATCTACGCTTCCCGATGACCGGCCGCTGAGCGCGCGATGCGCGACTAGGTGGATCCGGTCGAGAACTCGCTGTTTAGTTTCAACTTTGAACTGCAAAAATTCCTAGGCTCCATAGAAGCACTCCGCTGGAGTTCGAAACCCGAACCTCTTGCGAGGCCGTGAGTAGGCGGAAGCACATGCTTCTGGTCCGGCGATCACAGCGAAGTACGACCGACGAGACGACCGTGCGAAGCACGCCGCCGCCGAGACGATCACGGTGCCCTACGTATTCCAGGCGGAGGGCTGAGCCCCGATTCCATCTGCGCTTGCGTCAGCCCTCCCACCAATCGCACCTTTCGCGCAGCGCGTTCTTAGATCAAGTTCCTGCTAACCTCTACGACCGAAGACGGGGTTTCGCAGCCAGAGTCCGGCGCAATTCATCTTAAAGCAAGGAGAAACAGATATGGGTGATAAGGGGAAAAAAGATAAAGGCAAAAAGGAACAACAGAAAAAGGCCCAGCTTAAGCCAAAGGAAAAACGTAAATTAAAAAGAGAAAAGAAGAAGAAATAGATACGCGAACATAGGAAGTAGAAGCGGATAGTCATTCTTGCAGCGGAATTTCGCTGGGAGCGGCATCATCCCCTGGTGTCAGACGAACAATCGTAGTAGAAACGGAGGTAATGAAATAATGGGAGTCGCTAGACTACACTCTTCAGTGAAGATGGAGCCGTCCGATCTCATGGACCTCTCGACGTTTACCAGTGACGATCAGACGGAGCTGTTTCACAACTTCTTCGCGACAGAGGACGAGTCCATCACTTCTGGCATCTGGGAATGCGCTCCATGCTTCGAGGAAGTCAAGAGCTACCCTTCCTACGAGATGATGGTTTTCATCTCAGGATCGGTAACAGTGACCGACAAGTCGGGATCTCAGATCTTCAAGGCAGGTGATGTCCTCTTCGTCTCGAAGGGATCGGACTTCACCTGGAACATCACTGAGACTCTTCGGAAGTTCTACATGATAGTAGAGGAGCGTAAGGGTGAAGCTGACGCTGGAGTACAAGAAGGCTCGTAAGGAGGGACTCGTCGCTTCGCGGCCGTCAATGGCCAGGGCTCAGCCACGTTCGCACGAGCCGCTCGGCCGGTTTCGATCACCGATGCGTCCGATTGTGGGCCACGCCATAGGGTAACGGCCCGACACGGCCCGGTACATGGTGGCAGGTGGCCCCGATTCACCTCTGGCCCTGGCTTCCGCCGGAACCTGCGCGGACAACGCGGCTGCGGAAAGTTTCTTCGGTCTGCTGAAGCGGGAGCGCGTCAACCGGCGTCAGTACCGCACGCGGGCAGAAGCGCGGGCGGATGTCTTCGACTACATCGAACGCTTCCACAACCCGAGAAGAGCAAGAAGGATCGAACAACTCAGGAAGAAAGAGGTAGGCTTAACTCAACCGTCCGTGGAGACGGGGTAGAACCCGTTTGGGTCATGGCAACGCCGCCGTCACTGCACGCCATTACGCCGCCTGGGTGGACGAAGACGGCTATCGAAACCCGCTACAGGTGGCACCGGGTGAACTCCCGACAGACCTCTTCGTGCAGTTCGATTTGTGGCGTGCCACCACGACGCCACCTAACGCCACCACGATTCGTAACATCGCGAAGATCAAGGAGAAATAGGATAGTGTCTCAGATGTACCAGATCGGCGGCTGAAGATCGCAGCGTCACGGCGAGGTCGAGTGCGACGATGAGTGGCAATCAAGTTCACTTTGGTGGTCCGGATCGTCCGGTCGGGTTGCTGCGCGACCTGCTCGCGCAGCGGGTGGCTCGCGTTCCTGCGGGCGGATCGATCGATTGGGTGACCTATTATTTTCGGGACCGCAGGCTCGCTGCCGCGCTCGTCGAGGCTCGTTGGCGGGGAGTTGCTGTCCGCGTGGCGATGGACGGCCGCCCGAGGACGCCGCACGCCAACGATGCCGTCATCGAAATGCTGGAAGCCGGGTTGGGGAGCGGGCTTCGGGTCGTCCGCAGCCGCTTCGATGGGACGCCGCTCGGAAAGATTGCGCGACCGCGCCTGCACGAGAAACTCTACTGTTTCTCGCATCCGTCTCCGGTCGCCTTTGTCGGTTCTTTCAACCCCTCGAGCGACTCTCCGGAAGGTGCGCCGGAAGTGATCGAGAGCATCGGTGACCACGATCGAGCCCACAACTTGCTCGTCGAATTGCGCGATCCGGGTCTCGTCCAAGGCCTGACGGATCACGCGCGAAGCCTGCACGCCGCGCGGCACGATTTTTTTGCTCGCTTCGCTCCGAGCGCGAATCGCGCCATACGACACCGCGGATATTCGATCTATTTCTGGCCGCGCACACGGCGCCATCCCATCATGCGATTCCTACGCGATCTGGAGCGCGGGGCTCGCGTTCGCATCGCCGCTTCCCACATCAGCGGATTTTCTTCGCTGAGGGGGTTTTGCGCGCTGGCGGCGCGCGGCGTGAAGGTCGAGATCTTGACGGAGTCGACGCACCGTCGTGTACCAATCGAATCCGAGCAGAGGCTGATCCGGGCGGGGATCTCGGTTCGCCGTCTGCTCGCTGACGAGTGGATTCCGATGCACAACAAGTTCGTGCTCGTCGAGGCTTCCAACCAGAAATCGACGATCTTCGGCAGCTTCAATTGGTCGGAGTCGTCCTGCCGATTCAACCGCGAAATTGCTGTCGCGACCGAAGATCCCTTGCTGTTCAAGGCGTTCTCGGATCGCTGGGGTCAGCTCGCCGCTGTCGCGGAGTAAGGCCTGTCACAAGATTTTAGATATATCGGACGAAATCTGGATTCTTGACTGTCGTATTTGCAACGCTGAGGCGCAAACACGCCCAGACCATTCAAGCCCTCGAACTGGAATTCCGAAGAATTCCCCATCGGCCATCGACCGAGGTCGAGATGCGCGGCTGTTTCTGGGTATTCCGATCCCGAGCAGCGCTCTCTGGAGGTCCGACTTGGAAGAGAACTTTTCGATCGGTGAGTTCATCGCGGGTATCGTCTACCTCGCTGTAGCGGCGCGCCTGTTTCGGCGCGGTCTGCGCAATGGAGAAGTCGCCGAGCGGCTTCTCGCGGGAGCTTTCTTTTTCTACGGCGTGTCATCCGTGGTCTATGCAATGGCCACGCTTCCCCGGTACGAATCGATGTCGACGGCCCTGGATTTTGTGGGGCGGATCGTCTATTGCCCCACTGCGGTCATGATGGTGATGTTCACGAGACGGGTGTTTCGCAAAGAGGAGAGTTGGGCCACATGGCTCGTATGGGCGAGCCCTATCCTGCTTGCGGTCGGTATCGGTGGTTCGGTTCTATTTCGCGGCGATTGGGAGGGCTTTTCCACCAGCAGCCCCTGGTTCTGGCTCGAGTGGCTGGGTTTCACTTACCCCTTCGCCTGGGCGGGCACGGAAGCCTTCGTCCAATACGGCCAGGCGCGGCGCCGCGTGCAGCTGGGATTGTGTGCTCCGCTCGTGTGCAATCGCTTCTTGCTCTGGGCGCTCTTCGGCACACTCCAGGTCTGCGCTTTTCTGGTGCTCTTCCCGCAATACGCTAATTACGAAACCGAGAATGTGTTCACTGTGATGTGGGACGTGGTGTATGGAGGATTCCTGATCGGCTCGATCATAATGGTCTGGCTCGTGTTCTTCGCGCCCGCGTTCTACAAGCGCTGGATCGGCGGCCGTGCGCTGGCGGCGAACACGCTGAAGGCCTAAATGGCATCCGAGTTTTTTGACATCATCGCTGAGAGTCTCGAGCAGCACTCATCACTCGATCGGCTCGAAGCGCGGGGCACGCTGCGCATCGCCCTCAAGGCGGGGGGCCTCGACGCAAAGGCCCTGACCGCGGAACAGCTGGGCGTCGTTTTCGAACGGCTGCTTCCGGGTGAACTCGCGATGCGCGGCGTCGAGGACGCCGCCGGGGTGTGCGCCGCCGTCATGGCCTCTGTCAAAGGTTCTGCGGCCGCAGGGGAGACGCCGAATACCTCGGAAAGCGCCTACGACGTCTTCCGTCGCCTCGGAGACGATTGAACCTTTCCTGAGGAGAATCGGGCTCGACCAAATGGCTGCTTGAACGAAGTCACTTCGCGGCAAGAGAGGTGTGCGGGGCGGCTGGGCGCCGAGGCGCTCTCTTGCGCCGGCGCCTATGCGCCCGCGCTTTCGCGCACTCCAGACCAGCGCATGATCGAGAGCGCGATCGTCTTGGTGAGGTCGACCAGCTGTTCGAGGGTCACGAACTCGTCAGCCGAATGCGCCGACTCGACATCGGCGCCCAGATTGATCGTCGGGATCTGGGAGTGGTTGATGAGGTGGACGCAGTCCGTCAGGGTACCAAAGCCCATCAGTTCGGGCTGGATACCGATGTCGGCCAACGCCTGCAGCGCGATCTGGACGATGGGTTCGTCCTCACTCACCTCAGCTGGATAGATCCACCCCTCGGGCTCTCCGAGATCGAGTTCGGGGGGGTTTTCGCGAAGCCAGGAATCGTTGTCGGACACGGCATTGAGTTGCTCTTCGATCTCGGCTCGTTTGTCCTTCGTGCCCGGTACGAACATGCAGTCGAACTCGATCTCGACCTTCTCCGGGAGAGTGACCGACCAATCGCCTCCGTGGATGACCGTTGGAATGATGTGATCCGGAGGCACGAGCGGGTGCTGCTTGTCGGGCTGGGTGCGCCATTGCTCGGTGGCCTTGGCCATCCCCTCGAGGACGCGCATCGCCTTGGAAATCGCGTTCACCGCGCCGCCTTTCTTCCAGTGGGGCTGGGGCTGTTCGGCGTGCCCCGCGCGTCCAAGCACGGTTACGCGCCCGCCCATCGATCCGCGTACCGCGGTGCCCACCCGCATGCTCGTGGGTTCGGGGATGATCGCGGCGTCGGCCGTGTAGCCCCGCTGACAAGCGGCCAGCGTTCCCATACCGGTGGCTTCTTCGTCTGGAACGATCTGCGCGAGGATGTCCCCCTCGAGCACAAGGCCCGCGCGCCCGATGAACTCGAGCGCCTTCAACATTGCGGTGATCCCGCCCTTCATGTCGTTGGTTCCGCGACCGTAGATCTTGCCGTCGACGACTTCGCCCCCGAACGGATCCCGCGTCCAGTTCTCAAGCAAACCCAGCGGAACGACATCGTAGTGGCCGTTGAGGATCAGCGATCGGCCTTCGCCAGCGCCTGGAAGTCGCCCCACGAGGATCGGCATGTTGCGCAGGTCACGACTCTTGTCCACACCGGATCCCGGGGGCGCATCGAGTTTGGCAGCATCGGCCTCCCAGACATCGATTTCCTGGAAACCCAGCTCGGTCAAGGTCTTTTTGATGAGCGCCTGATGGCGGATGAATTCGTCGTGCTCGACGGGTTCAGAACTCGGCGTGATGGTCTTGAAGGCGAGAAGCTCGCGCAAAAAGTCGATGACCTCTTGGCGGTTCGCGTCGATCAGATCCAGAACCCTCTGTTCCCGTGCGTCGATCATCGCGAAGCTCCTTTCTTCAGCCGTGATTGCGCGTTCCGTCGTTTCCGCCCGGGTGTGTTCGCGCGGTCTGGGATTCGGGCCGCGCGGAGCCACGCCGACCGGTGCGCCAGCCGTTGGAAGTGGCTCTGCCGGCTGTGCGGGGGCGCGATATCAGCCCCGCTTCTTCGACGATCTCTGCGACGAGTTCTTCCTGGCGATAGGCCATCAGGTGTACGCCGTGAACGCCTTCCATCTCGCGCACCTGTTGGATGATTTCGATGCAGATTTTCTTTCCTTCCTCGCGCTTGTGCTGCTTGGGTGTCTTGCGCAGGCGCTCGATGACTGCATCTGGAATGTGTACGCCGGGTACGTTGCTGCGCATGAATTCCGCGGCTCGTTCCGAACGCAACGGACCGACACCGACTAGGAAGTAGGCTTTCTCGTGCAGGCCGAGGTCGCGCACGCGCTTCATGAAAGCCTCGAGTCGCGGCACGTCGAAGCAATACTGCGATTGGAAGAAGTCCGCTCCCGCTTCGATCTTCTTGGCCATTCGATGCGGCCGCCAATCGAGCGGGGGAGCAAAGGGATTCGACGCTGCTCCCAGAAAGAGGCGAGGAGGCACGGTGATTTTGCGGCCGCTCATGTAACAGCCTTCATCGCGCATGGTGCGGATCGTTCGCAGCAGGTGGAGTGAATCGAGGTCGAAGACGCGCTTGGCCCCGGGCTGGTCGCCCACAGTTACGTCGTCTCCGGTCAGGCAGAGGATACTGTGGACTCCCATCGCGGCTGCGCCGAGCACGTCGCCCTGGATCGCGATTCGGTTGCGGTCGCGGCAGGAGACCTGCATGACCGGCGAGTAGCCGGCGTGGGTGAGCAGCGCGCAGATCGCGACACTGGACATATGGCAGTGCGCGCCCGAAGCGTCCGTCGCGTTGATGGCGTCGCAGACCTGGGAGAGAACCAGTGCGGCGTCGAATACGTGGTGCGGATCGGCGCTATCCGGTGGATTGAGTTCCGCGGTGACCGCGAACAGGCCCGCGCGCAGGACCTTTTCGAGCCGGCCATCGGATTTGGGGGGCGGCAGCATCGTCTACCCCTCCGCCGTCGGGGTGTCGCCCCAACCCGCGGTCGAGGCCTTGTCCTTGCCCGTCATCAAATTGACCCACGCCGAGCTTCTCTCGAGCTGGTGATCGACCGGTGGTTGCAGGATGTGCAATTCGTCTTTGTAGATCGTCATCATCTGGGAGCGCTCGACGGCCTCCACCCAGATACAGCGCATCTCGGGCTTGACTTCGCAATGGCCGTTTTCGCGCACGCCTCCACAGGGTCCGTTTCGAAGGTTCTTCGGGCAGGTCATTGGGCAGGTCATGCCTGTCGAGTGGAGAATGCACTGTCCACACATCTTGCAATCAAAGATTCGACGCTTCGTGAACTCCTCGGGTGCGTAGAGCCAACGGGTCATGCGCTCTGCGCCGACGATGCGAATTGCGAACTTTAGCTTTATCGCAACCCAGAGGTTCGCCTTGTAGCCCACTTCGAGCAGGCGCGGATGATTTTGTAGGCGGCGTGCAAGACCCATCGGTTGGCCCTTTCTCGAATCATCAACCTACGCGTGGAATTGAAGTTCACGCGAAGGTATCAGCTGCCGTGACTCCGGCGTCGTCCTCGTCTTCGCCCGCTTTCGGACGACGACGGCTCCGTCGGCGTCTTGGGGGTCGGAAGGGTCACTTCCTTGGCGAGTTCTGTAAAGGGATCCCTCTCATGGGGAATTGCCATCGCGTGAACGAAGTGGTCTTGAAACGCCGGTTCGACTGCAGTCTCGATCTTCTCGATGGTGCGCACCCTGGATTCGATGAGGCCTCGCACGCTCCCATCGAGAAGGGCTGCGACGGCTCCGGTTCCTGCGGCGTTGCCCGCAGAAGAAACTTCAGAAAGCGCACAGTCGGGGATCATCCCGAGCACCATCGCGTATTTTACGTCGATGTGGCTGCCGAATGCGCCCGCGAGTCGAATTCGATCGACCCGATCGATGCCGAGGTGATCCATCAAGAGGCGCACACCCGCGTAGAGCGCTCCCTTTGCGAGTTGTATCGCTCTGACGTCGTTTTGCGAAACGCTGATCAGTGGCGAACCCTCGTGGAGCACGTAGCGGAACGTGCGCTCGTCTTGAACAACCCGCGAGCTGCGCTCGCGCGATGCGCCGTCGATGCGGCCGTCCTTGTCGATGACGCCCGCGAGAAAGAGTTCGGCGATGACTTCGATGATGCCGGTCCCACAGATTCCCGTGATCCCGATGCCTTCGAGCGCTTCGTCGAAACCCGGTTCGTCGGACCAGAGTTCGCAACCAATCACGCGAAAACGGGGCTCGAGAGTTTCGTGATCGACCCGCACGCGTTCGATTGCACCCGGCGCCGCGCGTTGCCCACAGGAGATTTGCGCGCCCTCGAAGGCCGGGCCCGTCGGACTCGACGCCGCAAGCAGGCGTTTGCTGTTTCCGATCACGATCTCGGCGTTGGTGCCGACATCGACCAGCAACGTCATGACATCCTTTTCCCAGGGAGCCTCGGCGAGCAGCATGGCCGCCGTGTCCGCTCCGACATGGCCGGCGATGCACGGGAAGATGTAGGCCCGCGCTCCTGCTGCGACACCGAGGTCGAGCGCCGAAGCCGGTAGGTTCGTCGCCGAAGTCGTGGCCAGCGCGAAGGGTGCGGTGCCGAGTTCCACTGGGCTGATCCCGAGCAGCAAGTGGTGCATGATTGGATTTCCGACGAGGGTCAACTCGAGCACATCCTCCGGGCTCACGTTGGCGTCCGCGGTGAGTTTCGCGATCAGCGTATGGAGCGCCTCGCGCACTACGCGGGTCATTTTGACGTCACCGCCCGGATTGAGCATCACGTACGACACGCGGCTCATCAGGTCTTCGCCAAAACGAATCTGTGGGTTCATCATGCCAGCACTTCCGATCACCTCGCCGCTGGTGAGGTCACACAGGTGTGCGGCCAGCGTCGTTGATCCGATGTCGATCGCGACACCCAGCGGACGATCTTTGAATCCCGGCCATACGCCCACGACATCGCGGCGTTCCCGAACCGCGACGGTCACGTACCAACCGCCCTCGCGAAGGCAAGCCTGAAGGCGCGGTAGCACGTGGGATTCGCAGTGGAGATCTTCGAGTTGCCACTCCGCTCGAAGGGCATCGAGAAGTCGTTCGAGATCGCCGCTTGGTTTGTCGAGTTTCGGCTCTGCAACCTGCACATAGTGGAGGTGGATGACGGGATCGACGGTTGTATCGTGGCTTTCGTAATCTTTGCGTACCAGCTGGTGGTGCACTTGGCTGCTCGCGGGTACGTCGATGACCACGTCACCCTGGAGCGTCGCGTGACAGGTCAGTCGAACCCCCGGCTGCAATGCTTCACGCCGCGAAAAACGCTTCTCCGGTTCCGAGATCGGATTGAGGTGGGATGCGTCGGATCGGATGCCGAACTTCGCAAATTCACCCTCGGACAGCAGGCATTTGCAGCGCCCGCAGATTCCGCGCCCGCCACAGACCGAGTCGATGTCCACCCCCAGTTCCCGGGCAGCTCCGAGCACGGTGGTGCCCAGTGGGAACCGACCCCGCTTTCCCGACGGAGTGAATACGACGAGTGCGTCTGTGTTCTTTTCTAGCAATCGAGAAACGTCCTCCCCTGAGCGGGGTGCTATGAGACTGCGGTTCGAGCGCGCTGCCCACCGCGGCGTCGACCGACGCCCGCGTCGCCCAGCGGCTGCTCTCGGTACGACGAGATCCAGGCCGCGCACTCCTTGTCGGTTGCATTGACCACATTGGCTGCGCGAATGCCACTCATCATGTCCGGATGGAGCGGGTTTACGATCGCCGAGGTCAGGCCGGCGCCCGCCGCCATGGTGACGAAGGTCGTGTTCATCACCGAGCGGTTCGGCAGGCCGAAGCTGATGTTGGACGCACCGCAGGTGCTGTTGACACCGAGTTCGTCGCGCAGCCGCGCCACGAGCTTCAGCACCTGCTTGCCCGCGGTGCCGATCGCGCCGATCGGCATCGCCAGAGGGTCGACGACGACGTCGCAGCGGGGGATGCCGTGGTCTTCCGCTCGCTCGACGATCTTCTTGGCGACCTGAAATCGAACGTCGAGATCCTGCGAGATTCCGGTGTCGTCGTTCGAAATCGCGACGACCGCGCAGCCGTACTTCTTGACCAACGGCAGCACGCTTTCGAGCCGGTCTTCTTCCCCTGTTACAGAATTGAGCAGCGGCTTGCCCTTGTAGACTGCAAGTCCCGCTTCGAGTGCGGCAACGATCGAGGAATCGATCGCGAGCGGCACATCGGTGATCGACTGCACCAACTCGATGGCCTTGGCGAGAATGGCGGGTTCATCGGCCAGGGGGATTCCCGCATTCACGTCGAGCATGGATGCTCCGGCCGCGACCTGGGCCAGGGCATCGGCTTCGACTCGGGAGAAGTCACCCGCTTTCATCTCGGCGGCCAACGCCTTGCGTCCCGTGGGATTGATGCGCTCGCCGATCACGACGAACGGATGGTCCGGGCTCATCACGACCTCCTTGGTCGCGGAGCTGATCACAGTACGGGGCATGCCTGGGTTCCTTTATTCGTCGGTGTGCGACGCGGGCTTACTCATTTCGTCTTTCTGAAAAATTCCCCCTCGACGCGCTACGGTGTCGAGGAGCTCCAGCGTCCACTGGGTCTCGAGGCGCGCGACGGTTTCGTCAAGGGTCTTTTCGAGGTCGGCACCGCAGGGTTCGCTTTCGCGTCGCCAGTCGGAGAGGTAGGCGTCTTCGGATTGCTTGCGCGCGCGCATCGCAGCGCGATCGATCGCTCGCTGAAACCGCGGATGCAGCTCCTTCTTGAAAGCGGTCTTGCGGCCCCGTCGTGCGATCACTTGAGCCGGGATGTCGCGCCAGTAGACCGTGATCAATTTATTCAATGCGATGCCTCCAGTCTTGTTGCTCGATCCGTTTTGATGGAGAGGCCCTGATGGAGCGAATCCAATCCCGTGAAGCAGGTTTCAAAATCCAGCTCGAGGCGCTCCGCGCACTTGCGCGCCTTGGCGACGAGTTGCGGAGAGTGGGTCTGGGCGAGATATACGACGCGTCGGTAGTTGCCGAAGTAGGCGGATCGGAGCTCCGGGTGGCGATCGAGTCCCAATCCGCGGATTACGATTGCATCGAATTGACGGACCATGTAATCCGTCAAATAGAAAGTTCCGAGCTCTTCTTCGTGGAGTGCCGCGAAGTGCTCGGCGCCCGCGAAGAACTCGTAGCAGTGCGCGCCCGGAATCCGCTCGATGCCGTACTCGTCGAGCACGGCATCGAGGCGTCCGCTGGTTCCGCAATCCGCATACGCGACGAAGATCTTGTCGTAGCTGTCCTTGAACTCTTCTAGTTTCGCTCGCACGGCCTCGGGGATTTTCTGCGGCGTGTTGTGGAGTTGGGCAGGCAGACACTGGATCGAAACGTGGTCCCAACCGCCGAGGCTTTTGAGCGCCAGCAGTTCCCGAGCCAGTGCGCCACATGCCAGTAGCAGCACGGATCGATCTTGAGCTTTGGCGCTTCCCATGGCTTCTATGCCGCCTGAACCCGCTGGCTGACGAGCTTCTTCGCTGTCTCCACCGCAGTGGCCGCATCTCGACAATAGGCGTCGGCACCGATCGCCGACGCGAACTCGTCGTTGAGCGGCGCGCCACCCACCATCACGATGTAGTTGTCGCGAATGCCCTCGCTCTTCAGTGTGTCGATCACGATCTTCATGTAGGGCATCGTGGTGGTCAGCAACGCCGACATCCCGAGAATGTCCGGCTGGTGGTCCTCGATGGCCGCCATGAACGACTCTACCGAGGTGTTGATCCCCAGGTTGATCACCTCGAAACCGGCGCCCTCCATCATCATCCCGACGAGGTTTTTCCCGATGTCGTGGATGTCGCCCTTCACGGTGCCAATCACCATCTTGCCGGTGGGCTTCGCGCCCGTCTCCGCGAGCAGGGGCTTGAGGATGACCATGCCGGCCTTCATCGCATTGGCGGCCAGAAGCACTTCCGGCACGAACAGGATGCCGTCGCGGAAGTCGATGCCAACGATCGTCATTCCGGCGACGAGAGCCTCGTCGAGTGTGCGACTCGCCGACCAGCCACGTCCGAGGAGGATATTCGTTGCCTCTGTGATCTCCTCGGCGAGGCCGTCGTACAGGTCGTCGTGCATCTGCTTGATGAGCTCATCATCCGGCAGATCGGCAAGCACCACCTCTTCTTCGTTTTCGATCTCTTCGTCGGACATGTTCTTCTCCTGACTCGTTTGCTTCAGGCTTGCGGCCGTCGGCTTTTCAATGTCTCCAGTGCCTGCCACCGGGCTCCGTGGCCGTCGACAGAGGGTGAAAAACCCGTTCGCGGATCAGGGTGTCGGGCTTTGCCGACGCGGCGATCCGCTTTTGATCAGTCATCGTGTCGCACCTTCTCGTTCACCGCGGCGACGCGGCCGGTCGGCGGCGCGTCCGGTTGTCCGGCCACCGGAATGAGTTGGCGAATTCGCTCGTGGAATCTGCGCACACCGCACTCTTGACCCGAGAGTACGCCGCCCTGGTAGCTGCTCGAGCGAACGCCCGCATCCGTCCAGGTGCAGAATTCGAGGTCTTCTTTGATGATGTTGCGACCGATTCTCCGATTCAGATAGCGCGCCGCTCGCATCTCGCGCCGGTCATCCTCGAGCGCCACCGCGAAGCGCTGGATCGTGCAGCGCTCGGGTCCATCGGGTAGCACCTGGTAGGCGCCCACGAGATCGGGCGTCAGCAGGAAGACCGTCGTCGGAAAGACCCCGTAGTAGGTCCAGGCGCGTCGATACTCTTCCCGCAGGTGCGCGACTTCCGGGAGCAGGCGCTGATAGGCGCGTTCGCTCCAGACGGGTGAGTCCTGTTCTTGGAGCACCGCGAATGTCGGTGCGTCCGCGCCAGATGAACCGCTTTTGGAGTGGGTGTCACCGAAGAGGCGACCCATCGCCGAGAGTCCCGTCGGGATGTAGTAGCCCTCGGATTCGTCTTCCGAGAACATCTTCCAGTTGAACTCGCAGCTTTGCGATTCGCGAGCCCCCCAGGGTTTCATTTCGGCGATCCGGAAATGCTCCGCGACGTTCGCGATCGGCTTTAGGGTCGTAGCTACGCTCGGGCCGTCGCCTCCGAAGCGCACGAACACGAAACCCATCCACTCCTCGATCTCGATTTCCGGAAGACTCAGCCGCGACTTGTCCAAGCGGTCAAAACCCTGGCCGCTCGGGATCGACTGCAGTTTGCCATCGTAGCCGTACGTCCAGCCGTGGTAGGGGCAGACGATGGATCCTCGACAGCTTCCGGTCTCGCCGGCCACGACCCGCGACGCCCGGTGTCGACAGACGTTGTGGAACGCGCGGAGTTTGCCATCACCATCTCGGATAACCAGCGCCCGCTCGCCGGCGACGTCGAGGGTCATGTAATCGCCGATCCGGTGCGCTTGGCTGATATGGCCCACCAACAGCCAGTGCCGTCGGAAGATGTGCTCGATTTCGAGTTCGTAGAACTCGGGATCGCGGTAGACCCAGGGCGGGAGGGTTTCGAACTCGGGCTCCCGGTCGCTCTCAATCCGCGAGGATGCCTTCAACACGCTCGTGTGCGGCCCAAAAGTCGAGAACTCCGCGGGGAAGACGCTGGCGAGAAAACCGCGTAGGGTTGCCTTCGCACCTTCTAAATCGAACGAGACATCGTCCTGGAGCATGGTCTCAGGGAGCGAGGAAAGCAGGTGATAGAAGGCTCGCCCGAGCGCGGCGTGATCGAGATGCGGGTAGTTTCCGCTGCTTGTAATTTTCTCGAACAGCTTGACAATCCGCTGCTCCATGGCGGCGTTCCGGGCGCCGCACACACGCATGTAGTCCGCGCGCCCGTTGGCCTCTCCCCAGAATGCGGTCCACACCGCAATGCGGCGCGGGTTGCAGACATCGGGGTCGAAGTCGACTTCGATCATTGCTTCGAGCAGCTGCACGGGATCTTCGCCCGCGTGCTCGAGCGCTTCTTGTTGGCGGAGTTCGAATTCTCGATCGACGTATTCGAGTGTCGCGAGCAACAGCGCTTGCTTGGAGTGGAAGTAGAAGTTGACGATTCCGGTCGAGAGGCCGGCGATCTTCGCCACCTTTGCGATCGTTATCTGGGAAAGGCCGTGCCGGGCGATCGAGATGATCGTCGCTTCGATCAGCTCTCGCCGCCGACGCGCATCGCGCGGTTCCTTGCCCGATTTTGCAGTCTCGACCCGATATGCGGAGTCCATTCTGCTGCTCCTACTTGCTTCCTCAACGGCTCTACGATAGCCAATATTGAATGCTTCGTCAGTATTGACGAAACATTCAATATTGGACCAGAAGTGGCCAATTTGCATTTCGGAGTAGGTTAAAAGACCCACTTCTGCGCTGAAACGATGTTTATGCCCCTTTTGGCTCTGATGGGGGTGGCGGCTAAGCGCTCGCTGGGTCTGGGGTTCGCGGCGGCTACCAGCGGCCGTTTCCGGGCTGCATGTCCGCTGGGTCGAGGACGATCTTGTAAGCGTCTCGAATCTTCGTGTCTGCGGCCGGGTCGATGTAGGTCGGATAGTGGGTGGAGAGGATCTGCTGGACATACGTCTTTGCGCGCGCTTGGATGTCCAGCCCCCCGAGTTCCTCCCAAAGGGCCGGCTGGAGCCGGTCCCCGAGTTCGGGGTAGATGTATTCGCTTTCCATCAGACGCAGGGTCTGGTCGCTGCCGAGGAAGTGCCCGGGGCCGTTGACGACCTCTTTGATCAGATCGACCGAGAGCGTTTCGTCGTTCACCTCGATCCCGCGGAGCACGCGCAACACGAAGCCCAGCATTTCCGAGTCGATCGCCATCGCTTCGAAGCAGCAGCCGAGCAAGCTCGCCTGCATGCCCGCGGATTCGTGGATCATGTTTGCGCCTGCCAGTCCGGTCATCAGCACGTTGATGGCTTTTTCGACGCCCGATTGATTGTCCGGGATCTTCGAGTCGGTCATGCCTGCCGCGCAGCCGCTCGGCAGATCGTAGAAGTTGGAGATCTGCGCGGAGGCCGCATTGAGCAGCGCCTCTTCGGGGCCGCCTCCCGAGAATGCGCCGGTTCGCAGGTCTGAGGTGAGGGGCCAGTTGCTGAAGATGGTGGGATGCCCGGGCTTCAGCAGATTGACCATCGCGATGCCGCCGAGGCCCTCTGCGGCGGTCTGCACGAGCGTGCCCGCGAGGGCTGCGGGCGCGGTCGCCCCGGCCTGGGCGGCGATGATCATGTCAATCGGCATGCCGACGCGCACGGCCGCGCTCGCGACTTCGAGGCTGAGCTCGCCGTAGCGCAGCGGCGGCACGATGCCCGTGCAGTAAAGGGTGCAGCAGGGTTGTTCGGCGAAGCGCCCCTCGCCGCCGAGGATCAGGTCGAAAATCTTCGCGGCCGCCTCGACGCCCGCCCCGACCGTGAAGCCCACGCCGACGTGTTTGGTGGTTCCGGCCGCCAACGCGTAGGTAATGTTGACGTCCATTCCGAGTCCGCCTTCCATCTCGGTGGGCACCACGGTGCGCCCGAACCAGTGGATGTTCGGCAGGCGGTCGGCGAGCCGCGCGAAGTCGTATTCGTCGCGCAGCGTCGACGGGCGGAATTTGCCGGTCTTCGGATCCAGCACGGAAACCGCGGCGCCGGCCGTTCCGAAGTGCACCTTCGATCCCGTCAATTCGATATCGTGCCGTCGCTCGCGTCCGTAGAGGGTGAAGTTACGCGCCGCGCCCGCCACCATGTCCTCGATGTACGCTCGCGAAAACAAGATGCGCTGGTCGTCGGTGATCGTGAGGCCCTTTTTGCGTGCGAGCTCGATGATCTCGGGACTCGCGTCGCCCATGCCGATGCTCTCGAGTATCTGGAGTGCAGCCTCGTGGACCCGTTCGAGTTCCCGATCGGTAAGCGGCTTGATGGCGCCGCCCGTGATTCCCGGCCAGACGACCTTGGCCCGTTCCAGCTGGGCCTGCTCACGTACGATCAGGCGAGCGGCGCGTCCGCGACGTCCTGCTGATTTGCGCTTTCCTTCGGACATATCCGGCTCCTCGTTGACGGGCTTTCCCCAAAGCTCGCTCACTGTGGCAATTCGGGACATGGAAATCCAGCTGAAAAATGAGATTTTGGCAAGGGGTGCACGCGACTGATTGAGCGGGCGGGTGAAATAAGCCGGTATCCGCTCAGGGCCGTTTGGGAATCAAGACGGTGTAGTCGAGATCCAGGACGAGGTTCGACGGGTAGCGCTCGCGCCCGCTGTCGGGGTCGCGCGGCTTGATCTCGAAGTGCTCGAGGCTCGGATCCTGGTTCTTGACAGCCACCAGACGCAGGCGCAGCGCGCCGAGGTCCTCCCGGCCGAGTTCGATGCGGTCGATGACATCGGTGAACGCGTATAGGGTGTCACCCGCCACGGTTGGGTTCGCATGGGTGCCCGCATTGATGGCCAGGATGCGCAGCGCGTTTTCGAGTCCATCGTAAGAGATCACGTGCGCGAGCGAGATGATATGGCCGCCGTAGATGATCCGCTTGCCGAGTCGAGAATCTTTCTGGGTGTGGTGGTTGAAGTGCACCCGGGCCGTGTTTTGATAGAGGCGGGTCGCCATCTGGTGTTCGGCGTCCTCGATCGTCATGCCTTGGGGGTGCAGGATGCGCTCGCCGGGTTCATAGTCGCCCCAAAATGCGCTGCCGCCCGTCACCACGGGATCGAACTTCGAGACGTCGAGTTGTTCGGGGATCGAAAAGTCCTCGACCGCGACCTGTGTGGGCAGGTTCGGCGAATCGTCGTCGCCCGTGCGCTGTTCGGGCTTTCGCTTGTGCACCATCGCCCAGCGGTAGAAGTGGAGCACGAGCTCGTCGCGCTGGTTGTAACCCCGCGTGCGCACCCAGACGATTCCGACGTCGCCCTTTGAGGTTTCGCGCTTTGCGATGACTTCGGTTTCCGAGCGCAGGGTGTCGCCAGCAAAAACGGGCACGCCAAAACGCACATCCGCGTAGCCGAGGTTCGCGGGCGAATTCAGCGATACGTCTGGTACCGCTCGTCCGAAGACGATGTGAAAGACCAGCATGTCGTGGGCGATTTCTCGCTCGAAGCCGAGTGTGCGCCCGAGTTCTCTGGAGCAGTTCAGCGGCCGGCGGTCGCCGGTCAGCGCGATGTAGAGTGCGAGGTCGCCCTCGGTAATGGTTCGCGGAATTGCGTGGTAGAAGACTTTCCCGCGCGAAAAATCTTCAAAGAAGTTGCCATCGGTAATCTTGCTGGTGGTCGTCATCGGTGGTCATCCCGGATGCGTTGGCCTGCTTCCCAAAAATCGAGCCGGCCGATCCTAACCGACACGATCGCGCACTGGAAGATGCTGAATCCAGGCCTCCGTGTCGGGCTTTTGGGAATCACGGCAGGGATTCGACGGTGTAGCGGAAGATTTCCCAGCGGCTCGACCAAGAGTCCACTGGAAGCCCTGCCTTGCGCTTGAGTTCGCGCCAAAATGCAGACGGCTCGGGGAGGCTCTTCCAGACGGCGGGCAGAAAGGTTCCCTGCCGGGCGTGGTCTCGCACGACGAGACCGTCGACTCCCGGGCGAATCGCATTGAGCAGCGCCTCCTCGTCGGGGGCGGAAAGTGGCTCTAGAGGGCTGAGGATCGAGATGTGAATCTCGAGTTCATCGAGCTCGTCGGTCTCGATGGGCGGAAAGCGGCTATCGCGAAACGCCGCCCCGAACGCGCTGCGTGCGATGTCGGCGACCAGGGGCCGGCTCACCACGAGGCCTCCGAGACAACCGCGAAGCGTGCCCGCGCGGCGGAGTGTGACGAAGGTTGCGCGCTGCTCGCTGAGTTCGGGGGGGTACGCGTCGGAATCGACGACGAGGGGCTGGCCCGTTCGCAGGCCACACTCGATCGACTGCCGGGCGATGTCGAGCAGCAGCGCCTTGCCAGAGCTTGCGCTCTCCGGTTCTTTCGGCCGATCAGGCGAAGACATAAGAGCCGTAACCGACGACTCGCCGTTTGTCGCCCGCGGTGTCACCCGAGCTGCGCAGATCGACGGTTTCCACCGACAACCCGTGGCGCTTCGCGGCGACCAACAGGCCGCGCGTGGGGGCCCGACCGCAGGCCGACTCGGGTTCCAGGGCCTGGGCGTCGAGGGCTTCGATCGCGCGGGTGGTGGCAGCGTCTATGCGGCGGGCGGTTTCGTAGTCGTAGTAGTGGCTGAGATCCGAACTCACGACGAACAGCGTTTCCGGACCTCCCCACAATCGTTCGATCACCTCTCCGACTTCTTCGGGCTCCGCATCCCCCACGGACAGCGGCACGAGCGAGAAGTCTTCGAGCAGGTACTGAAGAAAGGGAAGCTGCACTTCGAGGCTGTGTTCGTCCCGGTGGGCGGCGTCGAGGATCTGCACCTGGGGGAAATCGAGGATTTCGTCGATCGCCTCGCGGTCGAGTGGCACCACGCCCAACGGAGTTGCGAAGCTGTCTGCGTCCGACGCCGCCAACCCGCGCAGCGAGATGCGGTGGGATGGGCCGAGCAGAACGACTCGCCGGATCGCGTGCCGCTGGCCGGCGATGCGCGCGTACCCGCTCGCGGCCACCGGGCCCGAATAGACGTAGCCCGCGTGGGGAACGATCAGCGCCTTCGGAGTGGGGGCGCTACTGGGGGGTGCCGGAACCGCGGCGAGATAGCGCGCCACCGCGCTCTCGAGTTCCGCGCTGTCTTCCGGATAGAAAAAGCCCGCCACAGCGGGCGCACGCGTCGGACTCATTTCGGCTTCACCGCCTGCCCGCCGGCTGCTGCGGCGAACGCTTCTAGTTTGACACGCTCGGGGCTCATTGCATCCTCTGGGGGGAGGGTATCGAGGCTGTGGGAGATCTCACGGAAGCCGGCTCGGAGGTGTCCGGGCGCTACTGGCATCGACTCGAAGACGATCAGCTGCAGTGTGACCTCTGCCCGAGGGCCTGTCGGTTGCTCGATGACCAGCGCGGGCTGTGCTTCGTGCGGGCCCGGCGAGGCGACGAAATCGTCCTCACCACGTACGGACGTTCGAGCGGATTCTGCATCGACCCGATCGAAAAGAAACCGCTCAACCACTTTCTGCCGGGTACGCCGGTTCTTTCGTTCGGGACCACGGGTTGCAATCTCTCCTGCCGTTTTTGTCAGAACTGGGACATCTCTAAATCTCGAGAGTTCGACACGCTGACCGACGCGGCGTCTCCGGAAGAAATTGCCCGAGCCGCAAAAGCGCACGGTTGTCGGAGCGTCGCCTATACGTACAACGATCCTGTGATCTTTCTCGAGTACGCGGTCGATGTCGCACAGGCGTGCCGGGAACTGGATCTGAAGTCGGTCGCAGTGACCGCAGGTTACATCTGCGACGAGCCGCGTCGCGAGTTCTTTGGATTCATGGATGCGGCGAACATCGATCTCAAGGCTTTCACCGATGACTTCTATTGGAAGGTGTGCGGGGGGCGACTCGATCCCGTTCTCGAGACGATGCGTTATCTGAAACACGAGACCGAGGTCTGGTTCGAGATCACGACGCTGCTCATTCCCGGTGAAAACGACTCCGAGGCGGAAATTCACGCGGCGAGCCGCTGGATCGTCGAGAATCTCGGGCCCGACGTTCCATGGCACTTCACGGCCTTTCATCCCGACTACCGGATGCTCGACCGGGGTCACACGCCCGTCGACGTCTTGCGCCGAGCGCGGGAGATCGCTCGAAGCCACGGCATCCGATATGTCTACACCGGAAATGTTCGCGATCGGGCCGGCGGCAGTACGCTCTGCCACCAATGCGGCGAGCTCCTGATCGAGCGGGACGTCTATGTGCTCGCCGATTGGAGCCTGACCGCGGACGGCCGGTGTCCGGGCTGTGGGCAGCCGTGTGCGGGCGTTTTGAATCCACTCCGGGAGATTGGGGGGCGCGCCGGCTCCCCGTGCGTCTGCGGCCGGGCAGCTAGAGAGGATCGCGGAATAGGATTACAACGATCCTCGCCGGGAGCTGCTGTCACCGTATTCTGCGGGACTCTCTAGCTGGGTCGCGGGATCGGTTTTCGTCACCCGCACTTTGAGTCACGGCGCCGATGTCGAGATGCCCTATCTTTGTCGTCTGGGAGAGGAGAGAAATCGTGCAGGACAGAAACGCGAAGTTTTCCATCGGCGACGTCGTTCGCCACCGGCTCTATCCGTTTCGCGGAGTGATCTTCGACGTCGATCCGGAGTTCGCAAATTCCGAGGAGTGGTGGCTCTCGATTCCCGAAGCGGTTCGGCCCATCAAGGAACAGCCCTACTACCATCTCTTGGCCGAGAACGAAGAGGCCACCTACGAGGCCTACGTGTCGGAGCAGAACCTGCTCACCGACGAATCCGGGGCGCCGTGTCGTCACCCCCTCGTGGGCGCGTATTTCGAGTCACGCGACGGGCATTACATGCCCCGGAGTCACACCGCGAACTGAGGGTCTTGGTCGCGAATGGCTCCCGAGGACCGATGCGATGAGTCAAGGCGACGACGATCGACGGATCTGCCCCGAGCCCCTGCGGCGGCGCTCAGAAGACTGCGAGCGATTCGACGGCTGGGGTTTCGCGGATAGTGGCTTTTGGGTTCATGCGAATGGTGCCGTCGAGCTGAGCGGCAATCGCTACGACCTGGCCGGTACCGAGTTACCGGATCTCTTGCCTTGGATGGGTCGAATGATCGGCATTCCGCTCGATCCGCGCGAAGTCAATCCTTCGCAATACCCGCCCGTCATTCCGAAACCCTGCGAGAGCCGCGGCTTCTTCGGTGAACTGCGGAAGTTTCTACCCGACGACGCGATCTGTGACGATCCGGAAAACCGACTGCGGCACGGTCACGGGCACACCCAGGAGGAAATCTATGCCATCAAACATGGGCAACTCGCGCGAGTCCCGGATCTCGTCGTCTATCCGAACGGAGTTGAGCAGGTTGAGGCACTGGTCGCTGCGGCGCTCCGGCACGGTGTGTGCCTGATCCCCTACGGCGGAGGCACCAATGTTACGCAGGCGCTCTTATGCCCCGCGGGTGAGGAGCGAATCATCGCTTCCGTCGATCTGTCTCGGATGAATCGAATTCGCTGGATCGACCCCGAGAACCGGATGGCGTGCATCGAAGCCGGTGCGGTCGGTCGAGAGATCGTCGAAATCCTGGCGCAGCACGGTTTTACGATGGGTCACGAACCCGACAGTGTCGAGTTTTCGACCCTCGGTGGTTGGATCGCGACCTACGCGAGTGGAATGAAGAAAAACCGCTACGGAAACATCGAAGACCTGGTGCTCGATGTTTCCGCAGTTACTGCGGCGGGCCTCATGACGCGATCAAGTGTCTCTCCTCGTGAGTCGGTTGGTGTTGACCTTCGCCGCTGCCTCTACGGATCCGAGGGGAATCTGGGAATCATCACCCACGCAACCGTAAAACTCTTTCCGCTTCCCGAGGTTCAGCACTACCAAAGCGTCGTCTTCCGAAGCTTCGAGGAGGGGTTTGCCTTCCTGTACGAACTGAAGCAACGGGGCGCTCCGCCAGCGAGCGTGAGGCTGACCGACAACCTTCAGTTCCAGTTCAGCCGAGCCCTCAAGCCCGCTTCGGTGGGTCTGAAGCGGCTGAAGGGCCGATTCGAAAAGTTCTACGTGACGCGGGTCAAGAGATTTGACCCCGACGAGATGGTGGCCTGCACGCTCGTCTTCGAAGGCAGCCGGGAGGAAGTTGACGCGCAAGAGTCGGCGCTGTTCCGGATCGCCCGCAAGCACGGCGGGCTCAAGGCGGGCGCCGAGAACGGCAAGCGCGGTTACGAATTGACCTTTGCGATCGCCTACATTCGGGATTTCGTGATGGATTGCTATCTGCTCGCCGAATCCTTCGAGACTTCCGTCTCTTGGAGTCAGGCGCTGGCGCTTTGCGAGAACGTAAAACGCAGGGTTCGCGAAGAGCACGCGGCGCGCGGTCTGCCCGGAGTGCCGTTCATCAGTTGCCGCATCACGCAGCTCTACGACACGGGTGTTTGTGTCTACTTCTACTTCGCCTATCACTACAAGGGTGTCGATCGTCCGAGCGAGGTTTTTGCAGAAGTCGAGCGCGCCGCGCGCGACGAGGTGCTTCGCAGCGGTGGATCGCTATCGCATCATCACGGCATCGGAAAGCTGCGCGAAGAATTCCTGCCCGAAATCATGTCGGCCCCGTTGCTGGAGTGGAACCGGCGCATCAAGCGGGCGGTCGACCCGCATAATGTCTTCGGGGCCGCGAATCACGGTGTGGGCGGCGGAAAGTTCCCTCGCTGAAAGAGCGTCGCGAAGATCGCCTAGGCCTTGCAGG
>JACZVU010000019.1 GCA_022572485.1 Myxococcales bacterium
ACCCCTATCTACGCCCACTCTACGACGCGCTAAACGAGATGATGCCGTTTGAAAAGTCCAGTCGATTGATGGAGCGAGGTATCATCGAGGTGGCTCCGTTGGCCTTCATGCGCGGCCGAACGCTCAATGATTCGTTCGTGATTTTGGACGAAGCGCAGAATACAACCCATGAACAGATGAAGATGCTGCTGACGCGCCTCGGGTTCGACTCGAAGGCGGTGATCACCGGTGACGTTACGCAGATCGATCTACCGACTGACAAGCGCAGCGGACTGGTCAACGCAATAAACATCCTCGAGGGTATTGAAGGTATCGATTTCCTGTATTTCAGTGATAAGGACGTGGTTCGTCATCCTCTCGTCCAGTCGATCATCGTCGCCTATGATCGTCACGAATCGAACTCGGCAAGCAGCCGCGCTGATGACGCCCACAGGCAGCAGGCGGCGCGTGATGTGAAGGACTCCAAAGACGAGTGACGGTTCGACTCACGCTGCCGCCGCGATCGCGACAGCTCCCCAGGCTCGACTCCCGCCTGCTCCGGTCTCGCGCAGCCCGCATGCTCAAAGAGGTCGGTCAGTCGATTTCGGAACTCTCGATCGCGATCGTGCTGGACGACGAGATTGCGGCGCTGAATGCCGAGCACCGGGGCAAGCGTTCCGCGACCGACGTCTTGTCGTTTTCTCTGCTCGAAGGTGATCACAGCGCCCACCGAGGGAAGCTTTTGGGCGATGTGGTCATCGGAATCGAAACCGCGGCTCGCCAGGCGCGGGCGGCCCATCGGGGCCTGGATGAAGAAGTGGCGAGACTCTTGATTCATGGGATCCTTCACCTACTTGGGTGGGATCACGAAGAATCTGCGGAGGCCAAGCTGATGCGCGCGGAAGAGCGGCGACTGTGGCGTGCGATCCGCACGTGACGGGCCGGGTGCGGTTTGCGCTGCTGTCCGCTTATGCTGTCGCGAATTTTTTAGCCTTTCCGCATCCCATCGGGGAACGCGTGGTCGACCTCGGCCTGCTCTTTGGGTGGTTGAGTCCGGCGTTGCTGATCCTCGGGTTGAACGGCCAAACGCCCCGGGCCGCCGCGAAGGCGGCATTCATTTCCGGAACCCTCGCGCAATCCGCGATCCTGCATTGGATCTATGTCGTGTCCGTCACCTACGGTCACGCGGCGCCACCAATGGGTGTGATCGGAATCCTAGGGATGGGCGCCCAGGTGGGATTGTTCACTGCGATCTTTGCGATCGGGTGGACACTGCTCGGTCGCCGTGGAATGGCTTCTCCCTGGGCGGCCGCGCTGCTCTGGACGACATTGGAGTACGCCCGTTCCGCGGGCCCGATCGGTTTTCCGTGGGCTGCGATCGGGTACACCCAACACGCCAACCCCATCCTGCTCTCTTTGGCCGCCTACACGGGTGTCTATGGCATGTCGTTTGGCGTCGTGCTCGTGGCTGCGACGCTGGCTGCAATCGCGCGGGATCTGCGGGTCGCGCGGAGATTGTCGAGGTCGACGCGCGTCGCGCTCGCTGGAGCCGCGGTGATCGCTGCGGCCGGCTTCTTCCTGCGGTCGGCGCCTGATTCAAGCGTCGAGACGATTCGGGTCGCTGTTCTCCAGGGCAACATCGAGCAGGGGGCCAAATGGAATCCCGAATGGGCAGATCGCACCTTCGCGGCCTACGAAGATCTGTCCCGCCGGGCTGTCGAGGCCGGTGCAGAATTGGTGGTATTTCCCGAGACGGCGCTGCCGGGAGCGCTGAACTCGGATCCAGTCCTACGCAAGAGAATGGCTGAACTCGCGCGCGAGACTGGCGTCGCGTACGTGGTGGGTAGTGTCGCGGTGGAGCGGCAGCCCGGCGGGCGCGCGATCGAGTTTTTCGACAGCGCATTCGTGATCCAGCCCGATGGCAGTTTCGGCGCCCGCTACGACAAAGCGAAGCTGGTCCCCTTCGGCGAGTTCGTGCCATTCCGCGATTGGCTCAGACCCTTCTTTGAAGCAATCGCCCGGGGCATGGCGACCGAGCGCGTGTCGCGGGGTCCGGGGCCTCGCGCGCTTTCGATCGCGATCCCTAACGCGTCGGCAGCTGGTGTGACTGTGGGAGTGCCGATCTGCTATGAACTGCTCTTCCCGGACCTCACGCGGCGTTTCGTAAGCGATGGGGCAGTCCTGCTCCTCGCGATCACGAACGACGCCTGGTACGGGCGGACCGGTGCCCCCTATCAGTTTCTGGCGATGACGGCCGTGCGCTCGGCAGAGAACGGCGTCTGGACGGCGAGAGCCGCCAACACGGGAGTCTCTGCGATCATCGATTCCCAGGGTCGCGTTCGATCCCGTACGCGGATCTTCGAGCGAGACCTTCTGGTGGGCGACCTGCCGTTGCGCGCGTCGCCGCGGGGAGGGACATTCTACGCCCGGCACGGTGACATCTTCGTCTACGGGTGCTGGCTGGCAATAGCGGCGCTCGCGGTGGCGGGCGTTATGCGAAAGGCGAAGGAAGAGAAGCGATGAGCCGCGAAGACACAAAGGGCGATTTGGACCCCAACGAGCTCAGGGATCGATTGCGCAAGCTGCGCGCTCAATTCGACGAGCTCCGGAGGCGTCTTTGACTGCGCTTCACTGCGCCAGCGCCTCGAGGTGCTCGAAACCGAGACAGCCCGGCCTGATCTTTGGGAAGATCGAGAGGCCGCCGAAAAAATTCTGCGAGAGAAGCGACTCGTCGAGCGCGAAGTCGGGTTCTTCGACTCCCTCGGATCCAATCTCGAGGATGCCGAAGTGCTGCTCGACCTGGCTGCTGAAGCCGATGACGGGCAGACGCGCGCAGAGGCTTCGGAGAAGCTCGAAGCCGCCGCGCAAGAGCTGGGGGACGCGGAATTTCGCCAAATGCTCGGCGGAGAGAACGACGCCTCCAACGCCATCGTCTCCATCAACTCCGGTGCGGGCGGCACCGATGCCTGTGATTGGGCGGAGATGCTGATGCGGATGTATCTCCGCTGGGCAGAACGGCATGGGTTTCAAACCGAGATGATCGATCAGCAGGCGGGTGAAGAGGCCGGTTTGCGCGGTGTCACCTTCACCGTCAAGGGAGATTATGCGTTCGGTTATCTCAAGGCCGAACACGGTGTACATCGCCTCGTGCGGATCTCCCCCTTCGACTCCCAAGCGCGCCGGCACACCGCGTTTTCGAGTGTGACGGTCGCGCCAGAAATCGACGACACGATCGAGGTGGACCTCGACGAGAAAGACATTCGCGTCGACACCTATCGGGCGAGCGGCGCAGGCGGCCAGCATGTCAACAAAACCGACTCTGCGGTTCGCATGACCCATATTCCGACAGGCATCGTGGTGCAATGTCAAAACGAGCGCTCCCAGCATAAAAATCGATCTGCCGCGATGAAGATCCTGCGGGCTCGGCTCTACGAGCGCGCGCGGCAGGCAAGAGAGGCGGAAGTGGCGGCGGCGCGAGGCGAGCAAAAACAGATCGATTTCGGCAGCCAGATCCGCTCGTATACCCTTCACCCCCAGCAGCGGATCAAGGATCACCGGACCGATCTCGAGATCGGCAATGTGAGTTCGGTGCTCGATGGCGACATCGACCGCTTCATTCGCGCCTTTTTGCTCAAGCAAGCCGGCGCGGAATTGGAGGGTAAGTGAGCGAACAGGAAGGCGCTGCGCGGCGCGCTCGTCTCGAGGCCCTGCGGAGTGAAGGCGTAGATCCATTTCCCGCCAGAGTGGGAGCCTGGCTTCCAATCGCAGAGTTGCGAGAGCGCTACGAGCCGATGAACGCCGAGAGCCTGGAGGCGGAGGCGCAATCGGTTGCCGTGGTGGGTCGCATCATGGCTTCTCGCTCCTTCGGGAAGTTGATGTTCCTGCGGATCGTCGAGTCCGGCGAGTCGATTCAGGTGAGCGCAAAGAAGAACCAGTTGGACGAAGCGACCTTCCGCTTCATTCGGGATCTCGACGTCGGAGATTTCGTTCGTTTCGAGGGGGAACTCTGGCGGACCAAGACTGACGAACTCACCGTCGATGCAAAGTCGGCCCAATTGCTTTCGAAAAGCCTGCGCGGTCTACCCGAGAAGTGGCACGGCCTGAGCGATGTCGAGGTTCGTTATCGACAGCGTTACCTCGATCTGCTCGTCAACGAAGACGCTCGTCGCATTGCGATCGTGCGAAGTCGGACCGTGAGTGCGATGCGCCGGTTTCTGGATGCGCGGGGATTTCTGGAGGTCGAGACGCCGATTCTCCAGCCTCTTTATGGCGGAGCTGCTGCGCGCCCGTTCACGACCCGTCACAACGCCTACGATCAGCAACTCTATCTTCGCATCGCCACCGAACTCTATTTGAAGCGTTTGGTGACCGGGGGACTCGATCGGGTCTACGAGATCGGCCACGATTTCAGAAACGAAGGCGTGTCGCGTAAGCACAACCCCGAGTTCACGATGATGGAGTGTTATCAAGCCTACGCGGATTACCACGACATCATGGAACTCGTCGAGACGATGCTGCGCGACATCGCGATGGAGGTGCGGGGAACGCTTCAGATCGAATACGGCGGCGAAAAGATCGATCTCGCGGGCCCGTGGCCGCGCATCCCGCTCTGCCAGGCGATCTGCGATGCGACGGGAATCGACGTGCTCGCCCACGCGGACGCGGACTCTCTCCGCGCGGCGATCCGCGAGAAGAAGCTGGGATCCGGCGATTCGCCAACCTGGGCGACGCTGGTCGACGATCTCTTCAGCGACCACGTCGAACCGACGCTGATTCAGCCCACATTCATCACGGATCACCCCGTCGAATTGTCGCCGCTCGCGAAGCGCTCATTGGACGACCCCCGATTGGTGGAGCGATTCGAGCCCTTCATCGGCGCAATGGAGATTGGCAACGCCTTCAGTGAGCTCAACGATCCGGATGACCAGAGGGCGCGGATGGAAGCACAGCTTCGGAGTCAGGAGGAAGGGGACGAAGAGGCCCATCCCGTTGACGAGGACTTTCTCCGAGCCCTCGAACACGGAATGCCGCCGACGGGGGGGCTTGGAATGGGAATCGATCGCCTCGTGATGATCCTGGCGGACGCTCCGAATATTCGGGAGGTGATTCTCTTCCCGCATCTCCGCTCCGAGACCAGCTAGTGGAGAGCCTCGGGGGGGCGCTCTGGGGTGTTCTGACCGCCGCTGGCGGCACGCTCGCGCTCACGTTGATCGTCGCGATTTTTCTCGGGATCGCCGCAATGATGCTGCTATTCGTCGGGTCGGCCGTGGTCGCACTCGAGCAGTTTGCCCGGGTCTCGAAGAACTGGGGCAACTTGATCCGAATTGGCTTGTGTTGGTCGGGCGTCGTAGGCGCAGGCTATCTCTATCAGTTCCATCCGGAGCTTTCCGCTCAGCCGTGGACCGAGTGGATGCGAAGCTGGATGTTCGCGACCGGAGCGGCGATCGGAGTTGTTGCCATCGCTATCCTCCCGGTTCGCGCGCTTCTCAAGTGGGTGCCTTCGCGTCATCTCGCGGTGGGCAACATCGTCGTATTGGGCATTGGATATTCGCTCGTCGTCGGAGGGAGCGACAGCATCGGCTATGCGGTCACGCCGCTGTTGATGACGTTGGGGGTCGTGGCTCTGGCCGCACTGCGGCGTCACGGTCGTCTCAATTCGGGCCCCTCTGTTCCAGGTGAGGGTGAGCGGTTGCTTCGCGTGCTCTGTGGCACGTTGGTTCTAGGCCTCGCAATCGCGCTTGTGCTGTCCGAGCCGAGCTTCGGAGTCGCGGCAGCGGGTGCAAGCATCCTGCAGCTCTACCTGGCGGCCATCCTGCTCGGCCTGCTTCCTCTCGCCGCAGCCGGCCTTCTCGATTCTCGAGGTACCTCCGAGTGGTTCATTGCGATTCGATACCTGATGGCAAAGCGCCGACAGACCTTTATTTCGGTGATTACGGGAATTTGCGTCATCGGAATCGCGACGGGGGTGTGGCTCATCATCACCGTGCTGTCCGTCATGAATGGATTCGAGCGGACCTGGCGCGAAGAAATCATTGGAAACCGAGCCCATTTCACGGTGCACCACAGCCTGGGGCCGTTTGGCGACTACGAGGAGGTTCTCGACGATGTCATTGCGATGCCGGGCGTCGTCTCGGCCTCGCCCTATCTCGATGCCGAGGGAATGGTACGCGCTCCGGGGGGGCGGATCATGGCCGTGCGGGTTCGCGGTGTAGATCCGAATCGCGTCGGGGACGTCACGGATCTTCGGGAAGATCTGCTGAGTGGATCGCTCGCGGATCTCGAACCCCGAGCGACCGCCGAGGGCGAGGATCCGGCGATCCTGATCGGAAACCAACTCGCCTCTTCCATCGGAGCCCGCGTTGGAGACTCGCTGTTGTTGATCTCTCCGTTCGGTGGTCCGCAGACACCACTGGGGCCGGCCCCCCGGCTGGAGCGCTTTCGCGTTGTGGGAATTTTTCAATCCACTTTTTTCCAATTCGACGAAGTGTTCACCTTCGTGAACCTCGGCGCCGCACAAGCCTTCAAGCGCACAGGTGATGTGATCGATGGCATCGAGGCCCGGACCACCGACTTCTACCGCTCGCGGAGCGTCGCGGCCGAAGTTCGCACGGCGCTCGGTTATCCCTTTTTCACCCGCGACTGGAACGACTTCTTCCCCGCATTTTTTCAAGCGCTCAAAACCGAGAGGGTCATGATGTTCGTGTTGCTCACGATGATCATGGTGGTTGCGACGTTTGCGATCGTCTCGACCCTCGTGATGATGATCATGGAGAAATCGGGCGACATCTCGATCTTGAAGACGATGGGGGCTCGGGATGAGATGATCGAGCGGATCTTCGCGATCGAGGGGACGCTGATTGGTCTGGCCGGCACCGTTCTCGGCGTGATCGCGGGCGTGTCTGTGACGAGTCAGATTGCCTGGGTTCAGCAACAAATCGAGGTGGTCATCGGTATCGACACGCTGCCGGCGAGTGTCTACCAATTTGACACCCTGCCCGCGGAACTCGACCTCGGTCAGATCGCGACTGCGGTCGGGATCGCGATGGTCCTCTCATTGGGAGCGACCCTTCTCCCCAGCCGCCAGGGCGCTCGCCTCGATCCCGTCGAGGCGCTTCGATATGAGTGAACCGCTCATTCGCGTCAGTGGGCTCCACAAGTCATTCCAAACCGGCGACGGAACGATCGAAGTGCTGCGCGGAATCGATTTTGAGATTCAGCCCGGGGAATGCCTGGCGATTGTCGGCAATTCCGGCGTTGGGAAATCGACGCTGCTGCACATCCTGGGCACGCTCGATCACCCGACCTCTGGAACCGTTGAGTTTCGCGGCCGGAACCTCTTTGCAAATTCCAGCGAAGGACTCGCGCGCTTTCGCAGCGATTGCCTTGGCTTCATTTTCCAGTTCCACCACCTGCTTCCCGAGTTCAACGCGGTCGAGAACGTGATGATGCCCGGACTGATCGCGAACGAACCCCCCGAGCCGCTGCGGGAGCGGGCGGTTGCCTTGCTCGGGGAAGTGGGCCTCTCGCATCGCGTCGAACACCCGGTGGGGAAGCTCTCGGGTGGCGAACGGCAGCGCGTGGCCGTAGCCCGCGCGGTGGTGCGAGAGCCCGCACTGCTACTTGCCGACGAACCCACCGGAAACCTGGATCCCAAGACGGGCGACCAAGTGCTCGACCTGCTGCTCGAGCTCAACCACACCCATCAGAGTGGGTTGGTCGTGGTGACCCACAGCCCGGAGATCGCCACCCGCATGGGTCGAAAGCTGATTTTGTCGGATGGCTACGTGGAGGGCGCAGAACGCCTCTACGACGCTCCGCTTTCACCATAACCCTTTGACAAATCAAGGGAAATCCGAGCCCAACGGGCTTGTCACCCCGTTCGCAGGTGACTAGACTTTCGGCGATCTGAGTGAGGGGGCCCGGACCACACCGCCCCCCGAAGGCGATCCGCTTCCGGTTCCCGGATTCCTGCGATGGCGGAGGTAAGCGTTGCGCGCTGCACGTTGTGCGGAGCGATTTCAAATCCGTTTCGCGCCCTTGCTCGCGCTCTGCGCGGCTGTATTGGCGATTGCCGCGACCGCGACTGCGGTCGAGCCAGAGCACACCGTTGTGGTGCTTCCCTTTCGGATCCACAGTGCAAAGCCCGTCGACTACCTCGGGGAATCGATCTCCAGTTTGATCCGATCGCGACTCGAGGCGCGCGGAAAGGTCGCTGTAATCGATGTCTCTCTGTCGGGTGAGGCAAGCCGCCAGACTTCGGACTCCGATCTGCGCGGTATTGCGACGAGGGCCGGGGCCGATACGGTCGTGAGCGGAAGCCTCACGGAGCTCGCGGGTCATTTCAGCCTCAACGTTCGCGTGACGCCCGCTGCGATCGCTCTGCGATCGCATACGTTCGTGCTTACCGCCCAGCGAGACGATGAGCTGCTGGAGCGCGTCAACGAATTGGCCGATCAGGTTCTCAATCAGATTGTCGGAGCAGAGCCCGCCAACGTGGCGGAAGTCCAGATCATCGGGCCGCCTGGAGCCATGGAGGATTTTGCTCCACGGCTTCAGACCCAAGCGGGCATGAGCTACGACCCCGCTGCGATTTATGATGACCTGGCCCTGCTGCGCGCCATGTCCGAGGTGGCAGACGCCGAAGTCGAGATCGAGCGCGGTCCCGGCGGCGTCGTCGTTCGTTTCAATGTCGTCATGGTTCAACGCATTCTGGTGGAGCCAACATCGAAGGAGGCCTCAGGCGAGCGCGTGGCGGAGGTTCGCGTGCGGGGCAACCGCAGGATTGAAGCCGAGGCCATCAAGGCCCGGATCATGACCGAGGCGGGCAGCCGGTACAGTCCCAAGCAGATCGCAAAGGATCTCACTGCTGTTCATTCGCTGGGATTTTTCAGCAACGTTCGAATCTTTCGTGAATCCGGGCCTTCGGGTCTGATCGTGGTTTTCGAAGTTGAAGAGTACCCGGTCGTTCGTCAAATCTCGATTTCAGGCAACGAAAACCTGGACAGTGATGACATTCGCGACATCCTGACACTGACGACGGGATCCTCCCTCGACTACCCGTTGCTGTTCGAAAACCGCGCGCGCATCGAAAGCCTCTACCGCTCCCAGGGTTACTATCTGGCAGAGGTCAGCTACGAGATCGCGAGCCTCGGAGAGGCGTCGATCAGTGTCGACTTCATCGTCATGGAAAACGAGAAACTCAAACTGCGCGAAATCCGCTTCGAGGGCAACGAAGCCTTCACGGACAGTCAGCTCAAGAAGGGCTTCAAGAGCAAGATCTGGAGATTCTGGTCGCTTGCGACCTCTTGGTTCGATCGATCGGGCACCTACTCTGAGCCGCTGTTCGTCCAGGATCTCCGCCTCGTCGAACAGCTGTATCACGAAAACGGTTACATCCAGGTCGAGGTGGGCTTTCCCGAAGCCCTTCCCGTCGAGTCCGGGTTGATCGTGACGGTCGAGATCGTCGAGGGGGAGCAATTCCGCGTTGGGAGTATCGACGTCGACGGTGACAACACCGTAGACCTGGACGGCCTACGTAAAAAACTGAGCCTCAAGGAAGGGGACATCTTCAATCGTACGTTTCTCACGCAAGACGTCGAAGGGCTACAGCGGCATTACACGGATCGCGGCTTCTTTTTGGTAGACGTGACGCCGCTCACGGACCTCTCGAAAGAAAATTTGACCATCGACGTCGTCTTTCAGGTCGAAAAAGGGCCGCTCTATTTCATCCGCGAAGTCGGAATTTCGGGCAACACCCGGACCGTCGACTCAGTGGTCCGGCGCGAAGTTCCTCTGGTCGAGGGGCAACTCTATTCGTCGAGAGCCATCGAAATTGCGCGGGCAAGACTCCAACGCCTCAACTTCTTCGAAGAGGTCGAGTTGCGCCCAGAACCCACCGACGATCCGCAGCAGATCGATCTCGAAGTCGAGGTCGTCGAGCGCCCGACGGGATCGTTCAGTTTCGGTGCTGGTTTCTCGTCTCAGGACTCATTTCTATTGACGGGTTCTCTCGCGGAATTGAATCTCTTCGGCCGCGGATACGCGCTCAATCTGACAGCCGATCTCAGCTTTCGGAGCCAGCGCCTCTACATGCAGTTCTCGGATCCCTACTTTCTGGGGTCGAACTTCAGCTTGACCGGTACGCTTTTTCGGACATCGATTCGCTTTCAGGACTTTGAGCAAGACCAGACGGGCGCGGAAATCATTTTTGGCCACCCTCTGACCGAGGACCATCGGGCTCGCGCCTTCGCGCGATACAGCATCCGGAGCCGGAAGATCGAACAGAGCTCCAACGTCAACGCTTCAGCGATCATCTTTCGTGAAATCCTCGGCGGATCAGAGCTCACGAGCTCCGGCGGAATCAATGTCATCGCAGACAACCGCAACAACCGCCTGTCGCCCACCGCAGGGTATGAGCTGAACGGAGCGCTGGAATTCGCCGGCCTGGGTGGCTTTACCCGCTATCTGCGCGCCGAGGCGCGTGGCACCTACTACATCCCCGCACCCTCGTGGTTGCTGGATCGGTCGGCGTTTTCGCTTCGGACCAACGTGGGGTATGCGCTCTCCCTGAACGAGATCTCCGACTTCAATTTTGAAATTCCTACGGGGATCTCGCAGGTTTCAGAGGACAACCAAGTGCGCTCTCTCGATGAGATCGACACCGGCAGCACCCTGCCGCTGAGCGAGCGGTATTTTCTCGGAGGGCTGGGTCAGTTTCAGCTACGGGGATACAAGGGGCGCTCGATTGGGCCTAGGCGCCCCATCTTGCGGAAGATCACGCTCCCAAGGGGGCTCGGGCCGCTGTTCGCGCCGGTCGGCTACACGCCCGACTACGCTTCTGGTGGCGCTTGCGCGCCACCCGGCGACACCTCGGGCGGAGGCAATGGCAATGGCCTCTGCAACGACATCGACGCCAAGGACATCGACGATTTCGCCGATCTGGACGAAACCGACGTGATCGGGGGGAACAAATTTATCAGCTCGAGCATCGAATACCGGTTCCCGATTTCGGATACCCTTGGGCTTGAGGGGGTTCTCTTTCTGGATGCGGGAAATGCCTTTTCGGAGGGGGACAATATGCTCGACATTTCGAAGTGGCGGTGGGGATCGGGAGCTGGTGTATTGTGGTTCTCGCCCTTTGGGCCACTGGCGGTCGTTTTGGGATTTCCGCTGGACCCCACTTCTCAGGATGACTCGCCGGTATTTGAGTTCTCCGTGGGTGGCCAGGGTCTCTGATGCCTGATTCGCATCCGAGCCGCAAGCATAAGAGGAGCGAGGCCATGAAAGTTCACAACGCAGTCGTCGTATTCGGGGCGCTTGCACTGCTTGTCGTTGGAACAGCAGCGCAGGACGAACCGATCAAGATCGGAGTGGTCGATCTCGATCAGGCCATCAGTTCGACCGAGGATGGAAAGGCCGCACGAGAGGAGATGGCCCGCAAGCAGCGCGAGGCCGAGGCCCAAATTGCACCGCTCTACGAGCGCTACCAGGCGCTGGAAGAAGACCTCAAGGCGAAGAAATTCGTTCTTTCCGATGAAGCCCTCTTCCAGAAGCAGCTTGACCTGGCGGAAGTGCGGAACCAGATCGAGAACAAGATCAAGGAGGTCGAAGGCCAGCTCAAGGTCGACAAATTCCGGATCCAAGAGCCGCTATTCAACAAATTGCGGAAGATCATCGCCGAAACGGGCCGCGATCAGGGGTTCACCTTGATCTTGCAGAAAGGCGCCGCCGGTGTGGTCTATACCCGGGAAGCCCTCGACATCACCGATCTGATCATCTCCCGATACAACAAGAAATAGTGGGACTCGGCGCGGGCCGGCGCGAATCCATGCAGACAGATCGCCGGCCGTGACTGCTGCGCTGCGGGTCGCGAGCACCGCTGGCTGTTGAGGGATCGGGTAATGGGGCTCGACGAGGGCGAAGAATCGCTTTGGCGGGCCGCGGCGCGACTCACGCTGGCCCCCGCATCCTGGCTCTTCGGTGCGGGAACCCTGCTGTACCGCGCGCTCTACGCGCATGGGGCGCTGCGTCCGAGAGCGCTTCCGATACGCGTCGTTAGTGTTGGCAGCCTCGTAGAGGGTTGTGCGGGCGTGGCCTTGACCGCCGCCTGGCTTGCGAATGCGTTGCATCGCCGCGGCCATCGAGTTGCGTTGGCGGCGCGCGGGGTGGGCGGGGCGCGCCGAGGGCGTGCTGCGGTGCTCGTGGTCTCGGATGGCCGCTATATCAAGAGCCGCTTCGAGGTCGCGGGAGCTTCTGCGATGATTCTCGCCGCGCATTCTCCCGGGATTCCGGTGCTCGTTGGCAACGATCGTTTTCGCGTCGGAGTGCGCGCAGCCGCTGCCTTCGGCACGGAGGTTCTCGTTCTCGATGACGGGTTTCAATGTCATCCGTTGGAGCGCGACGTGGACGTCGTTGCGATCGATGGCCTGTCCGGTTTTGGCAATCGCGGGTTGCTGCCCTGTGGTCCTCTTCGGGAGCCGGTTCGGGCACTGCGTCGCACGGATGCTGTGGGTGTGATCGATAGTCCGCTCAATGGGAAAGATGCGGAAGTTCTTCAGCGCTTCGCTTCGGGGGCCTTTCGGTTTTCGGCTCATCGGAAGCCGGTTGCCGTCCGACCCTTGAGAGGAGGCGCAGCCGATCCTCCCGAGGTGTTGGAGGGTGCGGCCGTCGGTCTGATTTCAGAGATCGCTCGGCCGACCTCTCTGCGCAACACCGTCGAACAACTTGGCGCCAAGGTCATCACGGAGCGGAGCTTCCGGGACCACCACCGCTACGGCCCAAGAGACGTGCGGTACCTTTATCGCAATGCCCCGCTGTGGATCACGACAGAAAAAGATGCCATCCGGATCAACCCCGACTGGATCGGTCGCGCTGATGTACGCGTGCTATCCATCAAATTGGAAGTCGCGCAGGAAGGGCCGCTGCTGGATTGGCTGGAGGCGCGTCTGCGCTGAAATCCGCATGGCGGTGAATTGGCTAGCATCGGGTGCAGGTCCGGTTTTCGGGCTATTTTCGCGGAATTCGCCGAGTATCGGGTAATCCTCGGACGAGCGAGCCGCTGAGGCTGGAGCCGAGGTGTTGGGGCGAACCCATCACGGTCGCCGGATCGAGAGGGCCTTCTTGAGGATCTTTGCGGAAGCCGCAATCGAGGTGGCAGAGAGGATCTCGTGATCTTGAGCATGACGGGGTTCGGCCGGGCATCCCTGCGTCTAGCGTCGCTCGGCTTCGACATTGAAGTGCGGTCCGTGAATCACCGTCATTTTGACGCGCGCGTGCGTGTACCGCGTATTCTTTCGACCTGCGAGGTCGACCTGCGGACGCGGATCCAGCAGAGAATTGGTCGCGGCAAGATCGACTTGACCATCGTTACATCGGATGGAAGCTCCGTTTCGGCTCGTGTGGATATCGATCGAGGTGTCGCTGCAGAGTACGGTCGCCTCGCCCGCGAACTGAGCGGCATCGACGGCGTCGAAGGTTTTTTGACGGTAGATGCCCTGATCGGGCTTCCGGGTGTGACGCGCCTGGTGGAGTCCGAGCTTCCGGTCGATGAACTTCGCGACGCGCTGCTCGGTGGTGTCGACAGGGCCCTCGACGCGCTCGTGGAGATGCGGACCTCAGAGGGAAAGGCGATCGAGCGGGATCTGATGTTGCGGCTCGATCGGGTGGAAGCCCTGGCAAATTCCATCGACCAGCGGTCAGGATTGGTGTGCGACGCAGTTCGCGACCGCTTGAGAAAGCGAACCGAACAGCTGCGATTGGAGACCGGGTTGCTCGATGAGGCCCGTCTCCACCAGGAAATCGTGATGGCAGCCGATCGCCTCGACGTGACCGAGGAGATTGTGCGCCTGCGCAGTCATATCGAGCAATTTCGCGAGATCGTGCAGGCGGCGGGAGTCGGCGTCCCCGTCGGCCGACAACTCGAATTTCTGCTGCAGGAATTTGTTCGCGAGGTCAATACAATCGGCTCCAAAGGCAGCGATGCACCGATTGCCCACGATGTCGTGGAGCTCAAGACCGAGCTCGAGCGCATCCGCGAGCAGGTCCAGAACATTGAGTAGCCGAGCCCTCCTGAATATCGGCTATGGCAATTTCGTGGTCGCAGCCCGGGTGGTGTCGATTGTCTCCCCGCAGTCGGCGCCGATGAAGCGGTTGAGGGAGGAAGCTTCCAGCCGTAATAAACTGATCGACGCCACGCAGGGCCGCCGCACCCGTTCCATCATCGTCACGGATAGTGACCATGTGATTCTCTCTGCGATCAACCCAGACACCGTTGCGGCGCGTTACCTCCACGAGGGACCTCTTGGGAGCGAGGAGTGAGCGCGAACGCTACGAAGCGAGAGATCCCCTTCGTGGTGGCCGCGCCCTCGGGAACCGGCAAGACCACGGTCTGTCGGCGGGTGGTGGAGCGAGATGGCCGAATTGCCTTTTCGGTTTCGCATACGACGCGTCGAAAACGCGATGGCGAGATAGAGGGTCGAGATTATTTTTTTGTCGACGAGCCGGAGTTTCAGCGCATGGTGGCCGAAGGTGCATTTCTCGAGTGGGCGGAGTACAACGCGCACCTCTACGGGACCAGCTGGAAGACGATCGATCGCGGGCTCACTGCTGGCTGCGAATTGCTGCTCGAGATCGAAGTGCAGGGAGCCCGGCAAGTGCGGGCGAGGCGCCCCGATGCCCGATTGATCTTCTTGTTGCCGCCATCGATGAAGGAACTCGAGCGCCGCCTACAAGGGCGTGGCACGGACTCCGCAGAGGAGATTTGCCGACGGCTCGAAGTGGCGAACCGCGAGCTGGAAGCGATCGGCGATTTCGATTATGCGGTAACCAACGACGACCTGGAATGCTGCGTGGCCAATTTGCTGGAAATCATCCACGCCGAGCGCGAGGGCTTGACCGGCGAATTGAGGGAAAGGTTCTCGCCTGTGGTGGCCGAGGAGAAGTTTCGAGGCTCGCGCGCCCCGAAGCCTTGATGGACGCCCGGAGGGCAGTTGGGTATTTTCACCCAAACGCCCGATCTTTAAGGGGAATCTCGCGTCGGATGCTCCGATTCAACGACATTGCCGACCGCATCCTGGAGTACAACTCCTCGTGTGATCTTGCGCTCCTGCAGCGCGCCTACGTGTTCACCGCCAAGATGCACGAAGGCCAGGAGCGGCTTTCCGGAGAGCCTTACCTCGTCCACCCGCTGGAGGTCGCGGGAATCCTCGTCGAAATGAGAATGGATGACGTCACGGTGGCGGCTGGTTTGCTCCATGACGCGGTTGAAGACACGCTCACGACCATCGAAGAGATCGAGCGCCTGTTTGGCGAAGAAGTGGCCTTTGTGGTTGACGGTCTTACGAAGATCGCCAAGATCGAATTCACTTCCGCACGTGAGCGCCAGGCCGAAAATTTTCGGAAGATGCTGGTCGCGATGTCCAAGGACATCCGCATTCTCGTCATCAAACTAGCCGATCGATTGCACAACATGCGGACGCTCGACTTCATGCCCGATGAGGCGCGCAACCGCATCGCGCATGAAACGCTCGACATCTACGCTCCGCTCGCGTACCGACTTGGAATTCACTGGATGAAGCAGGATCTCGAGGATCTGGCGTTTCGGACCCTTCATCCCGAGTCCGCAGCCGATCTCGAAGCGCGCCTGCAGTCTCAACGGCAACCCCGCGAGGAATATATCGAGGAAGTGATTGGTGCGCTGTCGTCTCGTCTTCAGAGTTCTGGAATCAACGCAACCATCACGGGTCGGCTGAAGGAACTATCTTCGATACACGCAAAAATGGAGAGCCAGGGCCTTAGTCTCGACGAGATTTATGATGTGATCGCGTTTCGGATCATCGCAGAGGGTTCCGCCGAGCATGTCTACGCGACTCTCGGAATCGTTCATTCGATCTGGCGGCCAGTTCCCGGGCGCTTCAAGGATTATGTCGCACTGCCGAAGCCCAACGGCTATCAAAGCCTGCACACAACAGTCATTGGCCCCTACGGCGAGCGGATGGAAATGCAGATACGAACGGCCGAAATGCATCAAAATGCGGAGTTCGGGATCGCTGCTCATTGGAAGTACAAGGAGGGGCATGCGAGCGATCCGGACGACGCCAAGTTCGCCTGGCTGCGGCAACTGCTCGAGTGGCAGCGCGACGTCGCTGATCCACACGAGTTCATCGATACCGTCAAGGTCGATCTCTTTCCCGATGAGGTATTCGTGTTTACCCCGAAGGGAGATGTCATCAATCTGCCGAAGAACGCGACGCCACTCGATTTCGCGTACGCAATCCACAGCGAGGTAGGGTCGCATTGCGCGGGAGCACGCGTGAACGGGAAGATGGTGCCGCTACGTCATCGGCTGATGAACGGAGACACCGTCGAGGTGGTCACGAGCTCCGCGCAGTATCCGCGAAAGGATTGGTTGGAGTTCGTCGTCTCGGGACGCGCTCGCGGTCGGATTCGACATTCGATTCGCGCCTTGGAGCGGGAGCGGAGCCGTGAACTCGGCCGGGAAATTCTGGATCGCGAGTTGCGAAAACACGGAATGTCGCTGGCGCGATTGCTCGAAGGAGAGGATCTGTCCGAGTTGGCCGCGAAGGAGGTTCACGGCCCGGCGGATGTGCTGTTTGGCGCGCTGGGCTACGGACGGGTCAACGCCGTCGATATTGTGCGCAAGCTGCGCGGTGAAAAAACGCCCGACCCCGAGCCCGAGCGTAAATCGGCCAGATTGCGAGCTCTGTTCCGGCGCCAGGCCAAATCGCCTCCGTCGGGCATCCGCGTCAGCGGTCAGTCGGATGTGCTCGTACGTTTTGGGCGCTGTTGCGTGCCGCTGCCTGGCGATGAAGTCGTTGGCTTCGTTACGAGAGGTCGGGGAGTGACCGTGCACGTGAGGGATTGTGCCAGGGTTTACGAGTTGGATCCCGCCCGACGGATTGAAGTGGATTGGGATTCAAATACGGCGATGCCCCATCGTATCAAGATGCGCGTTCGATCCATCGATCAGCCGGGGCTGCTCGCGAAGATCACGAAGACAATCTCGGCTGCCGGCGTGAATATCGGCGCGGCCCGGGTTTCGACGACCTCTGATCAGAAATCGTTGCAGACGTTTGATCTCTGGGTCACAGATGTCGGGACGCTCAACGCCGTGATGAAGCAGATCGGGAAGATCAAAGGCGTGATTTCGGTCGATCGCCTGCGGAATTGATGTCCGCTTTTCCTGCTGCGAACGGCGCTTTGCCAATCTGCTACTTGCGAATGGAATTCAGGCTCAGGTGAACCCTTCATGATGGGAGGGTGTTGAGATGCGACTGAAGAGCGCCTTGTGTTGGTGAATTGCCCCATTTCGAGCGCCGGGTCCTCGGGATGTTGTAACCGGTCGCGACCTCGATCCGTACTGGGGTGAGAATCGGGTACCGTCAAAGGGCGAAATCCAGATGGCTCCGCCAGAGGCGCGACGCTTTTGAGGAAAGGGTTCGGGAATGAGAAGAAGTGCAATTTTTTTGACGTTTGGGGAAAATTCTGGGAAAAGGATTCGGGGATGAGAAGAAGCGTGGCCTTTTCATGCATTTTTGCACTGGTACTCGAATTCGCGGCAACTGCTCATGCTGCGAATTGGAAGGTGGATCGATCCCACACCACGGTGGGATTCAGTGTCAGTCACCTTTTTACGAGTGTGCAAGGAAGATTCGATCGGTTCGATGGAACGATCGAATTCGACCCGGAAAACCCCGAGGCCGCGGTTGTTAGGGCAACCGTTGACGCGTCGAGCATCAACACAAACAACACGAAGCGCGACAAACACCTGAGAAGCAACGATTTCTTCGACGTTGAAAAATATCCGACACTCTCATTCGAAAGCATTGGTGGTGTCACGGTGATGAAGAAGAATCGCGGCAAACTCGCTGGCAACCTGACGATTCACGGCGTGACGAAGGCCGTCGTTTTCGACGTCACCTTTCATGGGCAGGGAAAGGACCCGTGGGGCAACGTTCGAGCGGGTTTTACGGCAAGCGTGAACATCAACCGAAAAGACTATGGGTTGAACTGGAACGAAGTGCTCGAGACGGGTGGGTTGTTGGTTGGCGAAGAGGTGGAGATCCGAATCGACATCGAGGGAATTCTCGAGGAGTGATGCGGACGCCGTGCCTGATGCGGCAATCCGATCTGAAAGGAGGAACGATAGATGGCAAATGGCGTCAATAGCGGAAGAATGCTGCTGGCGTCCGCAGTCACCGGACTGCTGACGCTAGCGGTGCCAGTTGGAACGGCCATGGCCGATGCTGCCGAAACGGTGCATTGCTACGGCGTGAACAAGTGCAACGGTACGGGGGGCTGCGGCGGAAAGGGCCACTCGTGCGCGGGCGAGAACGCCTGCAAGGGGCAGGGATTTCTGGATGTCGATGAAGAGACCTGCCTGAAGATCGAGGGCGGCAGGCTCACTCCCGAGAAGAAGTAGGGGTGCAGCCTTGAGTGTGGGGCGCGCGGGTGCGGCGGCGAACTGGCCCAGGCTGGGATTCGGCGTCGGCCTGCGCGCCGACCACTACGAAGACGTTCTCGCGGGCTCGAAGGGGGCCGACTGGTTCGAAGCCATCACCGAGAACTACATCGACACGAAGGGCCGCCCCCTGGCTGTGCTCGAATCTGTGCGACGGGACTATCCGATCGCGCTGCATGGTGTTGCTCTCTCGATCGGTTCCGCGGACCCGTTGGATCGGCGATACTTGAAAGCGCTTCGGGATCTGGTCGATCGAATCGAACCGGCGCTGGTCAGTGATCACCTCTGTTGGAGCAGCATCGATGGGCGCGCATTATTCGATCTGCTGCCTCTCCCGCTGACCGAAGAGTGTCTGGTACATGTAGCGGAGCGCGTTCGCATCGTACAAGACGTCCTGGGTCGCCGGATTCTGCTCGAAAATCCCTCCACGTACCTGAGTTGGAATGCTTCGACGATTTTTGAGGCGGAGTTCCTGTCCGAGTTGGCCGAGCGGGCGGACTGCGGCTTGCTGCTCGACGTGAACAACGTTCACGTGAGCGCCGTCAATTTGGGTTTCGATTCCAGGGCGTATCTCGATGCAATTCCAGCGCACCGCGTGGGACAGATACACCTCGCAGGATTCACCGATATGGGGACGCATCTGTTCGATACCCACAGCCGGGCGGTCTCCGATGAGGTCTGGGATCTTTATCGGTACGCGCTCGAACGGGTCGGATCGGTGGCCTGCATGGTAGAGTGGGATGACGACATTCCCCCGTGGTCGCGCCTCGTGGAAGAGGTCGATCGCGCCCGACAGATATACTCGGAAGTGTTTTCCACAGACGAGGTCGACCATGCAGCCATCGCTGGCTGAACTCCAGCGCGCCTTCGCAGCGCGCATCGTGGCCGGGGAAGGAGCCGATCTCGACGGTTGGATTTGCGTACCTTCCGAAGCGGATCTCGCAGCACGTGTAGCGGTCTACGTTCAAGGATATCCCGCGCGCATCCGAGAGGCATTGCGTGAAACCTTTCCCGCTGTGGCGCACATCCTGGGCGACGAATCCTTTGCGGCGCTTGCCGACCGCTATGCGGGAAACGTGCCCGCCGATCTCCGAAATCTCAACCTCGTGGGAGCGGCTTTGCCTGCAACCCTCGAATCGGACCGCGCGAGCGATGACTTGCCGTTCCTTCCCGCTCTCGCCGAGCTGGAGTGGGCGGTCGACCGGTGTTTCCATGCGGATCTTCTAGCGGCTTTCGAACCTTCGGTCTGCAGCGGATGGCCTTGGGAAGATTGGGAGCGCGCGGAAATTGGATTTCAACCGGGGCTCGCTCTCGTTTGCGCTCCGTGGCCGCTGTGCGAGCTGCGCGAGACATGCCGGTGTGAGCGATCCGAGATCGACGTAGATTTGGTCGATAGATACGACCGGGTGTTGGTTTACCGACGAGACTTCGAAGTCGTCGTCGAATCGATCGGAGCAGTCGAGGCCGAGGCCATCGAATCGCTGCAAAACCGGGATTTGCTCGGCGAAGTTACCGCGAAGCTTGCCGGCTCTGGCGCAGAGCCTGGATCCGTGGTCGGATTTTTTGGTCGCTGGGTTTCTCTTGGGCTCGTCGTTTCTTGCGAGATCTCTCCGCCTTCTTGAATGCGCCCGCGGCAGATGCATCGATCTTCTCGATCCGAGCAAGCGGAAATTTAGCGTGACGCTCGATCCACCCAACGGTGATCGAAGGCTCCTCAGGTCATGCCTTACCTTCCTGTATACTTTCCGCTAGCTCAAACGCGAGGCGTTTTGCTGCCCGCGGTAGCGGGGCGTCTAGCGATAGCCATCGCCGAATGCATCGGGTGGTTCGAGCGTTTGGGTTTTCGGATCCTCTGATGACACTCCAGCTGCATCGAGTTTTGGCGATTGCGAGCGTTGTTGCGGGCATGCTCGCGTACCGGTCTCTCGCATGCTGGAACCCGGACCCGCACGGACAGGTGGGTTTCCAGGACTGGTTGTTTTCGCCGACAGACGCCATTCCCCAGATTTTTTTCGCGCTCGCCGCTGCGCTCGTCTATCGGAATCGAAAGTTGTTTCGCAGCGCGATGCAGGGGAGCCCTTCGCCGGCTCTGGCATTTCTCACGTTGTCGGTGGGCTCGGCGTTATTTGTCTGGGGCCATTACGTAGACGCCACGGACCTGCTCCTCGCATCGTTTGTGCTGGTTTCGATGGGAGTCGCGCTGCTCTGGTTCGGGACCGGCTTTGCGGCGACGTGGTCGATTCCGTGTGTGATCCTCGCGTTTGCGTTTCCAATCCCAGCTGCCTTGACCAACCAGGTCTTTTATTCCCTCCGACTGTGGACGGCCGACCATGTCGTCGCGCTGCTCACCTTCGTCGGATTCCCGGTCTATCACGAGGGGAACGTGATTTACGGCGCCAATGTGGTCGCGCAGGTGATCGACAGCTGCAGCGGCTTGCGGGCCATGGAGATGCTCACCCTTGCCGCGTTCCTCTACGTGCAGTGGTCTCCCGCCGACCGTCTCCGGGGATGGTTGCTGGTCGCGTTGGCGCCGCCGATCGCCTACGGGTTCAACCTCTTGCGGGTGTGTTTCATCATCCCGGATCCGACTTCCGATCTCTCCACGACGCATACCGTGCAGGGCTGGCTCGCGTTCTTTGGCGCGTTCACGGTTCTGGTAGTCGTCGATCGCCTGCTGGGTCGCCTGCTCTCGGGGCGATCCCGCGCCGATGGTGCCTCTTCACCCGTGCGCGGCCATCCGCAGCCGGCCGGTGGCGCAGTGGGGTGGGCGGGCTCGAAGGGAGGGGCGAGGTCGATCGCGCCCGCGGCGCTGCTCACGACGCTATTGGGCGTATCCATCTGGATGCCCCAATGGAGCCCACCGGAGACCGAGGATTTCGCGGGCGCGGCGCCTCTCTTTGGGCCCATTTTCAACCTTCCCATCGAAATGGGTGGCTGGAAAATGGGTGAGGCGCTCCCGCTGGACCACGATTTTCTCTGGGCGCTGAGGTTTCCCCAGTACGCAAACCGGCCCTACCGGCTCGATGGAGAGAGGGTGGATCTGTTTGTTGGTTATGGGGACCGAGGAGACCGCAGCAGGAGTCTGCTCTCGCCCAAAAATGCGCTTCCAGGGCGCGGCTGGCAAGTCGAAGAGCGAAGTTTCGTGAGACTCGACTCTTGGGATAACCGGGTGGCGCGGGTCGTGGCGCGTTCTGGGCCGCGCCGCATTCTCACCTACCACTGGTACGAAGGGGTCGATTCGGTGGCGCTGGAAGCGCTGCGCGTGCTGTTCGCCACCGACCAGTCTCCGCTCTGGCGGAGCCAGCGACCGCGCGTGATACGGATTGGCACTCGGGTCGGTGGAGGAGCACTCGAGGAAGCCGAGGCAGATCGGAAGCTTCGGGCGTTTGCAGGCGCGCTTGCCACGGTTCTGCTGGACAGCGAATCGAATCCGTTGCGTACCCAGGGGGATATCGAGGTCGGGGAGCGCACATCTCGGCGCGAATGAATCCGAGTGCCTTTTCTCTTTTTGGGAAAATTTGGGAAAATAGTTTCCCAATCCAGCGGGTTCTCGAATTCAAATTCAGCCTAAAAAAACCTTTACAATCAAGTAGTTGAGATATAAACAGGCTTTTCTGCCGCTTGGCACCCGTATTGCTCTCCTACGCTTGCGGGGAGGAGTGGAGGAATGAAAAAACGCCGTTGACATTGGCAGCGGTTTTGTGGTCTTTTAGAGAAGACTGGGTTTCCGCGGCAACAGCTGCCGGTGGGCAAATCGCAGATCTGGAATCTGAGATTCGAGTGTTTCGAAAAGGAGATCGGGTATGAAGTTACAGCGCACAATCATCTGCATCACGGGTGTTTTCTTCGCGGTCGGCTTCGCCGCGTCCCAGGCGACTGCAGGAGAGGGGCCGCCAGGGTGCAGTTCCGGAGCGATTGAAATGGAGCTCGAGGTCAACGCGCTGCGTGGCCGAGCGCCCACGGTGAGCGTGGGCGACACGAGGCCGATCACCGCCAAGGCCCGAATCGTGAAGGGGACGGCTGAGAGCGGTACGACGATCGACACGACGCTCACGATCGAAGCCGTGGACGGAGGAACCGTCATCGACTCGAAGACCTCGGGCTCGATCCGGCTCGGAGTGGGTCAAGGTGGGAAGGGTGCCACGCTCCCGATGAGCATTTCGCAGTGCAACTCCGGGGCGATCGACTTCGTCGCGACGTTCTCCGGACGGGACGAAGACGGCGACGTGTGCACAGCCACAGGAAGGCTCACCAAGACCTGCAACTAGTCGCTGAATTGCTGCAGTACTTCTCTGCTGGCGTTGGCGGGTCCGCCCCGGGCTCGGAGGTGATGAGCCCCGGGGCGGGGGGGCCCGCATGCGGGGTTCCCATGGACGCTACACGGCTTCTGCCCTACTCGAATGAACTGTCAAACCGCGCGAGACCCAAAGGGTGGAGCCAGCTGGCCCGCCTCAAGTGGCTGCTGCTCGCAGTCGGTCTGTGCTGGTTGTCTTGGCCCGCTCCGGCTGAGGCGCAAACCTGTGCGCATGACATCTGCGAGGTGGGATCCAACCTGAATCGGAATTGCGATCCCTGCGTTGCTGACATCTGTGCGGCCGATTCGTTCTGCTGCCAATTCGAATGGGACGATTTCTGTATCGAACAGGTCCTGACGGTCTGTGAGGATTTGATCTGCGCGGCGGCCTGCAGCCACAATCTCTGCGAGACCGGGGAACCTCTCGACTCCACGTGTAACTCCTGCGCCGCGCTCGTGTGTTTTCAGGACCCCAGCTGCTGCACCGACAGCTGGGATGCGTCTTGCGTTAGCCGGGTTGAACAGGAGTGCGGATACCAGTGCAAACCGGGAGCCAACCAATGCGACGAGGCGCTCCCCATCTCTTCGGGGAAGACCTTCGGCACCCTCCTCGGGTCGAATAACGACGGCTGCGAGAGCGGGCAGAACTCCTGCCGAAGTGGGGACGTGTGGTACACGTATACGCAGGTGGTAGACCAAGACATGGTGGTCTCCACCTGCTCGACCGAGCGCTCGTTCGGAATCGACACCGTGCTGTCGGTACACGAGGGTTGCCCCGGGAAGCGGAACAACGAGATCCTCCAGAACGATGACTACCAGCTCGGACTCGAACCGCAGGCCTGCGCCGATTTCGCCGCTCCCAAATTCCTCGACTCCGCGCTCCCGCTTGGGGGCTTCTTTGCGCTCGATCCCGGCGAGACCGTGGTCATCCGGGTCGCCCACCACAAGGACTCCATCCGAGGCAATTTCGAACTCAGGATCCTGCCGGAGCCTGAGGTCTGGATGGCGCTCGTTGCAGGAGCCGGAGCGCTGGGCGCCCTCTCGCGCTGGCGGGCTCGGGGCTAGCAATTCATCTAGATTCGCGGGGGTGGGCTCGAAAACCCCATGCGTTCGTGTGAAGTACGCCCGCGCTCTGGTGGTGATGGTGGCCTTTGCGCTGCTGCTGGGTTCGGGTGCTCTCGCACAAGAGGTGCCCGAATCCGCGGAAGTCGAGGCGCTCCATGCCGACGTCGATCGGCTCTACCGCGAAGGTCGGCTCGATGAGGCGATTTTGCTCGCAGAGCGCGCGCTCTCGATCCAGCAAAGAGCGCTCGGCCCCGACCGTCCCGGCGTAGTCAACGCGATCAACAACCTCGCCCTGCTCTACCGGGCCGCGGGTGACTACGGGAGTGCGGAAGCCCTCTTTGAGCGGGTGCTCGAGATTACGACGGACACCCTCGGACCCCAGGACCCCGCGATTGCGATCACGATCAACAATCTGGGGATGCTCTATTGGGAGCAGAGGGACCACGAGCGCGCCGCGCAGTACCTCGAGAAGGCGCTCTCAATCTGGGAACGCTCTCTCGGCCCCGATCGCCCCGAAGTTGCAGTCTCCCTCAGCAACGTGGCGTCGCTCTACCGAAACATGGGAGATTTCGAGCGAGCCGAATCCCTCTACGAGAAGGCGCTTGCGATCTGGGAAAAGAGCTTGGATCCCATTCACGACCAAGTCGCCGACGCACTGCGCAGTCTCGGTGCGATCCGTCAGCGCAATGGCGACTACGAACGCGCTGAATCGTTCTTGAAACGCGCGCTTGCCCTCGAGGAGAAGGCCCACGGCGCAGACCCTACCGACACCGCCGTCGCGCTCAGCAATCTCGCGTCGCTCTACTACGAATCCGGAGACTACGCTCGTGCCAAGCCTCTTTTGGAGCGGGTGCTTGCGATCGTGGAAGGCGCCCACGGCCCCGATCACCTTGATGTCGCCTCCGCGTTGAGCAATCTGGCCTCGGTCCACGTTGCGATGGGCCATTACGGGAGCGCAGCGCCTCTCTACGAGCGAGCGCTCGAGATTCGGTCGGAGGCTCTGGGGGCGGATCATCTCGCCGTCGCGGCAGCTCTCGAAAATCTCGCCTCGCTTTATCGAGCGCAGGGTGAATTTGCGCGTTCACAGCCTCTTTGCAAACGCGCGCTCGTGATCCGCGTGAAGACCCTTGGGCCCGAGCATCTCGATGTTGCCAGAATCACCAGTGATCTTGGCGCGACTCACTGGGCGCTGGGTGATTACGCGAGCGCAGAACCACTCTTCGAGCGCGCGTTATTGATCCGGGAGAAAGCTCTCGGCCCCGAGCACCCCGCGGTTGCCACTTCCGTCGACAACCTCGCCTCGGTGTACCGGGTGCGGGGCCATCACGCGAGAGCGAAGTCCTTGTATGAAGCAGCGCTCGCAATCCGAGAGGAGGCTTTCGGACCTGAACATCCCGCTGTCGCGCAGTCCCTTCGCAATCTGGGCTTGATGCATTGGGCAAAGGGTGATTGGGAACAGGCCGAGAGCTATCTCGCTCGCAGCGCGGAGGTCGAGGAGCGGCAGATTTCGCTGCTTCTTCCGGTCCAGTTCGAAGATCGGGCGCGCGCGTTCATGGAGGCGCTCTCGAATACCACGAGCCTGATCCTGTCGTTCCAGCGCCAGCG
>JACZVU010000133.1 GCA_022572485.1 Myxococcales bacterium
GAAGCTCCTGGCCTTAAGCCGGGCCGCCGAGCGCGCTTTCGCGCGCTGCGACGAGCCGCTGAAAATCTTCGTCGGCGTGGTAAGAGGAACGCGTCAGCGGAGACGAGGAAACCATCAAGAAGCCCTTTGCCCGCGCAGCGCGCGCGTAGTCGTCAAACTCTTCGGGCGTAACGTAGCGGTGCATCGGAAGGTGCTTCTGTGTGGGACGCAAGTATTGACCGATCGTGATGAAGTCGACGTCGGCTTCGCGCAGATCGTCCATCACGGAGATGACTTCGTCGGATGTCTCGCCGAGTCCGAGCATGATCCCGGATTTGGTAAAGATCTCGGGCATCATCTCCTTGACCCGCCGCAGTAGATCCAACGAGTGACGGTAATCGGCGCCCAGACGGGCAATCCGGTACAGCCGCGGTGTAGTTTCCAGATTGTGGTTGTAAACGTCCGGGCGGGCTGCGGCGACCCGCTCGATCGCTCCAGTCTTGCGGAGAAAATCAGGCGTGAGGACCTCAATGGTCGTGGCCGGTGATGTGGCCCGAATTTCCTGGATGCACCGCTCGAATTGTTCGGCACCGCCATCGGAAAGGTCGTCGCGGTCGACCGATGTGATCACGACGTGGCGAAGGCCCAGAGCCGTGACCGCGCGGGCCAGGCGCGCCGGCTCTTCTCGATCGAGAGGGTCGGGCCTGCCTGTCTTGACGTTGCAAAATCCGCATTTTCGGGTGCAGACGCTGCCGAGAATCATGACCGTCACGTGCTTTGCCGACCAGCACTCGCCGATATTCGGACATGCAGCCTCTTCGCAAACCGTGTTGAGTTGGAGGGCGCGCATGAGTTCGCGGGTTTCGCGATAGCTGGAGGAGTTCGAAGCCGCTCGGACCCGGATCCACGGCGGGCGCCGCTGAGCACGCCGGCTGACATTGGTTCCCAGCTGAATCTGAAGCAAGTCTCGAGACATCGCCAGTGAGTCCCCTCCGTGCGACACGCGACCCCATTAGAGTATTCCAAAGCCATTGGAATCCCCAGTTCTCGACCGGAATCCAGGGCTTTGGCCCCACCCACACAGCGGTTCGGCTCCGCCAAACAAAGTGTTGTTATGCTCGGGGCCTCCCCCATTGCCCGCGCCGCTGTGGAGTGCCAGCTGCGTATCGGCGTGCAGCCCGGAAATCAGGAGGCATGAGCGATGCCCACAACGCGCCATGGGAGGGAAGAGCAGTTGTGGCGAATGCTGCCGATTGCAGGTTGGGCGTTGCCGGGTCTCTAGAACAGTGATGATTGACGCGAGGCTTTCATTTGCTTGCGCCCGTGGGCTGTTGCCTTTGGCTTGGCGGTCGAGCGCCGCTGGTATTGGACGCTCTTGACCGGTTTCAGAGCCAGCCGAACGCCTCGCGCGGTCGTTCCGGTTCGTTCGAGCTTCGCAAGGTCGAAGTGGCCCGTTTTGACACGTTGACGTGGTGCCGGCGCGAATTTGAAGGTGAGCACGCCCGCCTCAGTGGGTGCCAACAGCAGGTCGATCTTGCCTGCCTTTTCTTTGATGAGCTGGTACTCGCGGTTTCGAATGAACTTTTCGATCCGGATTCGCTTGCCGTAGAGGATCTTCGCGCGGTCGCGATAGACCACGGTGAATTCCGCGCCCCGATCGGGATCGAAAATTTCGCAGTGGATCAGTCGGCCGGTAAGGAGAATCTTTTCGGCTGGTGTCATGACCCGATAGCTGCCGTCGCTTGAGATCCCGAGAATCAGATCGTATTCGCCAACCGTAAGGGTGGGCTTTGCGGCCTTCACGGTCGAGCCGAAGAATCCCGTCTTGCGATCGTAGCTGAGCTTGATCGTTTGCTCGGAAACCGCCTTCTTGTCGATCGCATCGAAGCGAGACGTCGTGGTTCGGCGTGGAAAGCCCTTCCCATAGCGTTTGATGAAGCCCTCGATGGTTTCGATCACTGTACGCGTCAGGTGTTTTAGCTTTGCGGCGACCACAATGAGTTTTTCGTCGATCCCCTCGATCTCGCCACGGTTTTTTGCTTTGTCGTAGGCGGAGATGCGCCGAATCCTCAGAGCCAGCAGGTTGGTGATGTCATCGTCGACGAGCGGGCGCAGGAGGGGGCCCACGTACTCTTGCATTCCGCTCGCGACTTTATCGCGGACAGCGCGATCGGTCTTGGCGGTTTCGATCCGGCGGTAGATCTTGTGCTCGACGAAGAGGGCCTCGAGGGTCAGCCAGTGTTTGCGGTCGAGTAGCTGCTTCTGCTCCCACTCGAGTTCGGCGAGAATCTGTTCTCGCAGATTTTCGGTGAGTTCGTGAAGAACCTCTGCCACCGACAACTGGACGGGGCGCCGATCGCGAATCAAGATGATGTTCGAAGTCACCGAAACGCTGCAACCCGTGTAGGCATAGAGTTGCGGGGTGACTTCGTCGGCGGTCGCTCCCCGCGAGAGCACGAGCTCGATCTCCGCCTTGTCCGTCGTGTAATCGTGGATCGTTGCGATTTTGACGCGACCTTTTTGCACCGCGGCTTCGATCGATGCGATCAGGCTTTCCGTTGTCGTCGTGTAGGCGAGTTCACTGATGACGATGCGCTTGGGATCGGGTGATCGGAGTCGGGCCCGAATCTCGACCCTGCCTCGGCCGTCGTCGTATTCTGAAACATCCGCAATGCCGCCTTGGGGAAAATCGGGTTCGAGTTCGATCTTCTTGTTGTGGAGGATGTCGATTTGCGCCTCCCAGAGTTCCAGCAGATTGTGGGGCAGGATCCGAGTCGCCATTCCGACCGCGATGCCTTCGGACCCGAGCATCAACGCGATCGGAAGTTTGGCAGGCAGGAAGACGGGCTCCCGATTGCGGCCGTCGTAGCTGGGCCGGAATTCGGTGAGGTTTTCGTTGAAGATCGTCTCCAAAGCGAGCGGTGTGAGGCGGCATTCGATGTAGCGCGGTGCAGCAGCAGGGTGGCCAGTCAGGAGGCTGCCGAAATTCCCCTGCTTATCGATGAAGTAGTCCTTGTTGGCCAACACGATCAGCGCATCTCCGATTGCTGCATCACCATGGGGGTGCAGCTTCATGGTGTCTCCCACCACGTTGGCGACCTTGTGGTAGCGGCCGTCGTGCATTTCGAAAAGGGTGTGGAGAATCCGGCGCTGGACGGGCTTTAGGCCGTCTCGGAGATCGGGAATGGCCCGATCCAAAATCGAGTAACTCGCGTAGTCGATGAAATTGCGCTTCATCAGGTCTTGAAGCTGAGGCATCCCGGGTTCCTAGATCACTTCGGTCGCGAGGTTGTCGATGATGAACTGCTTGCGATCGGGCGTGTTGCGCCCCATGAAGAAATCGAGGCACTGGTTGACTTCAGCGAAGTTGTGAATCATCACGGGTAAAATCTGCATGTCGCTGGAAATGAAGGGCGCAAACTCGTGGGGGCTGATCTCCCCCAATCCCTTGAAACGAGTCGTCTCTGCTCCGCGCAAGGCCTCGAGGGCTTCGTCCCGCTCGGCCTCGGTGTAGCAGTAGCGGGTCTCCTTCTTGTTACGCACCCGAAAGAGCGGCGTTTCGAGGAAGTAGAGGTGGCCCTTGACGACCAGCTCCTCGAAGTAGCGCAGAAAGTAGGTGAGCAGCAGGTTGCGGATGTGCATGCCATCGACATCTGCGTCGGCCGCGATCACGACCCGGTTGTAGCGCAGTCCTTCGAGGCCATCTTCGATCCCGAGTGCTTTCATCAGATTGTAGAGTTCTTCGTTCTTATAGATGGCGTCGCGCTTGAGGCCGTGGCAGTTCAGCGGCTTGCCGCGCAGTGCGAAGATGGCCTGAGTGTAGACATCCCGGCTTTGCACCATGACACCCGCTGCAGAATTTCCCTCGGTGATGAAGAGCGTTGTCTCTTCGCGCCGCTTGGCTCGGGGTTGGTTGTAGTGAAACTTGCAGTCCGTGAGTTTCGGAATCCGAATCGCAATTTTCCGGGCGCGTTCGCGGGCGTCCTTCTTGATGACTGCGAGCTCTTTGCGGATCCTTTCATTGGCTTTGATCTTTTCGAGCAGGGACTCTGCGGCCTTGGGGTTTTTGTGGAGCCAGAGAACCAGCTGCTCCTTGACGGCGGACGCGATCCATCGGCGTACCTCGGTCGTTCCCAGTTTGTTCTTGGTCTGACTGTCGAACACGGGATCCTGGAGGCGAATGCTGATAGCGCCCACAATTCCATCCCGCACGTCATCTCCGGAAAAACTCTGGTTGGCAAACTCGTTGACGCCCTTCAGGATTCCCTCGCGAAAGGCCGCCTGGTGGGTGCCGCCATCGTTGGTGTACTGGCCGTTCACGAAGCTGAAGTAGGTCTCGCCGTAGTTGTGGGTGTGGGTGAACGCGAATTCGAGTCGCTCCTGACGATTGTGGATGACGTCGTAGAGGGGCGGTTCGTCGCCGATCTCGTGCCCGAGCAGATCCGCGAGCCCGTCGGTGCTGTAAAAGCGCCGGCCGTTGTAGATGATGTTCAGGCCCGCATTTAGATAGGCGTAGTAGCGAAGGCGGTTTTCGATGAACTCTTCGTTCCAGGTGAAGGTGTCGAAGATCTCGCGATCTGGTGTGAAGCGGATCAGGGTGCCCGTCCGAGTTTCGACGTCGCGGCCCTTTTTCTCCTCCCGGAGCACGCCGCGCTCGAATCGGGCGGTGCGATAGCGGCCCTCGCGCCAACTGCTGGCCTCGAAGTCGACCGAAAGTGCGTTGACGGCTTTGGTACCGATCCCGTTCAGTCCAACGGAGAATTGAAAGACGTCGTCGTTGTACTTCCCACCGGTGTTGATCCGGCTGACACAGTCGACCAGTTTGCCCAAAGGAATCCCGCGGCCGAAATCGCGTACATTGATTTCGTCTCCATCGCGATCGATTTCAATCGTCTTGCCTTCACCCATGATGAATTCGTCGATTGCGTTGTCGATCACCTCTTTGAGCATGACGTAGATGCCATCGAGGGGATTGCTGCCATCTCCGAGGCGGCCGATGTACATTCCGCTGCGCAGGCGGATGTGCTCTAGTGCGTCGAGCGTCTGGATCGCGCTCTCGTCGTAGGCGATTCGCCGGGAAGCCATGGTCTCGCAATTTTCCAATGGGAGGGGATGCGCGAAAGGTGGAGGATTTGGCGAAATCGTCAAGAGCGCGGCTGTGGGTTTGTCGAGGCGTGGTGGAGCAGGGCTCCTTCGGCCGCCAACTCCCCGCCAGGCCCGTGCGGGCGACGTAGACGAGGCCTCTCCACGCCGCGGTGGTCCGTGGGTCGATCGGGTATTCGAGCGGCACCCATCCAAGCTGTACCGAGATCGATGGTCGGTGATGGCTTGCTCCATTGCGCCTGGCGCGCGAGTTTATCACTCTCCGACGTGGCGTTGATTTCGGAGGTGGAGGGAACTCGGATGGATCCGGATCTGCTTGGATACGTCGTAGCCGCGGGGGTTGCGGTGGCCGTCGCAGCGTTCTTCGCTGGACGTGTGACCGGCGGGAGTGCGATCCGTCGACGCGAGTTGGAAGAGCAACTGGCGAAGGCGGACGAAGAGCGCTCTCGCCTCGTGGCGGAAGTGGAGGATCTTCTCGAGCGACTTCGGGTGGCTCGGGAAGAGCACGCGGCCTATCGGTTGAGCGTCGTGGATCACTTCTCGGAGACTTCGGATCTTCTGCGCAATCTGACGGTTCAGTATCGATCCGTATACGAACATCTCACGAAGGGTGCGAGTACGTTGTGTCCCGAAGGATTCGTGGGGCTCACAGAGGGGCTCCCGGTTCCCGAGATTGCGGAGCCATCGGCGGAACCGGAGCGCGAGCACGAAGCTGAACCCTTCGAGTCAATGGAGCCTGGTGCTGTGAATGGTGGCTCCGGCAGAAAGGCGCCGCCGCCCTCCGCCTAGCGCGCCTTTTGCCACTCAGTTCGCGCGGCGTCCAACGACTTCAGAGACCACTACGCCCACACCCTCTTTCGTGCCATTCGACTCAATGGCCGCGGGGAGCGTGACGAGCATTTTCTCTAGACAGGCGCGGGCTGCTGGGCTCAGATCGACGAAACGCAGCGCCATTCCCTCTGGGCCGTCATCGCGCGTGATTTCAGCCGACACCACCAGGGGTTGACCGTCGGGCCGAACGTGGACGGCGACCTTCAGCTGGTCCCCCACGGAGAGTCCGGGCGTCGGGTCGATCCGCATTCCGCCGACCGAGAGGTCCCGGCCGATGAGAATCCGGGCGGCTTCGTCGCCCAGAGAGATGATGCGACGCGATAGCGTGTGCCGTGCTTGAATGCGCCGCTCGCTCGCTGTTTCATCGTTGGGGCCGTCAAGGTCCGAGGATTGCGGCTCGCCGCTTTCGGGAATGATCGGTACGGAGTAGAGCGCGGGCGCAACGTCGTCATCGAGTACGGCGGGGCCGTGACTGTGGGCCAACACAATCGACTCGAGCCGTTTACGCGTTGCTTCTCGGAGCCGCTCGAAGAGCACAGCGATCACGTCGCTGCCTGTCTCGGTGCTCGAGACGCGCATGACGTGCCCGCGCAGTGAGAGGGAACGGCTGTCCTTGGTGATCTCGGGCGGCAGGATGACCGTCACCAACCTGTCGGGGGCCGCGCGGTGGCAACCCTGTTCCGCCATCAGTCGGCAGCCCCGGGTCGATAGTTCCGCGAGAATCGCTGTTCGGCGGCGCAGCCCGATGCGAAAGGAGGCCGTGGCTCCCATACTGACACGGGTGGTGCGGCGTTTTTCGGGGCCACGGTAGAGGGCGTGGAGGATCAATAGCCTCAATGCAGCGTGATGCACGGGTTGGCGAACCAAGAGATCCGTACCGATCCGGTAGAGCATCTTGGGAAGTGTTTTCGAATCTCCATCCAGGACCGCGATTCGAACCGCCGAGGTTTCGGGCAGTTGCTCGTGAAGCTCGAGCATGCGGTCTGCGCTCGCAATGACGACATCCCAGACCCGAGTGCGATCCGACTCCGTTGGGTTTCCCCGTCGATCGATCCCGCCGAGCGCTTTGATGACCGCGGCCAGATCGGCCAGCTCGCCGTCGTGAAGCAGCAGTACTGAAGGCGCCGGTTCGTGGTATTCCATTGAGACCTGTGAATCTTTGGTGAATTGCGTCCGTGTTGCTTTGAGTGCACTGCGTCAATGTTGAATCGGCGTGCACGGTGCGCGACTTTAAGCGATTCTCCAGTGCGTATTTGAGCGCTGTAACCCGTTGCAAAGGGTGGTTCTTTACGAATCGGAGAGGGTGTGGTTGGAGCTGGCAGAAGCCCTTTCGTTTGCCAGGAATGTGGCGGTCGGGTCCGCTCCGATGCTTTCGCGCAAGCGCGTACCCAGGAGCTGGGCGCGCTCGGCGACGAGTTTACTCTCGAGTGTTGCGGTGATCGTGCTGGCCAGAAGATCTGCCGTGAGCCTGGA
>JACZVU010000134.1 GCA_022572485.1 Myxococcales bacterium
CACCGCGGAGGTCGGAGGTTCGACTCCTCTACGTCCCACCAAGATTTTGGCCCGGTAGCTCAGCTGGATAGAGCACCAGCCTCCGAAGCTGGGGGTCGCGCGTTCGAATCGCGCCCGGGTCACCATTTCTTTCAGGCACTTACCCCACTTGTGACATTATCCCGTGTCTGGTTGGCGCCGTCGTAGCGCCGTCCAGCGCCGGCGCCAGATCCAGGCAAGTATGACAGGTCTCTTTCTTCGTCGGGAAGGGCGTGCGCGTAGACGTTCAGAGTTAGCGCCGCGTCACGATGCCCCAGTTGTTGCGATACCCACTTAACCGATTTTCCGCTCTCTAGGCTCAGCGTTGCGAACGTATGCCGGAGCGAGTGCATCGTCAGGGGTCGAACTCCGTAAGACGCCAGCAAGGTTCTGATCCGTGTCCAAGCGCGGTAGGCGGTCGTCTCTTCAAGCGGCGTACCGTTCCGGCTCGCGAACACCCATCCGCCAGACCGCTTGTAACGGAACGTCCGCAGTCCTGTCAGAGCATCTTCCATTGCGGGTGTAATGGCGACGAAGCGTGGCGCGTCCCTTTTCTTGCGATGCTTGGGCAACACCGTCCGCGAGTTCACACGCGCACGCCTGATTGCGATTCGCCTGCGCTTGAAATCCACATCCGACCACTTCATTCCGAGGGCTTCCCCACGCCGGCAGCCCGTATGAAGCAGAGTCAGGATGAGCGGGTAGTAGCGGGGCTCGTCCTTACGGACCAATCTCAGTAGCTTCTCCGCCTCTTCAAAGGTCCACGAGTCGATAGATCGAATCTCTTCTGCGCGTGAGGTCTCGGCTCTTTCAAATATCTCGGCGGTGTCGAGAGTGAGTTCGGGGATGTCTGGATGGCTACGTCGCAAGCGCCTCAAGGCCTTGCGAAGTACGTTCACGCAGCCGCGTACGAACGATGGCGAGTATCTCTGTAGCTTGGCCTCGATGAACGCAACAACGTTAGCCTCTTGAATGTCCCTCGCGTCGAGATGTCCGAACTCGGGGATCAGATGGTTTTTAATCTGGCCTGACTGAAGAACCTGGGTACTGTGTTTCAGGTTGCTCACGTACATGCGCTGATGGTTTTCCAGTACGATCTTGAGCGGTAGAGGATCTGGCAGTCCAGCCCGCGAGCGCGCGTCTTCGGCCTCTATCTCTTTGGCCAGCGTGTGCGCCTTGTCCCAGTCTCCGATCTTGCGCTGCTTCCTCTTTCCTTTGCGGTAGACAATAATCCAGGCATTCCCGTCGCCCTTTAGGTCGCGGACTTTGACTCCCATAGCTCCCCCTTCGTGGACATCTTATTCCATCTCTCGAAGAATTGATCGAGCCTGTTCGGAGGCTGGGTGCTGCGTCTCTGGCGCAGCTCCGACCAACGCCCACACATCGCACGCCACGATGAATACCAACCCCCGCACTTTGGTTGCTCTGAGAGTGCCGTCAGCGGTGAGCGAATCCACAAAATCCTGAGAGCATCCGAGGGTTTCGGCCACTTCTGCGCGGGTCAGCGTTACCCGGCGTGCAAAGCAGATGGGAATTGCATCGCAGCAGAACGTCGTTTGGGGGGATGAGGTCATTAGCCGGGCCGCCATTCGTCCGGCACAGGTCCGTTGTTATCGTATCCACACACTAAGTTGTGTATATCCATGTAGCCGAACACTCTCCGTCACGCCGCTGACGGCCTTTCCGGCGACCGAAACTCTTTCTGCGCTTGTTCGCGGGCCACCCATCCTCGCGCTGGATCTGTCTGATTTGTGGCTCCCGCAACCCGACATCCGACCTAATTCCCCTTTTGCAACGGTGGTTTGTCTGTCGGGTGTCGGACAAGACGGTAATGGTTGCTGCGAGATCCAGCTGGTTTACTTCGATCAACGTCGTCCATCGCTTCGACTACCGCACGAAGCTCCCTGGCGGCTGGAGCAGCTGCGTTGGGCCAACCGCGTTGGAGATCTCGAACGGAGTGCCAGGTCTTCGGTCGCTTCGCGAGCAGCCTGCGAATATTCTTTTCCAAGCTGGACGTCCGTACAGGCCCCCAATCTGGCTGGCGAGCGAGTAGCAGACGCCGATAACTCTCGGACAGGAAGGCCCCGACTTCGATGGCCGGGAGAAGATCGTCAGATGTTACGACTGTGCGACCTGCGTCCGTCGCGAACGTGAGAGCCAGTCTCGCCACGTGATCGCGCACGCGTTTGACGCAGGCAGCTTCGTCAACCGGGAGATCCCGAAGCCGAGCGTCGTGGCTGGACGAGAATGAAATCCAGATCGGTTCGGCAGCGGTCGAAAGTTCGACGACCTCGGATTCCATTCCGGTGAGTTGTTCAAGGTGCTCGCGGAGGTCAAGAGCGAGGGCCTCATCCGGGCTCTTCGTCCTGGGCAGACTTCTTCCGTTCTCGACATAGAAGAACGCCAATCTATTCACGAATCCGCCCGCGATGGCGAGAGTCGCATCGCCGATTGTTCTCCAGAAGGTCTCTGGATGGGTACCTGCGAGAAGGCACGCGAATGGTTCAGAGATTCGCCGTCGCCCCGCTCCCTCTCGTCCACGCCGGGACAAGTTCCGATCGAGAAACCTCGGAGCCGCCCAAAGCCGATTGAGCATCGCATCCAAAGTGGATCCGCTGAGGCTTGACATCCGGAGCAAAAAGCCCAATTCGTCGAAATGAAAAAGGGCAGGCCCCCCGTTCGCATCGTGGAGGGCGTCGAACATTCCCGCATCCGAGCTGGTACCGTCAATCCGAAGTAGCGATTCGGGGAGGAGTTCGGCAGCAGCATCCATGGCGGAGCTCTTGTGATCTCCGGTTGAGCCGATGAGTGTCGCGTACACGACAGGTACGACCCGGCCGCTCCATGTCCCCCATCGACTGCGGCCGATGCAAGATCCCAAGACTGCCCACCAAGCTGCGAACGCGTGAGCCGACGATGCGCCGGTAATCGGTCGAAGAAAGGTCCGGAATTGTTCGAAGGAACCGCGGAATGCAACCTCCGGGAATTCGAGGGAGGCGTTCCGCTCGCTGGGGGTCTCTTCATATGACGAGCCAACGCTGATGCAATCGTTGTGCCGTCCCGCCCAATCGATTTCCAGCCAGGCGAATGCGGTGCGAACTGCCTTCTCTGGCATCAAGGTCCCGAGTGTGGGAAGGCCGGTGGCTGGCTCGCCGCTGTTTAGTCTCCGAATTGTTGTGGCAACGTTTCCCTCCCGCTGAAGCCACTCTTCATCTTTAGCGGCTCGACACACTGCATTCACAAAGTGAATTGCATCTTGTTCACTCCACCCCGCTCGAATGAGGCCTCCGACGAGCGCGTTGGTCCAGTTGTGACGATTTCCCGTCGACGGGTAGTAGCGCGTGAGTATCGTTGCGGCCGCTAAACGATGAACCTGCGCAGCGAGCTGGTCAAAAGGGACGGAGCTAGGTATGCCTTCGCGTTCCTGAATTACGAATTCGCCGGACGGATGGACGGATGGCGGCACCATGGTCAAACAACCATTTGCCCGCAGTTCGATCAACATCGTTCCGTTGATCGGATCTGCGAACTTTCGAGTGGTGCAGCCGGGGGCCAGGTAGATGTGGTGGCTCCCAGGTGCGCCCTCGCGACCGTGCAGCCAGGATGTATCGGGAAGGAAATCGCGCGCCAATTCGATCGCCTGCGCCACGTCCAAGTCAACATCCACCAAGGTTTCGCCAGTTATCAGACCTACGTTCGCTTCCGGTCCAAAACACTGCGATACATTGGCGTTGGTTAGTTCGAACGATGGCCAATCGCGTATCGAAGGCTTCTTACTCTTCGGATAGAGAGGGATCGGGCGCAGCCCCTGTTGCAGGTATCGACTGGCTGCCTCCCTAGCGCTTGGTGTCTTGTTCAGCATTCGAGCAACCGAAGCATCTGGTCCGCCACTGGGATCGTGAAATCTCCGACGAATCCGCACTTGGCCCTGCAACTAATCTCGAACCGGAATTCGACAATCGGGATAACACCGCCACTCTGGATGGGTTGGGAATCGGTAACAGCGGACACCAGTCGGGTACCCCCCCCTCGTAGAATGAAATCGCAGCTCGGGCAATTGAAATCCAAGTAGTCGGTATGTGTGCAAGTTCGAAGCGTAGGGCGACACTTGCGATCAACTCGACTGGTATCTTCTTCGGAAACAATCTGGATCGGAGCCGTACGAGGCTCATCCGGTCGCCGCGCTCGACGGCTTTGTGACTGGGGAAGCGGTTTCCCAGGCCAATATTTCGCGTGCTGGTCGACCGGGATTTTGAAGTGGTCCGCGAGTCCGCAGTACCAGCAATGGACCTCGAACACACAGATGGACGTGGGGGGAATGTCGTTGTCCGAGGAGATGTAGCCCCACTCGACGAAGTCGTTACTCACGCCCGCTAAATGCGTGATCAGTCCTGTGTCGCAACCGGGGCAGATGAAGTGAAGGCGGCTTCCGTCGTCTGTCTCGCCTTTCAACGCACCTCCGCGGACCTTGTCGCTTCCATGGATTAAGCACCAATCTTCGTCGGCGATGACCGGGATCCATGCCATCTGCATGCTCTCGCTCCTGGGAGCGGCGACGCTCGTTTCATTGGCTCTTAACGCCTCAAGTGCAGGATCGATCGGGATGATACGACGACGCCCGACTCGGAGTGACGGGATCCGTCCCGCGCTGATCAGTCGCCAGACATGGCGGACGCTAAGGCTGGTTTTAGCGGCGAACTCAGGAACAGAGACAAGTATGGAACCGTGATCGTGCATGCGTGTACCTCCCTATACTGAAGAGGCTGACAGCGCATGCACAGGCACGCTTCCCCGCGTTTTCGCGAAAAGTTGGGGAGATTTCGGTGTGGCTACGAATGCTCGTGTTCGCGGGGAGTCAATCTTAGTTCTGGATGCTTCTTCATCCACGCTGCAATGCTGGTTCGGAACAGGATCCGATCTCGAAGGTCAGCTAGTAGGGTGGAAACCTGCTTTTCGCCAATGGGTGGCTCTTGGCGGCGGCCCCAGACGGTTCTTGCCGCCAGGTCTGGCGTCAGGTCTCTGATGTCCACCGGATCTTCGAGGAAACTCTCCAGCTCCGGAAATCTTTCCTTGAGCTTCGTGCAAAGCTCATCCCGCTTCTGCTCTCTCACGCGTTTCGATGGCAGGATTGCTTTCAATTCGAGCTTGAGATTTTCGATCTCGCGCACGACCTCGAATTCCCGCAATGGATGGATACGGTCTTTCGCCTGCTTCACTGTGAGAGGGACTGTGACAGGCTCGTCCTCGCTAAGGCAGTAGGTATCGCGAAGAGAGCATGCATCGCTGAGTGCAAAGGGGTGCCGGTGCAGGACCCGAGCATGCTGTTCACCCCGTGTTTTGCCGCCGCGTGCGGCATCCAAGAGATTGTCGATGATGACGTCCGCGAGCTCCGCTATCGCCTCACGTTTGCCCTTTGCGTCTCCTGGCCTCTTGCACTCGTTTCGGAGCATTCCTTGGCACATCGGGACAACCAGCCCGAACACCTTCTCCTCGGCAGGTAGGGGAGGCCCCACGTCGGAGAGGACTTCATCGAGTCCGATTGACGGATTCCGAACGCCGGGAAGCGAATAGAAGGCGAGGCGGGCTTCGATCTCTTCGTTGGTTAGGCCTTCGAAGATGAATCCAATGGCCTCCCACAGCTTCCGGTGCGGATCATGCCGCACGTCGCGTTGTTCTTCGGGATCATCAGATTTGGTCCCCGAGGGGCCTATGTAGATTCCACCAGGCATCGTCGTGCCAGTGTGTGCCAGCGTAGGACCCAACTGCAACCCAGGGCGGATTGACTTACCACACCGTGTCCGACACCCGACAGACAACGGGTCGGATCTACTGAACTTTTTGGTCGGGTGTCGGGTGAAACAAATTACAGTTAGACAGCACCATCGAGAAGAACTCTTCGAAGCCTCCGGGGCGTGAGTCGAAGGCGGCCCCTACGCTGAGCTTTTTCAATCAACCAGGCGGTAACAATCGCGGATCTCAAGCCGCGGAGGTGAGCGCGCCGCTCCAAGAACGCCCGGGGATCAAGGCGAGCCAGATTCACCCGGTGATCGCTTTTTTGCGCGGAGGCATAACCGAGGCCGCAGCAGCGTCTACAGCCAATTCGGCGATTCTCTGGAAGCAGAAAAAGTGATCTTGCCCGACCACCGCAGCCAGCTGGGCACCGAGCGTGCGTCCGCATGGAAAAGCCGACCGCTACCGGCTCCAGGGCCAAGTGGGTCATCCGCCCCCACCCCTCGAATTCGAGGGTGAGGATGCGGCTGCCGTTCTCTCCTTTCGCCCCCAACTCGAACGCAGCCTGGGCTATGCAACTCCCGGTGGAATCTGTCCAGCGCAGGTTTCCGGAAGCCGTCGAGTGCTTCAAAACGGCCCGCCACTCGGGGCTCCCGAAATCGAGGCGGTTAGTTTCCTCGACTAACCGCCTCGGCTGATGTCCACGCCATCGAGTGCTCTTGCTACCGCCCATCAGTTATCTCCGTCCAAGATTTTCAGAAATCTACACTTAACTAGTCGTAATGCGAGGTTGGAGGCAGTTGATTGAGACGCCCCCCTCGAATTCCCCCCGCGGGGATCATTGTAGATCCAGGGTGGTAGGTCCACGAATCTGCCGAACCCAACAGTTTTGTGGAGGCCAGCGCAGCGCCTTCCATCAGAACATCAACGTCGTGAAAGCAGCAGCTTACGGTCTGCAAATCGAACAACGGACGCACCACTATGTGGGTCGCAAACAGGCGGCTGGCCCTCTCATTCCGTCGCGTGAGGGAACCGCACACAAGTGAACCCGGGGGCACCGTGGCTAATGCTGCGGAGTGCATTGGAAGCACGGCGGATTTGCGTCAGGAGCGCATTGCGACCGCTCACAGACGCCGAGTGGACCTTCAGGGAGCTGGCATTGCGCACCGGACTCTGTGCAGGTGACGGAGGGGCCGGTGGAGAGGGAGCCCGGGTCGCAGGCCAGGAGACCGACAGCCGCAATCGCCGCGAGTGTGTTGAAGAACGGGAGTAATCGCGGACTGCCAGGCGGGCCAGATGTCGAGAGGAGATTCATTTCAGATCTTCGATTCACGAACTGGGCGACGAGGGATCTAGGCTTGGCAGAGCTGGCTCAAGCTCTACGGAGACCGAGTCCGGCTCAAGGTCGTATCCCGAGCCAGTGCTCAGGTCAACGATCACGCCGATGAGCCACCCGAGTGGGTGGATCCAGACGGCGTTTCGAAAAAGGCCAGAGGAGGCTTTACGTTCTATGATGATCGTCTGTGGTCGGTAGCCTTCCTTCTCGAAACGTAGCGACTGGTTGTACCGGCGTGCCAAGAGAACCTGCTCGGGTGTTTCGAAGTGTCGCCCTCCCG
>JACZVU010000135.1 GCA_022572485.1 Myxococcales bacterium
TGCTGTCGAGATCCGGTGAGTACACTTCGCTGCCGATGGCCGTCGGATACAACAACAGTTCAGCGCCCTTCAACAGCATCGCGCGCGCCGCCTCTGGAAACCACTGGTCCCAGCAGATGCCGACGCCGATGCGCGCGTAGCGCGTGTCGACGGCTTGAAACCCGGTGTCACCCGGGCTGAAGTAGAACTTCTCTTCGTAGGCTGGGGAGTTGGGGATGTGGCTCTTGCGGTAATGGCCCGCGATGCTGCCGTCGGCGTCCACGATCGCGACGGCGTTGTAGTGTGCGGGTCCGGCTCGCTCGAAGAAAGACACGGGTAGGACCACTTCGCGCTCTCGGGCGATCTTCTGCATGCGCTGGAGGGTCGGTTGCTCGTCGATCGGATGGGCGAGGTCGAAGTGTTTATTCTGCTCGTCGATGCAGAAGTACGGCGTTTCGAACAGCTCCTGAAGCAAGATGATCTGCGCGCCCTCGTCTGCAGCCTGGTGTACCAGCGCTTCTGCTCTTGCGACATTGGCTTCGATGTCCCAGCTGCAGTGCATCTGGGTACAGGCAACGGTGACTTGCATGAGGACCTCCACTCGAGCGGGTCAAAGAGATACTCAAGTTAATTCGACTTATAGAAATAGCAACGATGCGCCCGCGCTTGCCAGATTCAACGGCGTGAACGCGACCCAGAGGGTGCATGTCAGCCGCACATCCGAGGGTTTCACTCGGTGGTCGTTGTGTCCGTGTCGGGACGGTAGTCTTCCGCGACCGCGATCTTCACGAGCTGCCCCGGGTCGAGTACGTGGTTCGCAAACAGATCGTTCATCACGGCGGTCTGTTGGATGTCCCAGCGGTTTGCGGTGCGCTCGCTGAGTTCCGTGAGGCTCTCACCCGGCTGTGCGACTGCGATGCGCAGCCGGGTTTCCTGGATCTTCGCGCGTTCGTGGGGTTCGAGGCCGCGGAGGCTGCGGGGTACGTTGAGAAATGAACCCGTGTAGCGCCGGAAAGCCGCGACAGGCGCCACTGCGGTGAAGCGATAGATCGAACCCTCGCGTTCCAGCCAGGTCAGCTGTGCTGCCAATGGACCCCCCGCTCCGGGTATATAGCCGTCGACGCGAAACGCCGCGTTCGGACCGATCCGCAGCCGCAGCGTGCTCTCGACGCGAAATCCCGCGCCCGCGAGTTCTGCAACGTACTCGCCTGCCGCGCTCTCCACATCGTCGCCCGGGCCCTGGATTTCCAGGAAGATCTGCGCGTCGCGTTTCGGAGAGATGGCGCCGACCGCGCGGTGGGTGTTTGCGGTTCTCCAACCCGGTGGGAAGTGGATGAAGAGATCGAGATCCGCATGCAAGAAGCGGTCTCCCACGAACACGCCTTCGGAGGCGCGCGCTCCGATCGCGAGGCCTTCTATTCGATGTAGAAAGTCGGCGTGGGTAGCGGCGATCGGTGTCTTTCGCGTCCACGCGGTCATGTTTGCGCGGATCCCGGCTTCGGCGACCCGGCTTTGCGTCGAGGGATGCGTGTCCCAGAAGTCTGGCAGTCGAGAGCTGCCGAGCCGCAGGCGCTCGGTGTGTTCCAATTCGCGCAGAAACGCGACGAGTCCCTCGGGGTTGTAGCCCGCGAGGGCCGCGAGCCCCTGGCCCAAGCGATCTGCCTCGCGCTCCTGGTCGCGGCTATAGCTCGCGAGGTAACCGCCTTGAAGCCAGTCGAGCTTCGCGAGAAGGCTGCGTCCGACCTCCTGGCGCGCGGCTGCGTGGCGCGCAGCGACGTGCACGATTTCGTGTCCGAGCACGTTGGCGAGTTCGTCCTCGCTGTTGGTCAGGGTCAGCAATCCGCGCGACACGAAGATGTATCCACCGGGCAGCGCGAACGCATTGGGCGCCTCTTGGTCGACGATCTGGAACGAATACCCAAAACTCCGCCGCGGCGCGTGGCGGGCGAGTCGAGCTCCTATCTTGCCGACGTAGGCGACGAGCTCGGGGTCTTCGATCAGCCCGAGCTGCGCCTTCACGTCTTGCGCGCTTTCTTCCCCGACTTTGCGGTCGACGTCCTCGGATCGGAGGATGACCTCGCGCGGGCGCTCTCGCGTGGGTGCACTTCCGCTGCACGCCAATGCGAAAAGCGCGCTCGCGAGAGCCAGCAAGGACGCAATCCAGCGCGGCGCGCACTTCACGGCGGCGGCTCCGACGGCCGTGCGGGTTCGCCCTTCAGTTGCTCGAACGCCCGCTCGGTGACTGCAACGCCGAGCGCCTCGAATCGCTCGCGTGCGAGCGGCGAAGCGGATCCCGACAGCACGAGCTCTCTGCGTTTTATGCGCAGGTCGCTCGGAAGCGCTTCGGCGATCGCGTGTGCGAGAGCGGCGGCCTTTGAATCCCAGATCGCGTAGTCGGCGGCCAGCGGAATCATGAGAGTACCCGATTCAGTGTATCCCATCGGAATTCCGTTGATGGTAATGATCTCCCGAATGGGCGATACGCGATCGCTGTAGGTGCGCATCAGCTCGGCGGTTTGCTCGTAGAAGAGGGCGTCGTCTTCGCTCTCGGCGGTTACGGCGACCCCAATGAACGCCGAGCGATTCTGCGCGAGATCCAGCGCGGCGAGTGTCTCGACGAGCTCGGTGGTGTGCCGTGGGCTGTACCACGGGTGGCCGATCAATTCGTCGGAGAGTGGCCCGGGGACTCCCATCACCGCGAGCTCGATGCGATTGAGCCGCCGCAGGTCTTCCGGGGAATAGATCAAGAGGATCTCCGCGAGCCGGCCTGCGGGCTCCGCGGAGGCTTCTTGGAAGTCGCTGTCATCGACGAACGGAATGAACAGGTAGGGAAGGCCACCCAGGTAGGCGGCCCACGCAAAGCGATTGAGTTGCTTCTGCAGCGCTTTGTTGGAGCTGTAAGGATCGACGCCGAGTTCATTGGCGATCTGGCGTTTCTTTGCCTCGAAGCCGATCAGCGCGAACGCGCCGCTGTCCTCGAGTTCGCTGCGCTCTCCGCGTGCCAGCTGCGAGACCTGCTGGATCGCATCCCAGGCTTTGGTCGGAATGCCGACGATCGTGTCGACGGGGTTCGTGATCAGGTTCCAGCTGGCTACGAAGGGGCTCTTCAGCGCGTTGCCGGCCGCTTCGGAAAACGCCGCGGTCTTGCTCATCTCATCGAGCACAGAGAGCGCCTCGATTTCGCGGATGCGTGTGCGCAGCATCCGGTCGCCGCGAACCGCGAAGTCACCGTAATCCGACGTGATGAAGTACTGGTTCGCGAATCCGGAGGTGACGACCTGCGGCTCGATACGGTAATGCGGACCGGTCAGCAAGCCGGGTGGTAGCAGTTCGACCGCGGGTCGAACCGGATCGACCTCGAATCCGGCGGCCTTTGCGGCAGTGCGCTCCTCGGCGCTTGTCACCCGCACCGCGGTCGGCAATGTGGTCGCGCAAGCCGCGAGCACTGCAGCCCATAGGAGGAGCGCGATGGATATTTGGGTCTTCGTTTCAGTACGACGCGGCATCGCATTCCTCCCGTCGGCGGACATTTTGCTGCGGGGTTCACGGTAGCACCGTGGTCGAATCCGATGATCGGGAGAGGAGATCGGTGTCGGCGCGAAATCAGCCGCTGGGTGTGGCTACGACCAAGCAGTTTCGGCCCTTGCGCTTGGCGCTGTAGAGCGCTTCGTCGGCGGCCTTGAGCAGGTCGGAGGGCTCGAAGCCGCGTGGCATCTCGGTGGCCGAGGCTACCCCCCCGCTGCAGGTGATTTTGATCGAGTCGTCTCTCACCCAAATCTTGAGCCTGTTGATTTCATTGAGGATGCGCTTTGAAATCTGCTTGGCGAGAGCGGTGTCGGTCTGGCCCAGGATCACTCCGAATTCGTCACCGCCGAATCGGCACGCGATGTCGTAAGGTCGGCAGCCCGCTCGAATCGAGCTTCCTATTCTGCGGATGACATCGTCCCCCACACCATGTCCGTAGATGTCGTTGATCTCCTTGAAGTGATCAAGGTCGATCATCAAGAGAGCGGCGGGTTGGCCGGTCCGGTGAAACGCGGAAGTCGCGGCGAGGAGCGCATCGTCCATTGCGGCTCGGTTGTTCAAACCCGTCACTGCGTCGATTCGCGCCTTCTCTCGCAGCAGGTCGATCATTTGTTTGGTGCGCAGTGCAACCCGCACACGCGCCTGGAGCTCGATCGCGCTGAAAGGCTTCGATATGTAGTCGGAAGCTCCAGCATCGAGCGCCTTGGCGAGATTGTCCGGATTGTGGTCTGCGGTGAGGAACAGGATCGGTATGTCGTGGGTGCCGGGATTTTCCTGGAGATGCAGGCACACCTTGAAGCCGTCGATCTGCGGCATGTTGATGTCGAGCAGGATGACGTCGGGTTTCTCTTGGATGGCGATGCGAAGCCCATTGGTGGGTGTATCTGCCCTGAGCACCTGATCGACGACGCCTTTGAGGTATTGCTTCACTGCTTTGTGGACATTCGCATCGTCGTCGATGACGAGAATCGTGGTACCTGACATGAGCCCCTCCATGTTCCGAATCGGATGAGCGGCTCTCAGGCTTGACCCCGGTAACGGTCACAGTGGCAGCGGAAGTTTGCGCAGCCGGTCGATCGCCGGCTGTTCGGTTCATACTCGGCGAGGGGGTCCGCGGATGGGCGCGGTGGCAGAATCCTCAAGGTGCGGGATCGGGTCGACTCACCCCCCGGCTCTGCGCGACCTTTTGCATCTTTTCGAGCAGCGCAGCTGACGGCTTTCCGTTTGCTTTGTCGCCCTGGGTTTTCTGGAAGGTGCGGATCGCGCCGCGCGTGTTGCTGCCGATCATGCCGTCGAGTTCGCCGATCTCGTAGCCCAGCGCGAGCAGCATCTCCTGGGTTTCAAATTTGAGCTCTATTTCTCGACGCTCTTCCTCGTAACCGATGAAGCCGATCCCGTAGGCGGTCTTGGGAGCGCGCTCGCCGGGCGGAACAGGCTTGGGCGGGTGGTCGACCAGCAGCATGCGGTGGACGGCCCGCGCGAGATCGCGGTGATCCTGGGCGGAGTTCTTCCTCAAGACATTTGACAGCACGGTGACGATGTAGAAGAGGCGGTCCTGCCCAGCGGGAGTCTCGATGATCGCCACGGAGTTCATGTAGTTGCGCTTGTTTCCGTGGTATTTCTTGCACACGAAGCCCATTTCGGGTGTGCAGCTGTAGAGTGAGCCGGATTTGAAGTAGACCGCAGACGGCCGCAGCACGCCGGACGATCCATAACGGATGCGCCGCTCGGTGATGTACATCAGCCGCTTGATTTCGCGGCTCGACCACTCGTCGACGAGTTTTCCCTGCTCGAGTTTCAGCATAAAATCGGCCAGCGCGCGCGGCGTCGCGTAGCTGCTCGTGCCCGGGATCTGCTGCTTTCCCTGGCGGGTGAAGAAGCTGCCCTGGCGCAGCTCGTCGAGGTTCAGCCCGTTGCGGGTGATGGGATCCTGGATCGCCTTGAGGAAGATTTCGCTCAGCTGCTTCTTGGGCGTTTCATCGTAGAATTTCTGCTCTTCTTCAGGAGATACCGGATAGCGCTTGCCGAAGTGGGTGATCGAGACCAGATTTTTCCCGACCATCCCCGCCGCCGAATTTGAACTCGGCGACATCATCCAGTCGAGATACGTCCAGAGCGACGCCGTGTCGCCCTGCTTGATCGGGCGCTTCGAGACGGTCTGCGTTTCCGGGTTCCAGAAGGGGACGATGTGGTGGTCGCTGACGCTGAAGATGTCCGCGGTGATCATGGTGGTGCGCAGGATGTTTTTGCGCGCCGCGATGTCGTTCGGGTAGAGGTCTGCCAGGGCCTGAAAGATCGCGAGCGAGACCATCAGTTTGCCGACGCTGCCGGGGTTCTGGTGTTGATGGCCGTTCCACTCTGCGTAGCGTGGGTGCTCAAGATCCGACAGATCGAGCAGTGCCATTCCGTAGCGGTCCGCGTTGGGTCCGAGAAGTTTCTCCAGCCGGGCGGTCAGCTTCGAGTCCGACGGTGGAAGTTCCATTTCGCGATCTTCGAGCAGGCGGAGATCCACCATCGAGAGCGGCAGGAGTTCGCCCGGAGGGCGCTTCCTGCCGGGCATTTCGCCGGTCTGGATCAACCGCTGGGCCTCGAGTCGGCCGATCCCAGTTGTCTCGTAGCCGTCGAGCGGATAGGCGCCCGCCGGTATCGGCCAACCCGCCATGATCAGGGCCAGCCACGCAACGAAGGATCCGCGAAAGCGGTTCATCCCGAAACTCCTCTTGCATTCAACCGCTGCCGTTCTGTCGCAGTATGGCAGCTTTTCTGTGGCGGCGTATCCCGCTCCGCGAATTCTTTTGCACGGCTCGGGGCTTGACAGGGCAGCCGCACGAGGTGAAGAATCTCTCGCGCATCGTTGAGCGCTGACCTCGAACTGGAGCGGCACAAGGCCATGGCTGGAAGCATCGATTGGTTCTACACCCGCAAGGGTTGAACGTCTTGTACGCGAGCGTCCAAGTTTCTGGACGCGAATGGAATCAAGGCGAAAGAGACCGTGCTCGCCAGTCGCAAGCTAGGGCGAAAGGATGCAGCGGAGATCGCCAAGCGAGCTTCTGTCGTGTTCGTCGCCAAGGGCAAGCAGGTGAGCGCGTTCAAACCCGCGGGCAAGGCGGGTAAGGACCTCCTCGACGCGATGCTGGGCCCCACCGGCAATCTGCGGGCACCCACCATCCGGCGGGGCAAGACGGTCCTGGTTGGCTTCAACGAAGAACTCTTCGCCGAGAAACTCGGCTGAGACGGCGAGCGAGACCCTCGCGGGAGCGTTACGCTCTGCGCTCATGTCTTCTGCGGGCTTTCGATCTCCGAGTTTCTGGCTTTCGGCGCTCGACGAGCCCGTCGAGCCGCGCGCGCCACTAGACGGCGACGCCCAGTTCGACGTTGCGATTGTCGGTGCGGGCTACACGGGGCTCTGGACCGCCTACTATCTCAACCAGCGGGAACCCGGTTGCCGCATCGCGATTGTCGAAGCCGAGGTTGCGGGCTTCGGCGCTTCGGGGCGCAACGGTGGTTGGTGCGCGCATTATTTTTCGGGAATCGAAGCGTTGTTGGCCGACCCGAGCACGCGCGACCGCGCGGTGGCGCTTCAGCGCGCGATGTTCGACGCCGTCGACGAGGTCGGCCGAGTGTCGACGTCTGCGGGAATCGATTGCGATTATGTGAAGGGCGGGGTGCTCATCGCGGGGACATCACGGCCCGAACTCGAACGTGTGCGCGCGGGGTACGACGGGATGCGCGAATACGGGTTTTCGGAAGATGACTTCCGCTGGCTCGAGGCCGATGCGTTCGCAGAGCGCGCGCGCATCCACGGAGTGCTCGGTGGAATCTACTCGCCTCATTG
>JACZVU010000136.1 GCA_022572485.1 Myxococcales bacterium
TGCGGACCTGCCCGAGCACGCGGGTGTCGCGCCCACCGCATCTTGCGAAGACCTCGAGAGCTTGATTCCCGAGTCCGAGAACCGGCTGTTCGACATGCGCCAGATCATCGAGCGCATCGTGGATGGAGGTTCTTTTTTCGAAATCAAGGAGTTGTTTGCGGGTGAGCTGATCACGGGATTGGCGCGTATCGACGGCCGCTCTGTCGGCATCATCGCCAACCAGCCCATGGTCAGGGGTGGCGTGCTCTTCGTCGATTCTGCGGACAAAGCCGCGCGCTTCATCTGGCTCTGCGATGCCTTCGGGATCCCGCTGCTGTTTCTCGCGGATGTTCCCGGGTTCATGATCGGCAAGGCCGTCGAACGCCAGGGCATCATCCGCGCGGGTGCCAAGATGATCATGGCGGTCTCCGAAGCGACCGTACCCAAGCTGAGTGTGATCGTGCGCAAGGCCTACGGGGCGGGCCTCTACGCGATGAGCGGCCCCGCGTTCGAGCCCGAAGCCTGCATCGCGCTGCCGAGCGCGATGATTGCGGTCATGGGCCCGGAGGCCGCTGTCAATGCCGTCTACTTCAACAGGCTGCAGGGCCTGAGCGACGAAGAGCGCGCCGAAACCGAAGCCCGGCTACAGCGCGAGTACCGCGACGACATCGACATCGAACGCCTCGCGAGCGAGCTCGTCGTAGACGCCATTGTTCCCCCCGAGACCCTGCGCGACGAAATCGCGGCACGCCTCGCCAACGCCGAGGGGCGCCGCGACGCCCCACCCGCGAAATGGCGCAGCGTGACACCGGTCTAGACGCACATCGGGTGCTCACGCCCAGCAAAACACGACACCGCTGTCCGCCAAAACACGACACGATCTGGCGTGTTGTGAATCCTGGAGCAGCGTCGATCCTTCCTGACATTGATTTCCGGATTTGATCTCAGATAGTAACGCATTGACTGGATCCGGAAGCGGACTCCCCCGGAACCATTTCAAAAACTCCCTGAGCAATCGCATTCAAGATCGCTCGAATCAGTAGACCCGCTTGGAAGCAGCGCTTCGGTTTTTCGGGTTGAGACGCTTGGCACGCAATTTGCGGTTGTCAGCAGTTGTGTTTATCGCGGCCTTTCCTAGATGCAAGAGGCGCTTGGAATTCCCTGGGTTCAACAGTTTTCACTTGACAGCGGGTCGCCATGAATTGTGAAGGCTTGTACAGCACGCATTCGCTCCCATGTGTAAATGGAGCGGATCGCTTTGCGCGACATTCACTGGAGGTGGTTTCACGCGGTGGCGCTTTCGGCGGACTGGTATCGAGGAGGTTTGGGAAATGATGCGACGATCGAATCGCGAGATGTCGAAGGCTCTCGAGCGCACAAACGCGAACACTGCGGGTTGCAAAGAAGAAACTCGAACGCGGAAAGGTGGCGATCTCGCTGCGCGATGGCTTTTTTGCGGGCTGATCGCGATCCTGGCCGCTGCTTTGCCAGCCAACGCGCAAGACACCATTAGCAATGATGAATTCCGAGGCAATTCGTCCGACCTCAGTGCCGCGGGTAAAACCGAAGACGGATCGGCGGGTGTCGATGGCGCCTCGGGCGCCGCCACCCTGAGCATCTCGATCGCGGTTCCTCCGGGCCCCGGTGGCCTTACGCCTACCCTGAGCCTCAACTACTCGAGCGATCGGGGCGATGGACCGTTCGGAATCGGTTGGGATCTCGCGCTTGGCGAGATTCGCTGCACGGCGCGATTCGGCGTGCCCGACTATGCGAACTGCGCGGAGTTCGAACTCGATGGGCAGCTCCTCGTGGGTCCGGACACGCGCCTGGGTATGGAAGGCCGCTACCACACGAAGGTCGAATCGTTCAAGCGGATCCTGCAGCTGGGCACCGGCGACAGCGCGTATTGGGAAGTGACGGCTCCGGGCGGTATGCGCCTCCTCTACGGCGAGGGCCTCGTCGGCGGAATCGCGAACAGCAAGATCGGGTCGGACGGGAGGGATACCCCAACAACCGCTCCCACCGCGCGCTGGCTGCTGAGCAAGATTATCGACCTCCACGGCAACGAGATCGTGATCACCTACGACCGGACCGATGTCGGAGTCGCCTATCCGTCGACGATCACGTACGCGTCGGGCGCGCGCGCAGTCACATTTCTCTACGAGAGCCGCCCGGACGAGATTCTCGACTTCCCGGGCGGAATCCCCCGAAACATCACCCAGCGCCTGCGCGAGATTGAGGTCAAGAGTCTCGGCACGATCGTCAGCCGACGCCTGATCACGTACTCGACGCCGGGCGATTACTCGACCCATCGAAGCCGAATCGCATCCACGCAACTTTTCGGCAAGGGCTGTGTCGATCCCGATCCGGTCGCAAATTGCCCGTCTCTGTCTCTGCCCGCTCAAACGTACGCGTACACGGAGACGACGTTGAGTGGCGGTGGCCCCTACTGGGAGATGGCTCCGAGCACCGATTGGGCGGAGGCAGGGATATTCGTCAAAACGGGTGTTCAAACCAACAGCCATGCTTTGGGCAAGCGGCTCGCGGATGTCAACGGTGACGGGCTTCCCGACCTCGTGGTTGGCTACTGCAGCAGCCCCCCACCCGCTCCTTGCGAGGGTCCGGTCGTGTACCTCAACGATGGCTCGGGTTGGGTTCGCGATGACGCTTGGACCGCTGCGATCGACAGCCTGACCTACGAGGCACCGACGATCACCGTCGAGTCGGTTCCGTATACCAGTGGCTCCTCTACCTATTGGCGAGCTTGCAACGCGACGACCGGGACGGTCACGCGAGGGATTTCGTTTGCGATAGATGAGGCCGAGGGGAGCGCGCTCGTCATCGATGGCAACTTCGAGACCTTTACGCCCTGGCCCTCTTGGCACCTGATCGACATCAACGGTGACGGTCTCGCGGATCTCGTGACTTCCATTCGCGGCGGGACCCTTCCCTTGGAGTTTGACTGCGCGGGAGATCCGATCGAGCCCGGCGACTATTGGACGGACACTTTTATTGTCGGTGTGGTTTCGCAGAAAATCTTTTTGAACAACGGAACCGGTTGGGACCCGGCGCCTGCCGGAATGGCGGAAAGCCTGCCGCTCTTCCAGGCACAGACGATCGTCAAGCACAGGAGTGACAAAGAAAACCGCTTTTTTGAGTCGTTCAACTATGACTGCGACGGCGCCGGATGGCTCGGTGGTTTGGGGGAGGGATTTGGCTTCTACTGCACGACTTGGATGGACTTTCGGCCGCAGTTTGTTGAACTCAACGGCGATGGTCTTCTCGATATCATCCTCCTAGAGCTATCCAACGAACAGCCATCCGGCGAAGATGTGCTGTGGCTGGACTATTCTAACAACTTTGGTGGTTGGTGGATCGGCACCCCAAAGAGCTTTGCGTGGATCCAAAACGCGGATGGCAGCGGCTGGACGCCCGCGCCGGATTTTGATCTTCCTTTCCCGCACATCCAATACACCTGGATTCAGGAGAGAGCGTTCGACCTTCTTAATGGGCCCGGCGGAATGCAACCGTACGACGCGGGTGTGTATTTCGTGGACCTCAATCGTGATGGATTGACGGACATTGTAAAAGACGCCTCGGGTATCCAGTCGAGCCCAGCTGCAGTCCTTCTCGGTACGGGAACGGGGTGGTGCAACGACTTGGGCACGTTGGCCTCATCTGATTGTGACGCCGATACCACCCACTCTCGCTACGTAACACCGATCGCGTTTAACGAATACACCACGGACACGAGAGATGAAGACATCAGCAAATCTGAGCAGCTGGTTTTCGTCGATCTGAACGGCGACGGTTGGGTCGACCTGCTGCAAGGAAAACAGGTAGAGGGCGGCACCCCCGTCTTGCGGGCCTGGTTGCACGACCCAAGCGCACCGAACGATGCCGCTGGAAATCCGAGCGTGTGGGTGGATCAATCAGACACGTTCAAGCCGCCGACTCCGTTCTATGCCGGGACTCAGTTTGCGGATCTCGATGGGAATGGCACGGCGGACATCCTCCATGGGTGGCGCTTGTATTTGGGCTCGGGGGAATGGATCGCAGACGACGCCTACCTCTCCCCTGGCCCCCCTAGCGATCTCCTCGCTTCGGTCGATAACGGGCGCGGCGGGATCACGGATTTCACGTATGTGAGTGCCGCATTTCAGCGAGATCGAGATGCGGCGATGGAAGTCGACGCGGAGGCGCATGCCGCCACGCTCGGTGACGCCGATGGAACCAGCGCGGCCGTCACGCGGTTTACCACCGAGGCCGTGATCTCAGAGCAGACGGTGAGCGGTGTGGGCATCGCCGCCAACGTCACCACGCGGTACCGCTACGGGCGACCTCGATTCGATCCCGTAGAGCGCTCGGGCCTGGGCTTCGGGCTGGCCGAAACGACGAATCCGGACGGCTCTCGCGTTGACGCTTACTTCTATCAGCGAGAAGGCCTGGTGGGAAGGCCGTCCAAACAAGAGACTTTCGACGAATTGGGTAAAAAGATTCATCGATCCGTCCAGAGCTGGGGGTTGGCGCCCAATCCGGGCGCGATTCCGGGTGCGATGGAGGGCGTCGATGTTGCTCGGCTGATCAACCAGTACAGCTTCAATGTCTATGATGCTGCGAATGACGAGAACGGCCCAACGAAAGGTGCCTTCTTCTTCTACGACGACACGCACGGCTACAATTTCGTATGGAGAATCATCGCCTACCAGGCGACGGGCACGCTGTGGACCCAATTTACGCCCGAGGCCGCATCCGAACCCGATTGGCTGGTGGATCTGGTGGCGGAGAAGACGGCGTTCACCCCCGGAATCACCTACTCGCGGGAAGAGTACGATTACACCGAGAAGGGTCAGCTCGCAATTCGGCGCCGCGACATTCAACCGCGCAGCGGCGGCACGCTGGATGTGGTGACAACCTCCTGGACCTACGACACCAAAGGCAACCTCACGAGCCGGACGGAAACGCGCGGCAACGATGCCGCTGGCAATCCGCTTCTCGACCGCACCGTGAGCTTCTGCTACGACGGCGACGGCGGGGGGAATTCCTGGTGTCCGACGCTCCCTGGCGGGACTCCTACATACAGCCTGCGGGTGGGCGTGAAGGATGCGATCGGTGGTGTAACGGAACTGGAATACGATTGGGTTACGGGAGCCGTTCTACACGTTGAGCGCTTCAATGAATCGAATGCCTTCCGAGACTCGATCACCGTGGTGCGGGATGCGTTTGGCCGCGGCATCGAGCAATGGTTTCGCGGTGCGGGCTTCAGAGGGGGCGATCCCGATGCCCTGCTCAGCTCGACTACGTATTCCGACTCTCCCAGTGGGAGTACACCGGCATACGTAGAGCAATTCCAGTCTATCACAGGAGACCCAGCGGGCACATCGATTCGTTCGGCGCGGTATCTGGATGGATTCGGCAACCTGTTCCGAACGGTGGAAGAAACGCCTTCGGGCTACCGAGGCACGGCGGTGTACCGCGATCCCGTCACCCGAACCGTCCGCAGGATCGGGCCGATCGACTGCGATCTGGATGCCTCCTGTAGCAACATCATCAAAACGACAACCCCCTTCACCGAGCAAGCGGTGGATGCCGCGGGCCGCGTGATTCGGATCACTTCGCCCGATGGCCAGGTGACGCGCGATTATGGGTGGATGCAGCGCTTGCAACCCGAAGGCTCCGGTACGGGAGATGTGTTCGACACGGTCGAGATCACGGATCCCAATGACCACAAGACCCGGCGCCTGATGGATGGGAATCGGGTCGTGTGGGTCGATGAGTGCCACGAGGTCGGCTGTGCAACCTACGACTCCACATTCTACACGTATGAAGCGACCGGTGAGATCGCAACCCTCTATGACGCCATCGCGGCATCCGCCTCTGATTACACAAGCCCGGCACGCTATCTGCGCTATCACTACGACACGCTCGGGCGGGTGATTCGCACGGACGAGCCCAACACGGGTGCAAGCTACGCGGGATACGATCACCAGGGAAACACCATCCGCACGACCAATGTGCGCGGCGCCAGCACGCTCACGAGTTACGATGTGCTGGGCCGGGTTTCTTCGATCGATCGGCCGGCCGGAGTGGGCGAGTGGGACCTCGACTTTACGTACGATCCGATCAGCCGAAAGCGCGCGAGCGTCACGACGGCCGATAGCGTCTACAGCGATGCCTGGGAGTACGACGACTACGGCCGGGTGAAGCGGCAGGTCCGGAGCTACTACGACACGCTGGTGATGGACTTCGAATACGACCTGCTGGGCCGCCCGACCAAGATCTACTACCCGAGCAATGGCTCGAGTGTGAGCTATGTCTACCAAGGGGCGTACCTCGAGCAGGTGTGCCGTGGCGATGACTTCTGTGCGAGCGCCCCGCCGCAGGACGTGCTGATCGCAGACGTGCTGTATGACGACCTCGGGCGCCGGACCGATACCGTGACGTACAAAGGAACCTTGCATCGCGAATACTACGGGATCACCGACGATCCGACCGGGCGTTCGGTAAACGCGCTCAAACGGCTCGCCCTCACAGCCGGCAGCTCGGCCGGAGCGCTCGACTTCAACTACCAGTACGATTCAATCGGCAATATGACCGGCATCGATGACCAATCGACACTCTACAATGCGTCAGCGACCTACACCTACGACGCGCGCAATCGGCTGGAGTCGTGGACGGACGCGAGTGGCACCCCACCAGTGTGGTACGGCTATGACGTGCTCGGGAATCTCAAGGGGCATGGTGCAGCCAGCCTGAATGAAGTTGACTTCAACCAAACCTTCGACACGGCCACCAAGCCCCACCAGATCACGCAAAACCGAATCGGGGAAGCCTACGCGTACGACGCGGATGGGAATGTCATCCAGCGCGGTCTTCCAGGTGGCCCTACAGAACACTTCGTCTACGACTCTGCGAATCGACTGGTGTGCACCGGCACCGGACCGGATTTGTGTGATGGCCCCGGCTACCGCTACGACGTCGATGGGCAGCTGATGTGGGATGGAGCCGCGCTCCAGCTGCGGATGGGCGAGCTCTTCCAGTGGCAATCCTCGGGTTTCATCGCCTACTCGAACATCGCCGCGTTTGGCGAGGGGATCGCTCAGGTTCGCCAGAGCAGCATCCGATTGCGGGCCGCGTGGGCCCGGTTGGGTGGCCGCTTCCGATCTCGAAGGGGCCGTTCCTCTGGATGCTGGCGGGCGCGCGGGGATGCTCTCGTGGCTCGCGCTGCTCGCATGGCTCGGGGCCGGATCGGCGTTCCGCGAGGCGCCGGCGACCGCGACGTTCGCGCTCGCGCTCACCGCGATGCTCGTGGTGCCACCGCCCGCTTGGGGAATGGG
>JACZVU010000137.1 GCA_022572485.1 Myxococcales bacterium
GCCGCTGCTTTTTGAGAAGGTTCCACCAGCCGTGGGCTCGGTTGACCGGGTCGTTTTTGATGGGGTGCGGGTGGCGGGGGTTAGTGGCCGCGTAGGAGGGTATCGGTGGTGATCATCTCGCGGAGGGCGGATCGCGACGGTGCGGTAGATTTCACGTCGTAGGATTCGCGGCGCCAGCCGCTGCCGCCGTCTGCTGCGCGGTAGTAGACGGCCGCGACGGGATCGAATATCAGGGCGCGATCAGCGCCCGGCCAATTCGGGTAATCCTCGACGTCGCCGCTGAAGCGGTGCACGGGGATTCCGATGTCGACGATCAAGCCTCGGTTCCGACGGGTGATCAGATAGAGAGGCAGGTGGGTTTGATAGTCGATGTAGGCGATGAGGGTGTCGAAGCCTTGTTCGCGGTTGCGGACCTTTCCCTCGATGACCACCGCGTAGCGCACTTCCCAGCGATCGCTTCCCACCATTAGGCCCGACGTTCCGAAGTTTCGGATTGGGTTGTCGGGATAGCCCGAACGGATTCCGTTGATCGGAGCCAGTACCTCTCGCATGCCGAGCAACCGCCAGCGGTAGGCGTTGGGTCGAATCGAAAGGTCGTTGAATCCCGCCGGAAGGTGTTCGGTGGCCGCGTGCGAGAGCGTGGAAGAGAGACTCACGGCTCCCGTTGGGGCGAAACCGTTGGATCCGGTGGCAACGCTCCCGCCCCCCCAGCTGTTTCTCGCCCGATAGCTCGGGGTGTACATACCGTCGACCCAGACCGTTGAGGACCGGCGGACCTTCCGCATCGTCGGTGCGTATACGAAGGTATTGTCTGGGTTCGAAAATCGCTGATCGGCGGCAATCGGTCGCAGCTGGCGCCAGGCGAGGTGCCGCGCGTCTGATGGGGTGTCGAAACGCCCACCGCTGATCCAGAGATTCTTCTCGGATCCCGGTTGTGTGAACGCGCTGTCGACCAGGTCCGCTCGGTGGCTGGTTCGCAGGTGAAAGAACTCGCCGGTGTAGATTTGTATTCCGCCCGCTCGACTTGGCATGTCGGTGATCCTGAAATGGCCCTGTGGGCCCGCTTCGCGGTTGCGGTATTCCAGGTTCCACGCCCACTTCGCTCCGGCCGCGGGGTCGTCGTCGGCGATGGACTCCGGTGGGAACGGTGTGCCGGCCACATACCCCCGGAGATTTCCATCGGCGTCGAGCTTGGCCCGAGCTGCAAAGCGCTTCGTGGCATCGGAGAAGTAGACTGGAACGCGATAGCGCCGGTGGCAGGGGCCAATCTCCATCAGCATTCCTGCAGAGAAAAAGACGTTGCGGTGGCTCCACACTTCCGCGGGAATGAGTTCGCGCAACCGAGGGAGGTCGCTGTATTCCAACGCGAACCCTTCGCGGAGGAGTGTCGGCGTCGCGTCCTCGAAGCGGCTTTCGCCGCCTCGCCCACCCAATCTGGGGCAATCGCCTTCGTCGGGAGCCTCGGCGCCCGCACTCGCGGCGAGCAGTCCGAGGATGGCGATGATTCGCGCAGCAGGGGTGGAGGGTGCGGGTCGCACCGGACCTCCATGGGAGCGGTGTGCATTCTATCGTACTTGTTCGCTCGGAGAGGTTTCAGGTCACGGCATTGGATCGGTTTCCCATTCGTGCTGGGATTCGTCTGGCCATTTTGGCCGTGCTTCTCGCGGTCGTGTACTGGGTTTGGGTGCTCGGCGACGTGCGCACGAGTGCGCCGTCGGGGCTCGGGACGTTCGGCCCACGCTCGAACGCTCCGCGTGGGATCACACGAGTTCGATCGACTCCTCGATCAGCATGACCGGTATACCATCATCGATTGGATAGAGGATCTTGCCGTCTTCGCGGACGAGGCCTTCGGCGATCGGCGCAGTGACGCGCTCTCCGCCGCGGTTGCGCAGGCGCTCCTCGGCGATTTCGCGGTTGAGCTTCGTCAGAATTTCTTTGGAAGCCAGCGCGACGGGTTGTCGGGTTTCTGGGCAGACGAGTATTTCGAGCAGATCCGGACTGATGGGCATTGCACGGTCCTCCTACGACCCACGCGGCGGGCGTCCTCAACGCCGAGAGCGCAGATCTCCCCACCGAAGGGTACTTCGAACGCGTCGCCCCGGGGCTCTCCTCGCCCACCGAGTCGATCGCATCGTTCTTTATAGCACCGAAGATATTGAATTCATTTGTGAAATTTGACGCGGGCCATTTTCGTCCGGACCTCCAACACCGGGAGTTCGGGGGTTCGGGGTCCATTGCCCGGCCCACACCAACAATCAAACGGCAGTTGATTTCAGGAATGCAATCGCGAGGGGCGCGTTCATGGCCCACGGGATCCGCTCCAAACACCTGGAAATCCGACAAGGGCGGCTGAAAGCGAGACCGATCGCCTTGACTAGCCCCACCTTCCGTAGTATCCCACGGCCCGTCTAGGAGCGCCCTTCGGGCACTTCCTGGCTGTTCCTGCCCTCTCATAGGTGTTCCTGTTTCGAACGCCCCGATGGGTTTCCGGGCGGAAACGTAGGAATCGCAGAGAGGAACGGAAGAGCGAGACGTGGTGTTGCTTGGATCGTCGCAGGCATCGGCGATGGGTCTGCGAACGAATCCGCAGGCCAACTCAGGAATCGATGTTCCGAAGGGGCCGGCAGTTCGCGCATGACCACCAACCGTCCGAGGTTTTGTCACCTCCTGACCACTCTCATCGGAATTACCGCGCTTGCCGTCGCGAGCTTCGCGGTGCAGCTTCTCACACTTGCTACGGCCGCGGGAGCAGATGCCCTGGTCGCCCGCAGTGTCTGCGAGGCGCACGAACTCCGGGCGCTCAAGGAAGAGAGTCCCGATCTGGAAATCGAGATTCCGAAGGAATTTGACACCCCGTGGCCGAGTCGCTCCGCATGCCTTTCTCATTCGGCTGCACTCGACGAAGACACGCCCGGACTCGTGCAACCGATTCCCTTCAGCCACAAGCACCATGCTGGTGAGTTTCAGATCGACTGCCAGTACTGCCACTCGGGAACGGATCGCTCGCCCTCGGCTGGAGTCCCGTCGGTCGAAGTGTGCATGGGATGTCACAGCCAGTTTCCGGCGAGTTATGACGAGCTTTCGGGCATCCAGACCCTCAAGGAGCACTGGGAGATGAAGGAGCCGATCGAGTGGCTCCAGATCAACCGTCTTCCGGAGCACGTCCAGTTCCGGCACAACCGGCACGTCGAAGCGGGAGTGGATTGCCAACAGTGCCATGGACGCGTCGAAGAATTCGACAAGGTTTTCATGCACGAAGATACGAAGTGGTGGCCTTGGGGGTTGCCCACCAAAACACTCGAGATGGGTTGGTGCGTTCAATGCCACCGCGAGAAGCGCGTTTCACAAGATTGTTACACCTGCCACTACTAGGGGTGGCTGGCTGGGGAATCCCCGGGGATAGGGATCAATGCCCGAAATCGATCGTCGCAATTTTCTGAAGCTCGTCGGTGTGAGTGCTGGCGCGGCTGCGGCCAGCGGTTGCAGCGATCCGGTACAAAAGCTGATCCCCTATGTCGTTCAGCCCGAGGAGATCACTCCGGGCCTCGCCGTGACCTACGCGTCTACCTGCCAGGAATGTCCGGCGGGCTGCGGCCTTCACGTTCGCACCCGCGAAGGCCGCCCCATCAAGCTCGAGGGAAATCCCGATCACCCGGTCAACCGAGGAGCGCTGTGCGCGCGCGGACAGGCCAGCATCGGTCGAACCTACCTGCCGGATCGCTACCCGGGACCGATGAAGCGCCAGGCGGATGGGGGTTTCGCTCCCATCAGCTGGGAAGAGGCGCACGCGTTCGTGGCCGAAAAAGTCGCTGCCGCTGGCGGTCGAACCCACGTACTCGGTGGCTCGGTGGGACCGACCCTGAAGGGGTTGATCGATGAATGGATCGCCGCGGTGGGAGCGGGTGGACGGACCGTCTACGAGCCCTTCGACTACGTGGCTCTCAGGGAAGCTTCGCGCTCTGTCTTCGGCATCGCGAGCCGACCGCGTTTCGATCTTTCGCAAGCGGATTTCATCATCGACTTTGGCTCGGATTTCCTCGAGAGCTGGATATCGCCCGTCGAACACGGGCGGCAGTTCGCGGAGGCGCGGGCGGTCGATCGAGAGGGCGGCGGGGCCCGACTCGTGTACGTTGGACCGCGGCTCACGCTCACTGCTGGCAATGCGGATGAGTGGTTGCCCGCGAAACCCGGCACCGAAGGTGTGTTGGCGCTCGGCATCGCGCGCGCGGCGTTCGACGTGGCGCGGGCCGCCGGCGCAGACGTGCCCAATGCGGATTCACTTCGAGGGGCCCTCAGCGGCTTCGGCGCGAAATCCGTCTCGACGATCACGGAAGTTCCCGCAGCGACGATCCGTCGGCTCGGCAAGGCACTCCTCGCCGCGAGCCAACCGGTCGCGCTGCCGCCCGGCGTTGCGTTGACCAGTCGACATGCCACGGCCACGACGGCCGCGGTCTTGATCCTCAATGTGGTGGTCGGCGCGGTTGGCAAGACCGTCTTCGCAATGTCCGAGGGAAGCGCGGCCGACCCGGTTTCAAGCTTCAGCGAAGTGACCGAACTCGTCGAACGGATGAAGGCCGGATCCATTTCGGTGCTGCTGATCCACGACGCCAACCCTGTGTACTCGATGCCCGCCGGCTCGGCCTTTGCTGCGGCCCTCGAGAAAGTCGACGTTGTGATCTCGACGGCCTCCGGCCCCGACGAGACCAGCGAGCGTGCGGATCTGATTCTTCCCGACCACACGCCGATGGAATCCTGGGGCGACCACGCTCCTCGACCCGGCGTGCGTTCGATCGTTCAGCCGACCCTTCGTCCGCTGCACGACACGCGGGCTTTTGGCGACACGCTGATCGAGATCGCCAAGGCGATGGGCGAAGCTACAGCTGCTCGACTTCCGAGCGGAAGCTTCCGAACGATTCTCGAAGAGGCGTGGTCCGATACTGATTTCCGCGCGGCGCTTGCCGCGGGCGGCGTGTTCGACGACGAAGTCGAAGGTGGCGAGGTGACCCTCGCGCTGGACATTTCGAATCTCAATTTCAAGGAGCCCCGCTTCAAAGGTGAGGGATCCTTCCTGTTGCTTCCGGTGCCTTCTCCGTTGCTCTCCGATGGTCGTGGTGCGAACCTGCCGTGGCTGCAGGAAACGCCTGACCCAGTCATGAAGGTGACCTGGCAGTCGTGGGCTGAGATCAGTCACGCGTCCGCGAAGACGCTCGGCGTCGAATACGGCGATGTGCTCTCCGTTCGAACGAGCGCGGGCGAGGTCGAACTGCCGGTCGTGCCGAGAGGCGGAATTCGCGACGACGTCATCGCGATTGCCATTGGCCAGGGCCACAACGTCGGCTTTTACGCTTCGCGCATCGAAGACGGCCAACCCGGCGGGACGCGCGGCGTGAACCTGATCTCGATCCTGCCCGCGCTGACCGACGAAACCGGAGGTCGCGCCTGGCTGACGGCTCGGGCTGATGTGCGCGGAACCGGAGCCCGCCGCCGGATTGCCAAGACGCAAGAGTTCGACAACAAGCGTGGCCGCCAGCTCGGTGAGGCCATTTCGCTCGTCGCGCTCGCCGGAGGCGCCAATGTCGCCGAGTCGCACGGCGATGGACACGGCGGCAGTCACGAGATGCGCCGGCCCTACGATCCCGCCGACGACAGCATCAACGAAAGCCCGTATCGCTGGGGGATGGCGATCGACCTCGATCGTTGCAACGGGTGTAGCGCGTGTATCGTCGCGTGTTCGATCGAGAACAACGTGCCGACGGTGGGCGAGGAGATGGTCCTGCTCGATCGGCAGATGCACTGGCTTCGGATCGAGCGTTACATCGGAGATGGCTACCAGGAGCTCGTCACGGGCCGCAATCTCCCCACGGATCACGAGGAACTCGGAAACACCGATGTGAGATACTCGCCGATGCTATGCCAACAATGCGGAGCGGCTCCGTGCGAGCCTGTCTGCCCCGTGTTTGCGACCTACCATAATCCTGAAGGCTTGAACGGGATGATCTACAACCGCTGCATCGGAACGCGGTATTGCTCGAACAATTGCCCTTACAAAGTGCGCCGATACAACTGGTACGACTACGCGATCGAAAACATACACGAGCCGATGAATCTGCTGCTCAACCCCGATGTGACGGTGCGCGGACAGGGTGTGATGGAGAAGTGCACATTCTGCGTCCAGCGGATCGAAAACGCACGTCAGGGTGCGAAGGATCAAGGTCGACCGATTGCGGACGGAGAGGTGACCCCGGCTTGCGCGCAGACGTGCCCCACTCAAGCGATCACGTTCGGAAACCTCAAAGACGACGAGAGCGCAGCTTCGAAGAAAGCCGACGCGGGTGAGGCGCGTGCCTACCACGCACTCCACGTGTTGAACACGCGACCCGCGATTATCTATCTCGCGAAGGTGATACGGAGCACAGAGGGAACCGAAGGATGACGCCGCCGGCTGACACAGTTGCCGGAATGATCCGCCCGGTTCCGATGCCGCCGGATTCGCAGACCAATCGCGACCTGCTGGCCGTGATGAAGGGAACCTCCTCGGGCTATTGGTTCCTGCTCGGGCTGTCACTCTTCTTCATGCACCTCGCCGGCGCGATCTGGATCTATCAGGTCTACAAGGGCCTGGGCATCGCGGGCTACGCGCATCCCGTTTTCTGGGGCGTCTACATCGTCACGTTCGTGTTCTGGATCGGCATCGCTCACGCCGGCACGCTGATCTCGGCGATCCTATTCTTGTTCCGCGCGAAGTGGCGCAGCGCGATCAACCGCGGCGCCGAGGCGATGACGGTCTTCGCGGTGCTGACGGCCGCGCAATTCCTCGGCATCCACGTCGGTCGGATGTGGAAGTCCTACTTCATCCTGCCGTACCCGAATCAGCGCGGCCTCTGGGTGAACTTCAAGAGTCCATTGCTCTGGGATACCTTCGCGGTCAGCACCTACGCGACGATTTCGATCCTCTTCCTCTACGTGGGGTTGATTCCGGACATCGCGATCGCGCGCGACCGCGCGACGGGCTGGAGGAAGGTCTTCTATACGATTCTCGCGTTCGGTTGGGTGGGGAGTTCCAGTCAGTGGAAGGCCCACAACCGCTCGGTGCTGCACCTGTCGGGTCTTGCGACGCCACTCGTTCTCTCGGTTCACAGTGTCGTTTCCTGGGACTTCGCGGTGACGCTCGTGCCCGGTTGGCACACCACGATCTTCGCGCCGTACTTCGTGGCGGGCGCGATCTTCTCGGGCTTTGCGATGGTCCTCACGCTGATGATTCCGATCC
>JACZVU010000138.1 GCA_022572485.1 Myxococcales bacterium
ACGCCGAGGACCCGCGCACTTCGGGCGAGGATGCGCTCGAGGTCTTTCGAAGGGTAGTACTCGAGGCGTGCCGACCAACCAAATCGGTCCCGTAACGGAGAGGTCAGCAACCCCGCGCGGGTGGTCGCACCAATCAACGTGAAGCGCGGCAGATCCAGGCGGACCGATTGAGCACCCGCACCCTGCCCGATCATGATGTCGAGTTTGAAATCCTCCATCGCCGGGTAGAGAATTTCCTCTATCGAGGCGGACATCCGGTGAATCTCATCGATGAACAGCACTTCATCCGGCTGGAGATTCGAAAGTATCGCCGCCAGATCTCCGGGTCTCTCGATGGCAGGTCCGCTCGTCACGCGGATCGAAGCGCCCATCTCATTGGCGACGACGTGGGCGAGTGAGGTCTTGCCGAGGCCTGGCGGACCGTGAAAGAGCAGGTGGTCGAGCGCTTCACCGCGATCGCGCGCCGCGCGGATGAACACCGCGAGGTTTTCGCGCAGTCGATCCTGGCCAATCATCTCGTCGAGGGTGGTCGGCCTGAGGCGAGCCTCGAGCGCCTCTTCGCCCGGCAGCGCGACGCCCGACAGCGGTCCGACCTCCTCACGCGCGAGCGTCATTTCATCAACATCCGCAACGAACCTCGAACGAGCCTCTCGAGGGTCGGGTCATCCTCGACCTCCTTCACTGCACGGGTCAGTGCGAGATCCGCTTGCTGCCTGGAATAGCCGAGATTCAGCAGCGCCGACAATGCTTGCCCCAGGGAGGTCGTCGACGGATCGTCGCCTTCTGGCGGTGGCTGCAATGCTCCTGCAGAAGCCAGCGACGCTGCAAGTTCTCCAGTTCGATCGCGGAGTTCGACCAAGATGCGCTCCGCCATCTTGCTTCCGACGCCGGGTGCCGCGCGAAGAACCTCCACCTTGCCCAGTTGAATGGCCTCGAATAACTCCGCTGGCGAAATTCCCGAGAGTACGGTCTGGGCGAGCTTGGGCCCGACCCGATTGGCGCGTAGCAACAGGGTAAACGCCGCACGCTCGCTCTCCGTGAGAAAACCGAACAGCTGGATCGCGCTCTCGCGCGCGTGCGTGTAGATCCGGAGCACAACAGGCTCGCCCTCATCGGGGAGCTCCGTGAAGGTCGACAACGGAATGTTGACCTGGTAACCGACACCGCCCACGTCGACGACGACACCGGTGGGTGCGACGTCGCGCAGCACTCCCTCCAGCCGCGCGATCACGGCGCCCGCCTCACCCGCAACGCAGAGCGTCTCGCGGGCAAACGGATCGCTTGGGTCAGCGCGCCAATTCTCCCGGCGTTCGCGTGACAGATCGCGGCGGCGAGCGCGTCCGCGGCATCCTGGGCGGGCGGGCGATCCAACTCGAGCAATCTCCGAACCATCTTCTGCACCTGGGCCTTGCCGGCCCGTCCGCTTCCGGTCACAGCCAGTTTGATGCGCGACGCCGAATATTCGACGACCGCTCTGCCACCCGCACCCACCGCAGCCAGCGCGACACCCCGAGCCTGCCCGAGCACCAACGCCGACCGCGCGCTCACAGAGACAAAGACCTGTTCGATCACCGCGGCGTCGGGCGCGTGATCGCGCACCACCTCGCTGATGGATTGATGCAGGTAGTGGAGACGTTCGGCCAGCGACAAGCGTGGCGACGGGCGGAGTGTTCCATGGGCGACGTGAATCAGCCTGCCGGCCTCCGAGTCGACGATGCCGAAACCGGTGACTGCCGAACCCGGATCGATTCCGAGGATGCGCATCGAGACCTCACGCCCGCGACCGGCGAATCCTACGGTAAACCCGTGGTGCGCCAGATTGCTTCAATCTCGGAGGAAGGGAGGCGCTCTGAGTCTAGCAAGCGAGGCGAGGGACGCGCATCGCCAGATCCAGCCGTCGGCTAACCGGCGAATTTCGCCAGATCCTCATCGGAGATGGCGAAATTCGCGTAGACGTGCTGCACATCGTCGAGGTCGTCCAGTGTGTCGGTCAGACTCAGCATCGACTCCGCCTCGGCCCCCCCCACCGCAACCGTGGTGGTCGGCTCCATCTCGATACCCACCCGCTCGGGCTTGAAACCGGCCGCCAACAGCTCGCGCTTGAGCGCTTCGAAACCCAGCGGTGCGACGACCACCTCGATATTGGCGTCGTCCTCGATGACATCGTCCGCACCCGCTTCGAGAGCGTCCTCGAGCAACTTGTCCACATCGACTCGCGAGCGAGCAAAGCTTAGAACGCCTCGTTTTTCGAATAGATAGCTGACGCAGCCGCTCGCCCCGAGGTTGCCGCCGTGCTTCGTGAGAATGTGGCGGATATCCCCAACGGTGCGGTTCTTGTTGTCCGTAAGCGCCTCGATGTAGATGGCGACACCACCGGGGCCATAGCCCTCGTAGACCACCTCTTCGTAGGCTTCGCCCTCACCCGCACCCGTGCCCTTCGCGATCGCCCGCTCGATGTTGTCCTTGGGCATGTTCGCCGAACGCGCCTTTTCACAGCTCAGGCGGAGGCGGGGATTGGAATCGACATCGCCTCCCCCCATGCGGGCCGCGGTCGCAATCTCGCGGATCAATTTGGTGAAAACCTTGCCGCGCTTGGCATCTGCGGCGCCCTTTTTGCGCTTGATGGTGGACCACTTCGAATGACCTGACATGGTTTCTCCAGGCGAGGCGCCTTGTTAGCACTTGGCTGGATCGAGGCCAAGTTATCGGACTCGAAGGCTTTTTGGGATTCACGGCCCTCCAAGCCCGGATTCCCCGAGGGGACAGGGCCTCCGCTGTAAAAGAAACCGGGCCGACAACCACGCGCACCGCTTGAGCAAAGGGAAATTCTGCCGATACCGATGACGACACGGGTGGGCGAGACCCGACCGCCAACCACAAGGCTGGGCGGCAATACCCAAGTTGCAGCGGGGAAAAGGCGGCAATGTCCGAAATCGCGATCGGAATCGACCTTGGAACGAGCAACTCCTGCGTCGCGATCCGAGACGGGGGCACCACGACTGTACTCGCCAACGCCTACGGTGAGCGGACCACCGCGAGTGTCGTCTTTTTCCAGGAGGGCGGGTCGATCTCGGTCGGCAACGCGGCACGCGCGGGTCTCATCCACGACCCCGTCCGGACCATCGCGTCCGCGAAGAGATTGATCGGGCGCTTCTACGGCTCCGAAGAAGTGAAGAAAGCCCAGGCGATCTGCTCCTACAAGATCGCCGAAGGCGACAACTACGGCGTCATCATCGAAGTCGAAGATGAGCAGTTCACGCTCCCGGAAATCTCGGCGATGATTCTGCGAGAGATGAAGACCGTAGCCGAGACGCAGATCGGGCAGAGCATCTCGAAGGCGGTCATCACGGTTCCCGCCTACTTCAACGACAATCAACGGCAGGCGACCAAAGATGCCGGGCGAATCGCCGGCCTCGAAGTGCTGAGAATCCTCAATGAACCGACTGCAGCTGCACTCGGGTACGGATTCGGGAAAGGGCTCCGCCAAAAGGTCGCGGTCTGGGATCTCGGCGGCGGAACCTTCGACATTTCCATACTCGAGATCGGCGACGACGTATTCGAAGTCCTCGCAACCTGCGGCGACACGTTCCTCGGAGGAGACGATTTCGACGATCGCCTCATCGATCTGCTGGCAGACGAATTCCTGAGTAAACACAACATCAGGCTCCGGAGCGATCCCTTTGCATTGGAAAAACTCAAGGTGGCTGCCGAGGGAGCCAAGAAGGCCCTGTCGACCGATGAAGAAGTGGCGATCCGGATTCCGGACGTGATCGCCGGGCCGGACGGGCAGCCTCTTTCAATCGAGCGAACCCTCACGATCAGTGAATACGCGAAGCTGGTTCACGATCTGATCCAGCGCACCTTCGGAGTCTGCGACGCGGCTCTCTCACAGGCGGGCGTGGTTGCGCGAGACCTCGATGGTGTGATTCTCGTCGGCGGGCCCACGCGACTTCCACTGATTCGAAATGCCGTGAGGGAATATTTTCAGCAGGAACCCCAAACCAATGTCGACCCCGATGAGGTGGTCGCGATAGGAGCCGCGATTCACGCGGCATCACTCGTGAACCCCGCGAGCGATGACGCGTTTCTGCTCGACGTCACTCCGCTTTCCTTGCGCATCGGCGTGGCCGGTGGCCTCGCTGAATCCATCATCGAACGCAACACTCCGGTGCCCATCGAGCAGACGCGGAGATTCACCACGTTCAAGGATTATCAGGAATCCGTGGACATCCGCATCTATCAGGGTGAATCCCGCAACGTTCAGGAAAACGAGCTTCTCGGTCAGTTCATCTTCTCGGGTTTCAAAAAAGCGCGCCGGGGTGAATCGTCGATCGACATCACCTTCGAGATCAACGCAGACGGCATCGTGGAGGTGAAGGCGACGGATCTCGCAACGGGAAAACAGGCTTCCACTCGCATCACGCTCTCTGCGGGATTGTCGGAAGGCGACATCGAGACCATCCTCCAATCAAGCCGAACGGATCGCGTGACTTCGACGCTCGCCCAACCTACACAGAACGGACAGCCGGTCCATTCCGACGAGGCCCTCACACCGAAGCCGGCCCATTCCGATGAGACGCTCACACCGAAGCCGGTCGCCCATTCCGATGAGACGCTCACACCGAAAGAGGCAAGGCTGGACACCGCCACAGAGGCCCTCGCGAGCGACGCGCCGCAACCCGTGGCAATCGCGGAACCCAAAAGAAAATCGGTCGAACCCAAGCCCACGCTCCGATCGCCCGAAATGGACAATTCGACCACCGACAAGATCAAAAATCCGCCCTCGCTCATCAACGACGACCTGCTGCCAGAATCCGACGACCTGCTGGAACTCGAGGGGCTAGAAGACGTGAAACTCACGCCGGCCGCGACCGAGCCGCCACCCGGTGGAAAGATCACGGCGATCGACGAAGACCTCACAATCACCACTCCGACCATCGACGAACCCGATCCCGCAGAGCCGGAGGGCGACTTGTTCGAACGGCCCGGCACAGACCTGTTGGAAGCCGACGGCGACGAAACGAAGGCCTAGAGAATGGCCAACCTCGCTCCTACGGAGATCATGGCTCTCGCTGGGATCCTCGGAGAACTCGACTACTACCAGTTGTTCCACCTGAGCTCCGACGCCAAGACGAGCGACATCAAACGAGCCTATCACGCAACATCACGCGCATTTCATCCCGACAGCAATCGGCATCAGGAAGCCGAGGTCCGCCGGGCCATTGACGAGATTGCCAAGCGAGTCAGCGAAGCTTATTCCATCTTGCGCAACCCGCGCCGCCGGAAGGCTTACGACCAACAGATCGCAGCCAAAACTGGCGTGAGGATGCAGCTCGCAGAAGCGGAGGCGGCCGGCAGCCGCAAGCAAACCGAGACTCGAGAAGGGCGCACGCCACAAGGGCGCCAGTATTTCAACATGGCGAGCGCCAACCTCCGAAAAGCTGACTTCGCCAGTGCTGTCCGAAACCTACAGACAGCCGTCACCTTCGAGCCAGACAACGCCTATTTCAAGGAGCAGCTGGCGGAAGCGCGCAAGAAGATGGACGCCAAGCGTCCATAGCGCTGCCTGATCAAGGCGCCAACCAGCCCGGAGCTGAATCGAAACGCACACCGCGTGCAGAAATGCGCAGAGCATCGCGTCTTTGAGCGGTTCATCGGGCGAGAAACGACCTTCAGGCGAGGGAGATATTGGTTGCCGGCCGAGGAAGCGGCTCGTATGCTGCGGTACGTGCACGCTCGAATCCTCGCAATCGCGCTCTTTGGAGTGCTCGTCGCCTGCGGAGACGCCACACCGGGCGATGCCGCAGCACCCGCCAAAAGCAAGGCCCAGGTCGCCCTCGCAGCCCAGGAGCCGAAGAAAGAAGCAAAACCCCGCCGAGAGACACCGCGTAAGACACCACTCCGACGCGAAAGACCCCTGCCGAACTTTGCAGGCCGGACGCTCCAGGGCGAGCAGCTAGAAATCTCGTCGATGCTCGGCAAGAGGCTCGTCGTCTTCTTCTTCAACCCGGAAATCAAGGCCGCCACCCCCGCCGCGAGAGCGATCGGCGAAATCTCGAAACTCCGCAGCAAGTACAACTTCGACATCCTCGGCGTCGCCACCGGATCGAATCGCAAGACGATCGTTTCGTTCGTGAAGGAAAACGGCATCGATTTCAAGGTGCTCGACGATTCTTCCGCGGCCATCACACGGCGTATGGGGCTGCGCCAACCGATGGCCGTGCTCGGCGTGGACGCCGATGGCTACATCATCTTCGGTATTCAGCAATTCATGTCCAATACGCCGGATGCGGAAAGAGCAATCGAAAGCCAAATCCGAGAGGCCCTGCGCCTTCCTCCCCTCGCAAGCAAGAGCGAACCCGCTTTGGGAAATCGCCCAATGGCTCCTCTCTTCACCGTTGACATCACAGACAGCCAGGAACGCTTCGACCTGGCCGCGCACCGGGGCGAAGTAGTCATCTTGATCTTCTTCCTTCACACCTGCCCGCATTGCCACAAGGCGTTGACCTTCTTCCGCGAGGCGCTGGCCGAACTACCTGCAGACAAACGACCGACATTGATCGGCATCGAACTTACGGGGCGGACCGGTGCCGTGCGACGCGAGCTCAAAAGCAAGAATCTCGATTTTTTTCCGGTCGCCTTCGACGACGACCGCTCGATCCAAAGCGAATACGGGGTGTTCGGAAGCGTACCGGACACCTTCTTCATCGACACCAAGGGTCGCATTGCGGCCCACGTCCAGGGCTGGGATCCCCCGACAGACGAACCCCTGGCGCGCATGCGAATGGCCAAGCTCTCCGGGGCCCCCATCCCCATGTTGCTCCGTACGTCGGGCTTCAGCGGCAGTGAGGCGTGCGGGATCTGTCACGAATTGGAGCGGGAAACATGGCTCTTCACCAAGCACGCGAGCGCCTACGACACGCTGGTGAAGCACGGTGCAGTCAATGACGAGGAGTGCATCGGTTGCCATGTAGTCGGCCATTCCGAACCGGGCGGCTTCACGAGTGCAAAACAGACTCCCGAATTGGAAGACGTGGGCTGCGAGTCGTGTCACGGGCGGGGGGGGCCGCATCTCTCCCCGGGTTTCGCGCCGAAAGGCGACTACTCGGCGGCCTGTGCGGTCTGCCACACACCAGAACACTCACTCGGCTTCGAATACGCGACATTTCGTCCGCGGATCTCTCACGCGGCGAATGCCCATGTAACGAAGCTCTCACTCGAGGAGCGGCAGGCGCTCATCGAAGAGATTGGCGCACCACGTG
>JACZVU010000020.1 GCA_022572485.1 Myxococcales bacterium
AGCCGGAACGGAAAGTTCGACACACCGGCCAGCGGAGCGAGCACAAGATTGCTCTCCAAGCGCAATTGGCGGAGTTGGATTGGATGGATGGCGCTGCAGTCGATGGGCGGTTCGGTCACGCGAAGTCTCAAGATTGTCTTCAGCGATCGGTCACGGCACGGAATCGCCAGAGTGGTGCCTAATGGACACGCAGACTAGCGAGCGAGAGCTGGCGCGTCGAGCGCGAAGAGTCTCGAATTTCAATCAGAAAAAGCGTGAGCGCAGCTGTACTCGGGGGTAAGGTTACTGTCATGCGTACGGGGATCACACCGGCTGAGGCGCTACAGATCGTCCTCGAGCACGCGCCACTACTCAGCGCGGAGACAATCGCGGTCGCGGACGCCCGTGGCCGGGTGTTCGCCGAGGGCGTCCGCTCGAACCGCCAACTCCCTCCCTCTGACAATTCCGCGATGGACGGCTTCGCGGTCCGCAGCGAAGACCTGGCCTCGGCATCTGCCGATCATCCGGTCACCCTCGAAGTAATCTGCGAAATTCCCGCCGGCGGATCCGCCGAGCGGACCCTGCGCACGGGTGAGGCCGCTCGGGTCATGACCGGCGCACCCATTCCGCCAGGCAGCGACGCGGTGGTGAGGCAAGAAGACACCACGCGCGACGGCGACCGGGTGAAGGTTCGTGTCGCTCCCGAGCCTCATACGCACATCCGTGACGCGGGAGAAGACGTCCGTCTCGGAGATCAGGTGTTCGATCCAGGCACGGTGGTCGGTCCAGCAGAAATCGGGATGCTCGCGTCTCTCGGTCGTAGTGTCATCGCTGTCCATCAGCGCCCTCGTGTTGCCATCCTATCGGGCGGTGACGAACTCGTCGAACCGGACGGTGACACCAGTGGGGGTCGAATCGTATCGTCGAATTCGTATTCGATCGCTGCGCAATGTCTGGAAGTCGGCGCGGAGCCCATCTATCTAGGTATCGCACGAGACACGCCAGACGACATCGAGAAACACTTGAGAGCAGGCCTACGCGCAGACGTGCTCATCAGCTCTGCGGGCATTTCAGTCGGCGACCGGGATTACGTGCGCAGCGTACTCGAAAAACTCGGATGTTCGCTGCTCTTTTGGGGCGTGAACATGAAACCGGGTTACCCGTTGGCCTTTGGCCACTTCGAAGCCGGCGACGGCCCGCTCGTATTCGGCCTTCCCGGAAATCCGGTATCCGCAATGATGACCTTCGAGCAATTCGTCCGGCCCGCGCTGCGCAAGATGGCGGGACGCCGATCACTCTTCCGACCGACGGTCCGCGCGCGGCTCGCGGAGAGGCTCCAGAAACAGGCCGGTCGACTTCATTTCGTGCGTGTGGACCTCGAACGAGATGGGGATGAGATCGTCGCGCGAAGCACCGGCAACCAGAGCTCCGGGGCCTTGCGCTCGATGCTTCTCGCGCGCGGACTGCTGATCTTCCCCGCCGAAGCCAGCGAACTTCGCGAAGGCGACACCGCGATCGTGCAGATCCTTGATGAGGACTTCCTGGCCGCGCCTACTCCCGCGTTCTCCTGAGGCGGCAACCTCAAGCGGACAAAGCTCCGGGCCTCACCCAATTTCGCCTAGACTCCAGGGCCCAGCTGACACGCTTCGAATGGACCACGCACGCAGGGGAACTCAATGAAGCCGAACCGGCGCCCGAAGCGACCACATTTTTCTTCGGGGCCTTGCGCGAAACGTCCGGGTTGGACGCCGGACATTCTGTCCGGCGCCGAACTGGGACGATCACACCGATCGAAACCCGGCCGGGCAAAACTCCTGGAAGTCATCGAACGCTCTCGCCGCGTGCTCGGCATCCCCGACGACCATCGCGTCGGGATCGTACCTGCTTCGGCTACGGGCGCTGTGGAAATGGTGCTCTGGTCGATGCTCGGCGCCCGGGGCGTGGAAATCCTCGCTTGGGAGAGCTTCGGATCGCAATGGGCCGACGATGTCATTGCTCAGCTCGAACTTCACGACGCGAAGGTGCGGATTGCAGATTATGGTGAACTCCCAGATCTGAATCAGGTCGACTTTGACAACGACGTCGTGTTTACCTGGAACGGGACCACTTCGGGAGTGCGGGTTCCCAACGGAGATTGGATCCCCGAAGCCCGCTCCGGCTTGACAATCTGCGATGCGGCATCAGCGGTATTTGCGATGGAGCTCCCGTGGGAGAAGCTCGACGTAGTTACATGGTCGTGGCAGAAGGCACTGGGCGGCGAAGCGGGGCACGGAATGTTGTCCATTTCGCCCCGAGCGGCCGAGCGGCTCGAGAATTTCAAGCCGCCGCGGCCTTTGCCCAAGATTTTTCGCCTGACCAAGGCCGGTAGGATCATCGAGGGCATCTTCCGCGGCGACACCATCAACACGCCCTCGATGCTCTGCGTCGAAGATGCGATCGACGCGCTGCGCTGGGTGGAATCGATTGGCGGGCGCGACGAAGTTCGCAAGCGCTCAGAGACGAATCTCGACGTGATCGCCGAGTGGGTCGATCGGAGTTCGTGGGCGGGCTTTCTCGCGAGCCGGCCGGAGATCCGCTCGTGCACTTCGGTCTGCCTGCAGATCGTCGACCCGTGGTTTCACGCGCTCGAACCGGACGAACAGGTCGCGACAGCCAAGAGCGTCGCGCAAAAATTAGAGGAAGAAGGGATTGCGTTCGACGTGGGCTCTTATCGGGATGCACCTCCCGGGCTGCGGATCTGGACCGGAGCGACCGTCGAAAAGAGCGACCTGGAGACTCTGCTTCCGTGGCTCGATTGGGCGTACACAGAACTCAAGGGCCGCAGCTGATCGGAGGGCTTGTGCTTCCATCAGAAGTCGAGCTGAAAACACATCTCCACGATATCCGAATCGCCGTCTACATTCGCGATGATTGATGGGCCAAGCACGGCCCGATCTCGCAGACTGGAATGTACGTAGTGGAACATCACCCACGCATTCGGGCAGAGATACCCGTTGAGGCCCGCGGTCGATCTACTGGAGAGCTCGATCCCCGGCTGGATCGGATCGGCAGGACGGACGGCCCGGGTTGAATCAGCGCCGAGCGGAAGCCGGGGGTGCTGCGGATTCCTGATCCTCGGCCTTCACGGTGATCTCGAAGATCTGGACCGATGTAGCGCCAAACGGATCCGATACTGCGATTTCGATCGGGTGTACGCCCGTCTGATCGGGCGTCGGCCGCCAGAAGACCTTGCCGAGCACGGAATCGACCTGCATGCCCCTAGGGCCCGTCTTCAACGAGTAACGCAGGGGCCCGTCATTGTCGGGATCGCGCGCCTGGATCGCGTAATGGAACCCCTCGTTCGTCCATTTTCCTTCGGGAACCGAAACGATCTCGGGGTGGGAATTTCCGACGCGCACGACGACGCTCGCTAGATCGTCGCTGTCGGCGATACCATCGCTCGCGACGACGACGACCTGGATTTCATCGCCCTTTACGAGATTGTCGGTCTCGAATGTATCCCCCGTGTCTATTTGCAGCACCCCATTGACCCACCAGCGGTAGCTGTATCCGATCGGGTCGCCATCGGGATCGTTGGCCTGGGCGGTCGCCGCCAATTTCTCGCCGGGCAACACTTCGGGTTGGGGGCGAATCGCGATGCCGACCAACGTAGGACGCCGGTTCCGAACCCGCGCCTCGGCCCGCGCCGTATTGCTCTGGAGCCTTCCATCACTGGCCTTTACCGCGACCTCGATCCGGTCACGCTTCGTGACGCCTTTCAATTCGATGGAGGCTTCGCCGGTCGGAACCAAACGACCCGAGATCCGCCACTCGAACCCGAGCTCGATCGGATCGCCGTCCTGGTCTTCGACGGACACAATCGCGTGAACGCGGTCTCCGTCGATCGGTGCAGCCGGATCCAGACGCACGCTCCGGATCGTGGGCGCGCGGTTTGCTGTGGGAGTGGCCGCTCGCTCGACCTTCATCGGCATTGCGAGCACAGTCGTCTGGTCGTTTCCCCCACAGGCCGTTCCGCCCGCAACGAGAAGCGCTGTCGCAATCCACCCGATGATCCGCATCGGCTCACCCCCTCCTCAATGCGTCAAACACGCTTCTCAAAATCTACGCAGGCGTCGAATCATTCGAAGTCAACGGTTGAAGCATCCGGCGCCTTCATACCATCCTGTTCTAATTCGCCTCGATCGTGCCACTCGCAAATTGGATCCGTGAAATGGTCCCTCCGACTGCTTCTCCTTTCACGTTCACCTCCCAGTAGCGAATGGTGAACTTCGGCACGCCGTTTTGCCCGATCTGCATATTCATGCCGGGGAGCGCTCCGGTTCCGAGATTCGTCGATGAAGCCCCGCCACTCGTATCCAGTGAGTACGTCGGAAGTCCCTGCTCGAACCACGACGCGTCGCCGACCGTAGCTGTGGTAAACGTCGGATCCTCGTTGGCCCTCAGCGCGTAGAGCGCCGCAGAGACTCCAGCCTCCGCTGCGAAAAACGCGGTCTTCTTGCGCTTCAGGAATCCGGCGACACGCTGGTCCCGCGTGACGGCTTCGAGGGCCGCAAAACCGATGAGCCCCATCATCGCCATCACGAGCATGACGATGAGCAGGGCCGATCCCCGCTGGTGCTTGCGCAAATGCATCATCATGTGCCCTCCACGCGATCGCCGATGTTTCTCATCCGCACAACAGCCGTGTGGACTCGCCGCCGGTAACCATCTTGGACGGTGCCTGCGTCCCGATTTTCCGTGGCCTGGAAGAAACCCTGGGTGAACCTTTCGTCTTCAGAGCGGGTGCGGACGACCACGTTGAAGCGGACCGAGCGTAGCTTGCTCGCATCACGCGCCGAGGCGAGGTAGTCGTTGCCAGAAATTCCGTACAGCTCGCCAAAATCGAGATCATTGTTCCCGTTCGAATCCAGAAAATACGCAACTTGTAGGTCTTCAACACCGCCCGCCAAGAGGAGGTTGTTGCGGTAGAGCTTATTGGAATCGATGCGGTATTCGATAGCCGGAACCGCGATCAGCGCGGAGGCACCACCCAAAGGGCCGAGCGCAGCGGTCTTGATCTTGACCGTGATGGAGGGGGTGGCGAGGTTGACATCGGTGACGACCCCGCAGGCGGACCCGCGACCCAGATTCATCAGGTCTACGATGATCACACCACCGTTTACACGGAAATCGCTGTCATTGACCCCATTGCCATCGGTGTCGTAGGAGGGGTCCGGCGTGCCCGGTTCGATCATGAGGGTGTCCAAGTTCAGCAGCGTGTCGGTGCCGCCGGTATTCACCTGGCTCACCCCGCCCTGCACCCGGGCGCCATCGAAGGTTCCGATCGCGCCCGCGGGATTGATGGCCGTGTAATCGCTGATGTAGAGGAGATCGGGAGCATCGGTGTTGTCGATGCCACAGGCCGCAGCGCTTTCGGGAATCATCATCCCCGCGTGCCTCAGGTCGCGCTCAAGAATGCTCGCAATCGCGCGAACGCTCTGCTGTGTATCGACCACGGAATCGATCTTGATGTAGGTCCGATTGTTCACCGTGAAGGTCTGCAGCGTGAAAATCATCACGATCGCGGCCAGTACGCTGGCGACCATCAACTCGATAATCGTAAACCCGGAATTCCGCATCTTCGGCTAGACCCCCTCTCGGTTGTACCGAATGCTGGAAAGCGTGATCGATCGGTTTTCGCCGCCCTCCTCGGTCCACGACACCTGCACGTCGATCGCACGCGTGAAGGTCGGCTGCAGATCCGCCACCTGATAGGAGACGCTGTAGGATCTTTCGGAGCTGGAACCGCCAGCGAGCTGAATGACGTTCTGCTCGACTGGATCGGCGATGAACCCGCCGGTGACTCCGATCGTCGCCCAAGCGTCCTGCTGGAGTTGCTCCATCTTGTTTTCGGCGATCGTCGCGGCGTTTGTCATATGCCGCCCCCGATCGCTTCCATGAATGGCTTGGATCTGCATGGCCGCCAGCGACAACAGACCGAAGGTCAAAATGCCGATGACGATCATCACCTCGAGAATGGTGAACCCGCCAGCAGCCCGACTGGATCGCGCGGTCGCCGGTTCCATCATTCCGTCCACCCCGCACCACCCCAGGCGTGTACGCGCACGCTACCCAGAGGTGCCAGCGTCACCGCGTAGTCGCGGCCGCCACTCGTGATGTAGAGGCCCGCTCCACCGGTTCCGGTATCGCCGATCGCCCCACAGGTCGTCGTAGTGGGTGCGAAACCCACCGGAATGCCGTCGGGGCGAAAGAGCACCCAGTTGGTCGGATTGTTACTCGGGTCTGCAACCGTGGTTCCACTGGCTTGAGGCGGGCTGAAAGTCGCACCGCCCGTGTCGCTCGGCACCCTGACGGTCGCCTCCGATACCCCTAAATCGATTTGATTCGGAAGAGAAATCGTCTCTCGATCCTCAGCTGCATCGATGTGACAATTCGCAGTGGCGGGGGAGCCGTCATCTAGGATCATCATGGGAACCGTGGCACCCGTTGAATCAACGAGGACGGTTCCGGCCGGATCCGCCGTTCCCAGCGGGCCAAAAAACACGATCTGATAATTGCCGGTTCGAATCGCCTGGCTGCGCGCGATCTGGAACATGTTGGCGAAGTCACGCGCGAAGCCCTGCAGGCGGCGCCGTTCGAGCATGTCCTGGATGGAGGGGATCGCGACCGCCGCCAATGCCGCCATGATCCCCATCACGACGACCACCTCGATCAAGCTGAATCCGGCTCGAGGGTTCCTCGAAACCCGCTTCGAAAGCCCCATCGTCAGTCGTTCTCCCGCCAGAAGAGTGTCGCGCCATTGAGATTGACGTTGGAAGTGTCGATGATCTCAATGTCCGAACCGCTCTTCTCAATCACGATCCGGTTGTTCTTGCCGCCCACACCGATCGATATCTTCGGATCTGTCGGCAGGCCTGGCCCGAGCGAGAGAGCGCGCTCCGGGTCGCCGTATGCATCGGTGAAAGAACCCTCCCCGGTCACGAGATCGAAGACGTAGAGATTGCCGTCACCGCGAGCCACGCAGGGGTCGGTACCTGAGGTTGGTGTGAAGGTCGCTGCGATCACCTGGCCGCTGAAGATTTCGACGTTGGTCACGAACTTTTCGCCATCCGCGACGGTGATGTAGAAACCCTTGTTGCTAAAGGTCTGAGCCGCTGCGCTTCCGCTGAAATCCGTCAGATCGGCCTCGGTAATCGTGGCGAGAGCCGGCGATGCGAGTCCGTAGGGGTCTGAATCGATCATCACGTAGAAGCGGTTGTTCGCATCCGTTTTTCTCGTATCGCCCTCGAATTGAAGATTGCGACGCTCGCCGCTTCCGAAGGCGAGATAGAGCTGGCCACTGGAGAAAGCCGCCGCCGGCGAAAACATGAAGTTCCTGTAGTACGTCACTGCGTTGATCCCGGATCCGATGGTTACGGGAGCGGCGGTGAAGAACGCCTTGAAGGGCCAATTTGGCTGGGTTCGGAGGCCACTGCCGTCGTTGATCCGATCCTCTCCGACATTCCGGATCGCCCATTTCCAGACATTCCCACCCATGTCTCCCACGTAGATCACATCGGCAACACCGTCGAAATTGAGATCGAGGACGGCAGGAGTACTGACTACGGAGTAGAGCATGGACGCCTGGGGGTCTGCGATGGATCCAAATTTCTTTTCTGCGATCACACCGCCGGTCTTCAGATCGATGATGTAGATCCCGCGCCCCTTGAGAGAAGCAGCAGAGTAGCTGGAGACCAGACCGGTGACCTCATCGGGATTGGGATCGCTCGTCACGTCGTAGCCACCGGTCACGATCGCAACCCAACGATTCACGGTCTGACCGGCGATCTGCGTGTTCTTCAGCGTAATCTTCGTGATGATGGGTTTGGACCAGCTCTCTCCCATGAAGGCTTGATCGGCGGCATTGCCCTCAGCAGGGAACTCCCACGCGTAGCGCGGAAAATCGGCATTGCCTCCATCGAGCGGGCTGACCTGATTGGGATTGGTGACATCCAACGCGTAATAGTGGTTGCCCCCTTCGCGCAGGGCGCCCACGAGGTACGTGTGCCACTCGCTGCCATCGGTCGGGCTCACGTTGTAACCCAGGCTCCCCGGGTTCTGGGCGTCGATCCAGACATCCGCCGAGTTCAGGTCGCCGTCGACGTAGTGATGACGGTCGGTCGGAGCGTCGATCGAGAGGTACTTGATGTTCTGCCGAGGCTGCCACGGCATGAAGCCGAAGAGTTCTGTACCCGTCCCCTTGCTGTAGTAGGGCAGCGCAGGAAGAGACGGCACGGTCCACGAGCCGGTGTCGAGCGCCTCGAGGAACCCCGCATTCGTACCGGCGTAGAAAACCCGATCGCGACTCGAGTAGAAGGCCTTGAAGGGGCCGTAGCCTGGATCGTCGAGTCCCAGCAAGGGTTGCCGGACTGCGATGGCGCTCGAATGGAAGATGTCTCCCAGGCGTGCGGGGCGCGCCAAGCAGAGCCCCGGAGTCTCGACGTTGCTCGAGACGCCTGTGCCGAAGAAGCAACCCCTCACGTGCTGGACGATCTCGTCAGCCAGCCCCTCTTCGGTCGTTGCGGTGCTCCCGGCGAAGGTGTAAAACGGGCTATTGGGCGCTGGGTCCGAGGGCGCTCCCGGGGCTGTAAACGGGTCGAGCAGCAGATCGGTGTAGTCAATGCTTGTCGGATCGAAGTCCGGGGGGGTCGAGCCACTCGCGACGCCGGATTTCGAGACGTAGAGCTTGCGCGCATCAGGCAGTGGAATCTCATCTGCGGCGTCCCAGTAGAAGACGGCATCCGGCTTGAAAGGCCCATTGTTGCACTCACCCACGTCGGGGTCGTCGAGCGCGCAATCGCCGTTCTTGTCGCGAACCGCGCCGAGCGCGTCGATCGTCCAGGCGCGGACGTGACCCTCCCAGAACGCGCTCTTGTCGCGCGGGAAGAAGTAACTCTGGTAGAAATCAGCGCCATTCGCGGTCCGCGCAGAGGGTACGGTGGCCGCGGTGAAGGAAGCCGATTTTTCGATGATGTCGTTCAACGCGTTGAGCAGCGCAAGCGTCAACTCGTCGCCGTCCACGACCTTGTAGAAGGTTCCGTTGCCCAGTACTGCGGTTCGCTCGAGATAGTCGTCCGTGGCGCTGTCCGTCGCGAAACCGACCGTGTAGATGTCGATCGTCTGATCTCCCGACAGGTCCGGGCGGAAATCCTTGTCGTACATGTATTTCGCAATGTCATCGAGGTAGAATGCGGCCTCGTCGGCGCTGCCGGGCTCTTCGACCTCCGCGTCGGCGTAGTAGTTTCCGATCAGTCCCGACATCCCGCCGGTACCAAAATTAGAGAATCCGAGTGCAGTGTCGGCGGGGTCAGCGTCGAAGTCGTCCCGACTGGGAAGGCCGTCGGTCACGATGATCACGAAGGCCTTCTCGCACTCGAAGAGCATCGCGTCTTCGAACCATTGATTCAAGCGACGCGGTTGCCGAGGTCGCTGTACTCGTAGATTGGAAATGGATTGCCGTCTTCGCCGAGGGGCATATCCGCCGCAACGCGCGGCATCCAGTAGGTGTAGATCTGGAAGAGCGTCTCCGCGAGCGGCGTGCCCTCCGATGCCGTGTCGGCAGTATTGATCGCCGCTTCGAGTTCGGCGGCGTGGTTCGGGTTGGATCGACCGAGGTCCGACGTGATGAACCCGCCGTTGGGGTCGACGCCGCCCACATCAGCCGGCTCGCGGAACTCCGCGGATCCGAATCGGACGTTCTTGGTCTCCGCGACACAGAGCAGGTCCAACAGAACCTGTTTGGTGGCTTCAAAGCGCGTGCGCCGATACTTCTCGGCAAGGAATCTCGAGGCGCCCGCCTGGGTGCAGCCCGCGACATTGGCTACTGCGGTATCGATCTCGTCGAGAATCGCCGCGTCGCCAGCGTCGCTCTCGTTGAGACCGAGGTACCACATCAGGTAGCGGCCGCTCCAGTAGGTCGGTTCGGGATTTCTGACACCGGTGACATCTCGATTGCCACGCGATGGGCTATCGCAATTGGCGTTGACTACGGTCATTCCGATCGAGTACACCGTATCGGGATCAAGAGCTCCACCGAAGTCCGCAGAATTGGTGCAATAACTACCGTCGGGCACCATCTCGATGTCGAAGGCCGGATGCCACTCGATGTGGTTCATCGAGTCGGAATTGTCCATGAACAGAATCACGTTGGGCGCTACCGCGGACTGGAGGAGAAACAGGTCATCGCCGCTCTGCGCACTTGCTGAAGCGGGCATCAGGAAGCAAAAGGACGCCACCAAGAGATGCGTAACAACACTTTTCGTCGAATGGAGGAGTGCGGTCATTTAGTTCACCTCGAGCACCGTCCAGCCCTGTCAACGTCCGGCAAGCCGCGAGACACACCGAGAGTGGGTACAGTGCGTTCACTCGACCCAGCGGTGCCCTGCAGGCATTGTGGTGCAATAACCTCGTCGGTTTTCTCAACCACCCGCTTGAGCGAAAACTGCACGAAATTCATCGTCCGTAAGCGTGTCGCACTTGAGTTGCACATCTTCGCTTCACGCTTGCTCTCGAGTTCTTCGGTTCACTCTTGCTCTCGGGTGACTGGGGCGGCCCTACTCACTGCCGACGCGCGCGGGCGTCAACTCGCAGGCCCCGGTGACCGATAAACGGAAACGCCCGTAGAGGCCGAATTTTCCCTCTTTCGGGTGGCGGGCGATGCGATGGAGCGACGAGAAAACCGGAGAATCAAGCGAAGGCTCACCTGCGAATTCTTTTACGAGACGAGCGTCCAGCGCGGAATCATCCTCGACCTCGGCCCTTCGGGAATTTTCATCCGGACCAACGCGCTGCTCTCTCCTGGAACGGAGATCGACATCCATCTGGCGGCTTCGGTGGCAGCGCCGACCATGACACTGCGAGGCTGCGTGGTGCGTCGCCGGTCCGTGCCGGCCGCGCTCACCACGCTGATCCAGCCCGGGATCGGTGTGAAGATCCTCGAAGCGCCGCGCGAATACGGGCTTCTCACGAGTGATTCCGCCCTCGATGAAGCAATCCAAACCGACTGCGACTTCACGCAGGCTCCGGGCGCCGACCCGAAATGCGAGGTCAGCGCGCCGCCCACGAAATCGGATCCAGGGGTTGGCGACGGCGACCGCAATCGACGACCCGAGTCGGCCCCGCCGGAAAACGCCGCAGAAGCGAGGGGCACTTTTAGAGACACAGAGGAGCGGCGAGCCAAATCCGCGCGCTCGTTCGCGAAGAAGGGCGCGAAACACGATACCCCGCGGAGCAAGCGAACCGAAAGGCCCAAGCCGCCACGCCCGCTCATCGCGGTGCTCGTGGGAGGTTCCGATCTGGACGAGATCGCCGAGATCCTCCGAGGTTTGGGCGTCGAGCCCATTCAATGTGGCCCCTACGATCCCCAGCTCGCGACACTCGACGACGCCAGCCTCCTTGTCGTCTCCGCGGAGATCGCAATGTCGGATCCGATTCCGGTCGACACCGACCTACTCGTCGGAATCGCGGTCTGTGGAAATATTTCGGAAACCATGCGCTCGCAGATCCGCCAGCAGGGCTTCCGCTACCTGCTCCGTCCTCACATACACCCCGAAGCACTGCGACTCTTGCTCCGCTACGCGGTCTACGCGGAGCGCGATCGACGCGGGCGGGTTCGCCACCCCGTCGGGTGCGCGGTGAGCTGGCGATCTGGTTGGAAGCGGAGCCGTGGTCGATTGCTGGATATTTCCCGGGCTGGGTGTTGTCTGTTGGTCGAGAACAGCCCGCAAGTGGGCACGCGCATCGCGATCAAGATTCCAGCCGAAACAATCGGCGGAAAAGCGCTCAAGCTTCGCGGAAAAGTACTCCGCAGCACACCCAACGCGGCGCACAGCGGAAACGAGCGCACTGCGCTTGGAGTGATTCTCGACGACAGCACGCCAGCAACGCGCAAGGCTCTCGTAGACCTCTGCGAGAGATGGAGCGAGAGCCCGCCGGTACTACCGCACGGCGAGCGCCCACAAGCGCAGACTCCAGCAGTCGAAGCGCACGGCAAAGGAGCCCCCACGCTGGAACCGCAAAGCGAAGATCCCCAGACCCACACGGAGGATTTCTCCGAACCCAAGGCGAAAGATCTGACCCCCACCGAATTGAAAGATTCTTCGTCGGCTGTCGTCCGGCCATTGCCAAACCGCGGTGTATTCGAACAAGAAATCGTCCAAGTCGATGAGGAAGCGCACGTCATTCAAGCGCTGCTCGGTCGCGACCTTTCGGTCGATGGGATCCGAGTGGTACGACAACTAGGACTCACCCCCGGCAACAAACTTCGACTCGCTCTGTTCGACACCTCGCAGCAAGAACCGCTGATGTTGAGCGCGGAGGTTTCCAGAGTCGATACTGGAAGCGGGCTGTTCCTGCGCTTCGTCGATCTTTCAGCAGAGATGACAGCCCGCATCGAAGGGATCGTCGCCCAACTGCCCGCAGTCGAGTCGATCGATCCGCATGGAGACGCGAGGGTCGTCCCTGCGGGCATCGTCTCGAACCAGGCCTGAGAAAGACCATCTCTGCCCCACTTTCCGACGAGCCACTGCCCCCATGTGCCGCACCTGCTCGCGATCCCCCGTCATTTGCGATCGATTCTCGGCGGCACATGCCTTGCAACGACCCTACACGGCAAAAGAAGGATCGAGAGCAGCATCCTACCAATCGGGTGGAGCACAGCTTGCGAAACGCCAAAGTGCCGAGCCTGCTGCATTGGCTCGGGCTCGGGGATCACACGGGATCCGATGGAAACGAACGAAGGCAAACTTCGCGACCGCTTGAAGCGCGCCGCCGATCAAATCCAGGCACAGCACAGGCGGCTCGAGCCTCTCTTCGAGGATCTGAGCAGCGCGCTCGCGAGCGGAGCCAGTCGCAACGCGCAGACCGCTGCTTTTCGACTCGATGGTGCCGTCAAAGCCCATTTTCTGCTCGAGGAGAAGATCGTCTTCCCGGCGATTCGCGGGTTCTGTCCGCAGCACCACGCTGAACTCGAAGCGCTCATCGAAGACCACCACGGTATCAACGTCGGGCTTCAAACCGTCATCGATCAGATCCTCAGGAAACAGCTCCATCTCGCCGCTAGGTCTCTCGAATCGTGTTGGCTCGCCGTCAAGGACCATGAGTGTCGCGAAGAGGTTTTTCTGAACGCTCTTGACTCTGCGCCTCCGGAACTCACCTTCTGATAAATGCCCCGCTCCGCCGATCTCGAGATGCGCCTCGGTTACCTAAACCTGGGTCCTGAGGATTTGGAGCGGCTCGCCGCATTACAACCGGTTCTCGAGAAGCACGCTGCCGGACTGGTGGATTCCTTTTACCACCACCTGCTTTCGTTTTCCCCGACACGTCAGCTCCTCGTAGACCCGGCGGTCCGAGAGCGGCTCCTGAACACGCAACGCAACTACCTGCTTAGCCTCGCGGGTCCGATCATCGACGACGCCTACCTCGAACAGCGCCGACTCATCGGCGAGGCTCACGAACGGATCGGGCTGGAACCGCGCTGGTACCTCGGAGCCTACACGCTCTACCTCTCGCTGCTCGTACCATTGGTGCACGAGGCCCACCCGCACGATCCTCTCGAGGCGAGTCGAACGATCGCCGCGCTCCATAAACTGCTCTCGCTCGACGCGCAGATCGCAATGGAGGCCTACATCGATCTACAACAGCAACAGCTCCAGTACTTCACGAGCGAACTCGCGGAGGAAAGCCGACGCCTCGCGCGAGATTTCGAAGATCAAAAGGTGGAGCTTCAGCTCACTGAAAACCGCGCGCGGATTGCCGAAGAGCTCGCGTCAATGATCACTTTGGTCGCCGGCCTCGCGCACGAGATAGGAACACCTATGGGTGTTATTCAAGGACACGCCAATCAACTCGAATCTGCGGTTTCCGATGAGGACGCGAAATGGCGCTTGCGTACGATTCAGGAACAGGTCGGCCGGATTTCGAAGATCATCCAGACGCTTCTCAACATGGCGCGACCCGGCAAGGCACAGCAGGTGCCCGTCTCACTCGAATCCGTAATCGAGACGACCCTCGCGTTCTTGACGGAGAAGTTCTCCCGTTTCGGAATCGAGATCCGATCCCAGCTCGATGCCGCACCGAGTGTGCTCGGCGACCCCGAGCGCCTGCAACAGCTCTTCCTCAATCTGTTCATGAACGCCGTAGACGCGATGCCCGACGGCGGAGAATTGCGGGTTGCACTGCAAGCCACAGCGGATGGCAAAGTTGAAATCACGGTTGCGGACAATGGCCAGGGCATTCCCGAACGGGACCTCCCGCGGATCTTTGAGCCGTTTTTCACCTCGAAGGAAGCAGGCGCCGGAAACGGTCTCGGCCTGATGGTCGCGAAGGGAATTGTCACGGATCACGGCGGGAGCATGGAGGTGGAAAGCGAGGAGGGCCGCGGAACCGAGTTTCGGATCTTCCTCCCACGCAATGGTGCGCCGGCCGCTTTACAGCCCTAATTTTATCGCACAAAATGGGGCTATTTGCTACACATGTGGGTCTATTTGGAACACATTGAGCCACCAGGCACCGCCAGAGCGCTCAGTGCCTTGGTACGATTCGTGCTTCAAAAGGGCGCTATGAGTTCACGATCCCAGCTCCTCATTGTTGACGACGACACCGCGATGCGCGAAATGCTCGCCTCGCTGTTCCGCGACCGCGGTTACTCGGTCGAGGAGGCGACATCCGCCGCCGAGGCTCTCGAACGAGCCGACGAACAGTGCTTCGATGTCGTCTTGAGTGACATCCGAATGCCCGGAAAGAACGGCATCGAAATGGTTGGCGAGCTGCGCGAGCGACTCCCCGAGACACCGGTCGTCCTCATGACAGCTTTCGGAAGCATCGACTCAGCGGTGGAATCCATGCGCGCCGGAGCGTTCGACTACATCACGAAACCATTTGAACCGGATGGAGTCGTTCTGACCATCGAGCGCGCCCTCGAACGCCGCGCACTCGAAGAAGAAAACCGCCGCCTGAGACGCGCCCTCGACCAGACGAGCTCCTTCGGCGACCTGATCGGAGAGAGCCCAGCCATGCGCGAAATTTTCGCGCTGATCCGAAAGGTCGCCAATAGCAGCAGCAGTGTACTCATTACAGGCGAGAGCGGAACCGGCAAAGAAGTCATCGCCCGCACCATTCACTACAGTGGAAACCGCGCGAGCGGCCCCTTCGTTCCGATCAACTGTACGGCAATTCCGGAGGGGCTCCTAGAGAGCGAACTATTCGGGCACGTTCGCGGCGCGTTTACAGGAGCGCACACCACGAAGCAGGGGCTCTTCGAGAAAGCAAACGGTGGAACACTGTTTCTCGATGAGATCGGCGATATGAGCCTGGTGCTCCAGGGAAAACTACTCCGCGTTCTGCAGGATCGAGAAGTACGAGCCGTCGGCGGAACGCAGGCCACCAAGGTCGACATCCGAATCATCTCCGCGACGAACAAGGTCCTCGCCGCGGAGATGGAAGCGGAAAGATTTCGAGAGGATCTCTACTATCGATTGAATGTCATCCCGATCTACATTCCACCGCTTCGCGAGCGCCCCCAAGACGTTCCGCCTCTCGCCAAGGCTTTTGTCGCTAAGCACTCTTCCAACCGCGCCCGGACGATCTCTTCGAGTGGGCTTCAGCATCTGTCGGCGTTTCCCTGGAAAGGCAATGCGCGCGAGCTCGAAAATGTCATAGAGCGCGCCCTGACGCTTTCAGATGCCACTGAGATCAATGCAGAGGATCTGATCCTCGACTCCGCGGTATGTGACGAATGCGAAATCTCTCCTGCTGCGTTGACGCATGCAGCCACCAAAAGCCGGATGACCCTTCGCGAACTCGAAGACCGCTACATCAAGGAAGTCATGCGCATCACGGACGGCAACAAGGTTCACGCTGCAAAGATTCTCGGTATCGATCGCAAGACCCTGTACCGCCGGGCCGAACGCGAGAACGGCAAAACCAACCGGGCGTAGCGGCGCATGCCGGGTACGGACACTCTGGCCGCGCGGTGTAAACAAGGCCCGAGTGTGTGACACCTTTGCCCCATCTTTTCGATTCGGAGCGAGACAATACACCGCAATTTTTCTTCCGAAGTGGATGCCACGGTGGATCTCGAATCCTAATTTAATTGGCGCATGAATTTTGGTGGCTCCGAAATGGGAACATTCACCCGATCGAGCTGAGCCCAAATCGAACAAGAGGCCGACGGTTCGAATCGAAGTGTCGGTTTTGTGGTCGCGTTTGCGGATCGGATGACTTACGCGATCACGATCCAGGCGAAGATCTGGCAGCTGATGTAAATGCTCGCACAGCGAAAGCGACGCCTGCTTGAGGGCGCCGCGCACCTGAAAGAAGTGGTAGCCAGCTGCTCGCTGGTAAATGAGAGCGCGCCGCGCTGTCGACTCATTCGTTCGGCGCTGGGGCGCCTGCTCCAGACCTTCGCAGCGGAACATCGCTGCGCCTTGGCGCGCCAATTTTTCCAAGTCGCCTTTCGATCTGATGTTGAGCTTTCCTGCAGCCCTTGATCGAGCAGTTTCCCCAAGCGGCGCGAAGCACGCCTCGATCAAAAGGAACTGCGTGATGATAGTGGGTCAGGTAAAGCCTGCTGAGCCGTTTGGCGCGCGCCAGAGACCGGGGGCCTTTTAGATTCACCAGGGGTCGCCCGCCAAAGAGTCTCCCCAGCGCCGCGAGCTTCTCGTTGGTAAGCATGCTTGCGAGCACTGGATTACTTCGAAGATCCTCGATCAACGCATTCAAGGCTTCCGATTCGGGATCGATGCGCCGCCAATCAGCCAGCAGGGTCGCACATTCGGCGACGAGCTGGACAGCACACGTCGCTCGCACCGCGACCTCTGAGATTTCTTCCAGCAGAGGGCCTTTTCCCCCACCAACATAACGCCGAAGCAAGGAGTTCTGGAAACCGACCTCAGCACCCTCAGCAGTCGCAAACTTCGGCAGCGTCGCGTCGTTTCCCGCCACGAAAGCGCGCGCTGCTAGATCACTCAGCCGCGGATGACGGAGGGTGTGTAATGGACCGTCGAGATCGGAAGTGTGCAGTATTCCAAGCGGGAGCAGTTCGCGGGCGAGCAAAGCGGGGATACTCTCGATCCCCGCCCGCTTCAGCCCCGCTGCGAAATCCGCCCGCTCAAAACGACCCTCGATCGCTGCAAGGTCGAGTGCGCGTTCGGGTGTGTCGAATCCCAACAAGAGAAGATCTCTGGGCTGCGTGATCCAGACCGATACGTAAGGAAAGACTTCGGCGTAATTACGCAGGACGAGTTTGATCGTTTCGGCATTGAGAGCGTATAGATGCATCCACTGCGCGTAGACACCGCCGCGTGACAGATGCGACCGAGCAGCCTCCAGGAACTCGATGCTATAGAGCATCTCGACACCCGTCACCCATGGGTTGCTGGGTTCGGACACGATGACATCATACGTTCCCTCGGCTCTCATCAGTGTCCGATAGGCATCTCCACGCCGGATCGTCACTTTCGGGTTCTTTGACGCTCCGAGATTGCCTTCATCAAATAGCGGCGCTGCTTCGATCACTGCCTGGGAAATCTCGGCAACATCGACTTCCTGCACCCACTCGAGAGCGGCGAGTTCGCCGGCGCTCACACCGGTTCCGAAGCCGATCACGAAACACCGCTCCACCTTCTCGGCCATCAACGCCGGAATCAGCGCGAGCAGCGACATCGTCGGGTAATCGGCAACCAGATTTCCGTCCGATTTTCCGTTTAGGTAGATCGAGCGATTCAGCCGGCCAACCTCCTGCACCTTCTCGCGGACGGTGACGGTGGCGGTGGGTCCATCATTGTAATAGATGACCGCATTCTGGTTCTGGTTCTGGTTCTGGTTCTTGAAATAGGCGTCCGGCCCGATGAAACTATTGGCCTGAGGCGCTCGGCGGCGAAACAATCCAGCACTGAGTCGTTCCGGTTCCCAGGCGGGAAGCGCGTAGAGGCCGACCAACGTGGGAAGCAGAACAAGAGCGATGACCATTTTATTCGAAATGCGAAGAAGAAGTCCCGTCAGGAGCACCGATTCCAATATCAATGCGACCAACGTGAGTCGGTAGATTTGATGAAGGTCGAGCCAGAAGAGCAGCACGTATCCACCGAACAGGGCGCCGACCAACGAACCCACCGTATTCCAGCTGTAGAGCCGACCCGCTACGGACCCAAGGCCTCCTACTTCACCTCGGAGGTGATGGAACAAGAGGGGAAGCAGCGCACCCGAAAGGCCGATCGGGATCACGAGTACGAGAAAAATACACGCAAACGACGCGATGTAGAAGGGGTAGAAAATCTGATCCAGATCTCGGAAAACGATGCGGATGGTATGCGCCCAATAGGGAGCATTTTCGACGTGCTGGTAGAGAACCAGAAGGAAAATGACGAGCGCCCACTGGGTAATCGCGACCGCGCTGCGCGGAATGTTGCGAAACAGGGAGACCGTGAAGCTCCCCAAGGCAATGCAGAGTACGAAGACTGCGACGATGATTGCAAAGGTAAAGTGAGACGAACCAAATGCCAGACTTCCAATTCGATTGAGAGTTGTTTGAAGTGCCATCATCGCAAAGCCTGCCAAGAATGCGATCGCTGCATACACTCTGAAACGTTCAATCGAACTTGTCGTCGCTGGCGGTCCGTGCTCGAGATCCGGGGTAACGCGCCTTCCGTAGCGATCGAGCAACAGGAAGATGAAACCCGCAATTACGTTCAGCGAACCCATCGCATAGAGAACACCATCGAGGCCCAGATGCGGTATCAAGATGAACGCGCCGACCAACGCTCCAAGAAAAGCGCCCACCGTATTACATCCGTAGATCAGCGCGTGGATCCGAGTCGCTCGCTCCCGACTTCCGGCGAGGCCCAGCGTGAGGATCGGGATCGTGCCGCCCATCAAGACGGCCGGGGGACCGATCAGCAGGACCGATAACAGCACATCGAATCCGAACGCAAGGCCAGCTGTACCGATCGGAAGCAGCAGCGATATCTCTTGCGCAACGCCAAACAACAGCGGAAAGAGCAACGCGTAGACGCCGATACCCGCCTCGATCAGACCATAGAAGAGAAGCAGCCGGGGCAACTTCCGACGCTGTCGCGAACGCTCGACGAGTCGGCGCGTCGCCCTACCAAATAGCGAGTAGCCAACGGAAAGGCCGCCGAGGAAGATGGCGAGAATCGCGGCGGTCGCTTCTCCCTGTGAACCAAGCAGCGTCACCAGATATTTCTGCCACGCCACCTCGTACACCAAGCCGCTAAAGCCCGTGAAAATCGTCAGGAGGATCGCCGTGAACCGGGTCAAAATACCAAGTCTCCATTTTCAAGCGCACCACGAGAGTAGCTGCCGGAAGACGACCGCGTTGCTGTGGAGGCGACATCAAGAGGATCCGGACAGGCCAACCGCTTCATCTCTTGAGCAGCCGCGCCTCTTGCCAGGCGAGCGCTGCCTTGGTGCCCTCTTCAGCCATGATTCGGTTGAATTCACGCGATTCGGGCGTCTCGCTGGCCTCGATACTGACATCCAATTCGAGGCTCTGGAGCAAGGCCTGCCGCATTCCCATCACCTCGTAACTGCGATTGATCGCTTTCTTGGTAAGCGTGACGGCCACGCGGTCATTGACGGCAATCGTGCGTGCAAGGCGCAGGGCCTCTGCATAGCAATCCTCGGCGGGAACCACTCGATTGACGAGGCCCATCGCGAGTGCGCGTTCGGCGGTTACCTCGTCGCTACCCGTCAGCAACAACTCCTTCGTTCGCTTCGGGCCGATCAACCAGGGCAAGATCATCGTCACGATCCCGCTACCAAACTTGACCTCCGGCTCACCGAAGCGGCAGCCCTCGGCTGCCACGGTGATATCGCACGCTACCGCCATCTCAAGCGCGCTACCTAGGCAGTATTTGTGAACGGCTGCGATCGTGATTTTTGGTGAATCCCAGAATCGCATGATGACGTCGAAATCGAGCTGTAGATTGGCGCGCAACGCTTCGATTCGATCTTCACATTTGCTCTCTCCGCCACCGAGGTCGAATCCCGCGGAGAAGGCTTTGCCCTCTCCGCGGAGCACGATGACGCGCACATCGGGATCGCTCTCGGCGCGATCGAGCGCCTGGTTGAGTTCCCGAATCATCTGGGCATTGATCGCATTCAGTTTTTCAGGCCGATCGAGTGCGATGATCGCAACCGGGCCATCGGTCTCGTATCGAATCATCTCAAAGGGCATTTGAACCAATCCACACTCCGCGGCGCACCCCGTTCAGCGGTCCAGATTGCCATATGTGTTCGTGAAACGCCCCGCCCAGCGCACGAAATACAGCCCGGACCCGAATTTGGATCCGAGCCAGCCCGTCGCTCGCACCGCGACCAGGCACTGTTGGATTCTAGTCGATCCGGATGCCTTCCCGGACGAGATCGTCGGCGGTGGCTTCGATACTCGCTCCGAGAATTGCCACCAATTCGTCGATCTCGCCCCGCGTCAGGATCAGCGGCGGCGAGATCACGTTCAGGTGGCCCAGCGGGCGCACGATGAGACCTCTCTTCTCACAGTGATCCGAAATCCGCTCGCCGATTCCGACTTCTTCCGGCAAGAGTTCCTTCGTCTGTTTATTGGCGACGCTCTCGACGCAGAGCATGAAGTGGCTCCCGCGCACGTTTCCCACGAGCGGCAACGACTCGAGGCGCGCGAGGCACTTCTCGAAATACGGACCGACCTCCTGGACATGCTCGCAAATGCGATCGCGCTCGATGATCTCGATGTTCTTGAGCGCAGCAGCGCAGCAGATGGGATGCCCGGAGTACGTAAAGCCGTGGTTGAACGAGTCTCGCCCCGGCTCGGATCTGCTGATCACCTCGTAGATCTGATCACTGAAGATCGAAGCACCCAGTGGGACATAACCCGAGGTAATCCCCTTTGCGGACGTGATCACATCGGGAGACAGATCGAACATCGGTTCCGAGGCAAACATATGACCCAGGCGTCCAAAGCCCGTCACTACCTCATCGGAAACGTAGAGTACATCGTAACGGCGGCACACCGCTTGGGTTCGACGGTGATAACCAGGGGGCGGAACGATCACCCCGCCGGCTCCCAGAATCGGCTCGGCGAAGAAAGCCGCAACGTTCTCCGGCCCGAGTTCGAGGATCTTCGCCTCGAGTTCGTCAACCAGCTGATCGCAGTACTCGTCGATCGCCATCCCGGCCGGACGCCTGTACGGATTGGGGCACGAGACATAGTCGACTAGGCCTTCCGGCAGATCAAAGCCCTCGTGATCCTCGCTCTTGCCCGTGAGCGCCATCGTGACGTAGGAACTGCCATGATATGCGTCGACACGCGAAATCAGTTTCTTCTTCGCGTGCATCCCCAGCCGGTTGAAATAGAAGTGGATGGTTCGCACCGTCGTGTCGTTTGCGGCAGAACCCCCGGTATCGAAGAAGACCCGATTCAGATGGGCTGGGGCCAGGTCTGCGAGCTTGGCGGCCAACTGGGCGGCCGGGGGATTCGTCGTGTCGACAAACGTGTTGAAAAACGACAGGCGCCTGGCCTGCTCGGCCAGCGCATCGGCCATCTCGGCGTTCCCGTGGCCAATGTTGACGCACCAGATGCCTGCAATTCCGTCCAGGTAGCGCTTGCCATCCGCGTCGAACACATAGGCACCCTTGCCTTCCGAGATGACGAGAGCGCCTTTCTTCTCGAAACTCGGGAAGTGGGTAAATGGATGGATGAAATGGTCTTTATCTTGACGCCACAGCACCCTGGCGTCGTAGCGTGGTTGGTGCGGCATTTGAGCTGCCATGGATTTCCTTGCTCCCTTGGGCGCTTGGGCGGAGAGTTGCACCCACCACACATGGTGGCAGGGCGCCTATCTGCAGATATTGGCGGTCTCGCTGCGGGTGCGCTTGGCACGGCGCACGGAGACGCGCATTCAAATGGGATGTGGAACTCGGGGCTGTAGAGTCGTCAGCCCAGTCCGCGCTGGTGTTGAACGTCTTCCGCCTCGGCAATGGCGGAGCGAATACGTGGGCGGTGGTGCCGTCTCATCATCCGGGCGGGCATGCCCAACCTCCAGGGTCGCAGCAGATGGCCGCGACATTCATTTCCAAGAATACCTCGGCCGGGCTCATCGGGCAACTTGAGGTCAAACGAGCCCAGTCAGCCAATCCGGCTCAGCGGCGAGCGGTGGCCTTCTGGCGTAGCTCCATGAATTTTTCGAGCTGTTCGAGCGTGAGGAGCGAACGCATCTCGATCACGGATTTCATCTTGAGCGCTCGTGACTTCGCAGCGATTTCTCCGACCTGGCTGGACGCGGCCATCAGCTCCTTCTCATTCGGGAGGTTCTGCGCGAGGATCTTGTTCAGCTCGTCAATGGCGACCTTGCTCTGCTCGCGAATCTTCGTTTCCTCCTCCTTGCCCGCTTTGATTGCAGCATCGATTTTCGCAACCGTCTCCTCGCTCAAACCGAGCTCCTTGGCATTCTTCTTCATCATACGACCCTCGGCAAAGCCGCCAGGGATAGAGGATCGCCCGGAACGCTGTTGTGCCAGTGCGGTCGCAGCGAGAAATGCGATGCTCATAAACACGCATAGTATTGTTAGATGACGAGAAGAATTCAGACGCATCGTGTCCTCCATTGGTCTGTGGCAAAGAAAATATCCGAAAACACCAGACTACATCCTCATGCGATTTCCAGCGGGGTCTAGGAATGGCATGTCTACGACGGTAGCAGGCGTCTCGGTGCCGCCGATTCTCAGGGTGACCTTGGTGCCGCCTTCGAAATGCGGTGCATTCACATAAGCGTAGCCAAGATTTCGATCGAGACTCGGCGAGTGAAATCCGGCCACGACGTGACCCACACGCTCCGATCCGATCTCAAGCGGCTGATTGCCGGGAGCCAGTTGGTCGCCGCCGACCTCCAGGCCCATCAGTTTCTTGGCCGGCCCGCGCTCCTTGATCTTCAACAGCGCCTCGCGTCCGAGGAAATCACCGCAGTCGTAGCGGATGAACTCGGAAACCCTGCACTCGTAGGGGTTGTGCTCGTCCGTCGCGTCGAAACCGTAGAAGATGAATCCTTTCTCCCAGCGCAAGGCGTCGAGCGTGTCCATCCCATAGGGCAGGATCCCGTTCGGCTTGCCAGCCGCCATGATCATGTCCCACGTTGCGTGAGCGTCTTCCGCGTTCACGTAGCACTCGTAGCCGAGCTCTCCCGAAAATCCGAGCCGGGCGATCACACACGGGAGCTCTCCGAATTTCCCGAACGCGAAACGGAAGAATTTCAGCCTCGAGAGATCAATGTCCGTGATGCCGCTCAGCACCTCTCGTGACTTCGGCCCCTGAACGCCGATCATCGCATAGTAGGAGCTGACGTCCGTCACGTATGCGCTCATGCTCTTCTCATCGATGTGCTTCTGGATCCAGGTGAGCGTTCTCGCTCGGAACATCGAAGAGGTGATGATGCGCAGATGTTCGGCGCTGAAGTGCAGGACGATGACGTCATCGACGATCAGGCCTTCTTCGTTGCACATGACCGAATAGAGCGCCTGTCCATTCGACAATCGGGCGGCATCGTTGACGATCAGATATTGGGTCAGAGCAAGCGCATCCTTGCCCTTGACGTCCAGCCGGCCCATCAGCGAGACATCGTTCATGCCAACTCGCTCGCGGACGTTCTTGGCCTCCTCCTCCGCACTCGAGTAGTAAGCGGGCATCGCGTATCCCATACCCGTCGTGTACATCGTTGCACCGAGGTCGAGGTGCTTTTGATAGAGCGGCGTGAGTTTCATTCTCGCTTCTCCTTCTCACCGGCTTCTTCTCGCCGGCCGATTCGCCTATGAGCGCGCGAATCGCGGTATTTCGGCGCCCTGATCAGGGCGCCGAATCCATCACCAACCCTTGAGTATCTCGCGGGATGCGTTGTGACCGCCCATCCCCATCACACCGCCACCCGGGTGCGTGCTGGAGCCGCATTGCCAGAGATTGCGAATGGGTGTGCGGTAATCCGCGTACCCGGGGGCCGGCCGCATGAAGGAAAGCTGATCCAGGCTCAGCTCGCCGTGGAAGATGTGACCTTGCGGAAGCGCGAAGATGCGCTCCAGATCGGGCGGCATCAGGATCTGACGGTCGATGACCGAATTCTTCACACCTGGTGCGAATTCCTCGAACACATCGAGAACCCGGTCCGCGAACTTCTCACGCTCCTGCTCCCAAGTCGCGTCCTTGAGCTCGTACGGAGCGTGACCACCGAAAATGTTGATGATGTGTTTTCCGGGAGGCGCAAGATCCGGATCGACGACCGTCGGCACGCATGGAGTGAAGAAGGGGCGGGTGGAGGGGCGCCCATACTTGGCGTCGTCGTAGGCTTTTTCGAGGTATTCCATTGTCGGTCCAATGTGCACGTAGCTCGGATAGTCAACGTCCATTTCCCCGGCCTTGAAAGCCTTGTAGACGGGCGGCGTATCAACGGCAATATTGATCTTGAATGCCGTGCTGAACGTCCGCAGGTTGCGGATCTCCTCGACGAAATCGGTCGGGAGCTGCTTGGTATCGAGCAATTTGAGAAACGAAGTCTTCGCGTCCGCGCCCGTAACAACGGTATTCGCAAAAATTTCCTCTCCCGATTGGAGAGCAATACCCGTCACCCGACCGTTCTCGGTCAGGATCTGAGCAACTTCCGCGTCGGTGCGGATTTCGCAGCCATGCGCGGTCGCACAACCCGCGATCGACTGCGGCACCGCACCCATTCCACCCTTCATGAACCCCCAGCCACCCGC
>JACZVU010000139.1 GCA_022572485.1 Myxococcales bacterium
CTGGGCCCCCGCCAGTGGTACGTAGCGCGAAACCAGCCATGAAACTGCGCGGGCTAGTACTGCCCGATCATCCTCAAATACATCCGCGCGTCTTCGCGCTCGGGATGCTCGGCGAGCACGGCATCCCACTCGTGCGCGGCCTCTTCGGTGCGGCCCAGCGAATACAGGGTTACACCGAGCTGCACCGCCGCATCGCAGAGCCCGGGATGGCCGCGCAGCACGCGGCGAAATTCTGCGAGCGCGCGATCCGGAAGCCCTACATCGCGCAGCGCGATGCCGAGTCGATTTCGGATGTCGGGGAAGTTCGGGCAGCGGTCGAGCGCCTTGCGGTAGGCCTCGATGGCCTCGCGCAGTTCACCCACTTCACGGTAGGCGTCTCCGAGAGCGGCCTGAAGGTTGGCGAGCTTGCCGCGGGTGGTCGCGTCGAGCACGTCATTCGTCGAGTGCGCCACGGTTCCCGCCCGCTCCGCGATTTCGCGGGAACGCTCGAAGTCACCCTGGCTCTCGTAGATGTTGGCGAGGGCGAGCAGGGCCTCCGTGTAAGAGGGATTGATCCTCAGCGCTTCGCGAAGCGAATCGCCCGCCGCACTGAGATCGCCCTTGCGGTTGTACATCACACCGATCATGTAATGGACATCTGCAAAGTTGCGCGTTTGAATCAGCCGGGTGAGATGGGGTAACGAAGCTTCGGCATCCCCACGCTCGAAGCAGCGCCGTCCAAGTTCGTAGTCCCGACGCTCGGTGGGCGTCAACGGTCCAGTCTGGCGCATCCATTGCCCCCTAGTTGCTCTTCGGCCCCTCTGCAATCCGCTCCGCTGCCGCAGCGGCGTACTCGCTATCCCGGTAGTTCTGAACGATTGACTGGAAGATCCGCTCAGCCTCTTTGGTGCGGCGCATCTCCAGGTAACAGACCCCCAGATTGTAGAGCGCCTCGGCGTCCAGGCCGAGGCCCGGATATTCGTTCAGCAGCGACCGATAGCGCTCTGCGGCGCTTTCGTACTCCTCTCTCTCCAGATAGAACTCGGCGATCTCGGTGACGTTCTTGGCGAGGTGCGTGCGAAGATCTCGCCACAGGATCTCGCCTTCTCGAGCCTCGGGCGAATGTGGATATTTCGCGAGCAGGCGGTCGAGGTGAAGCAGTGCGTCGCGGGTCGCGGTTTGATCGCGGTTGGTGGAGTGCATCTGTCGCTCTCGGCAGAGCGCCGAGCGAAGAATCGTATAAGGAACCTTTTCGTGCTGAGGGTGGAGATCCGCGAAATCCCGGTAGTAGGAAAGCGCCTCGTCGTATCGACGATCGTCGAAGTAGGCGTCGGCAATCTTGAGTTCCGCAAGAACAGCAACGTCACTGTAGGGATAATTGTCGATGATCGACTGGAGCTTCTCGATGGCCCGGATGTAGTCGGTGATGCGGAAGAAGTACCACCTTTGGCCCTTGAGGATGTCGAGCGCTTCCTCGTACAATTCCTCGGCCGGCGGCACATCGTCAAATGCGGGCGGGGGGGACGAGCAGGCCATGGCGGCCACCAGGGCAATTGCGGCTAGAAGAACCGAACGGTCGTGCAAGAGTCCCCCGGGTGTGCGGCAAATGATCTGGATCGTCTCGATTCGTGTCAATTTGCTACCGTGTCATACTTATTATACCGACGTGAGGAAGACATCGATGAACAAGCGAGCGCTCGAAAAATTGCGAATGGACCGGCGCCTCGCAGGGCGACGTGGCTGGATGTCCAGGGCAGATCTGGCCCGGGAGGCCGAAAAACTACCGGATGCCAGCGGGAAAATTGCAGAAGAAGAAGCCGAGCCCAGCCCGGGTGAGATCGGCGCAACGCCGCCCGAAACGGACCCTCAGACCCCCACCGGACTCGATACGGCGTAAACCCTATTGATAGGGCCCTAGCCCATGATCAAGCAGCAGTTGGGAGATCGACTCGACGGATGGATCCACACGGCCTTTCCGTTTCTCTTCGTCCGCCCGTTGAACCCCAACCTGCTGACTGTGATTGGAGCCATCGGCTCGATCGCCGCTGCCGCTGCATTTGCAGCGGGCTGGCTCGTCAGCGGTGGAATTCTCATGCTCGCGAGCGGCTTCTTCGATCTGGTCGACGGCGTGGTCGCTCGGCACCAGGGAATCTCGACGCGCTTCGGCGCCTTCCTCGACTCGACGCTTGATCGGCTCGCCGATGTGGTGGTCCTGGTGGGCCTGTCGATCTACTTCGCGCGAATCGGAGAGCCGGGCACCGTGCTGCTCACCGGGTCAGCACTGACCGCGACGGTTCTCGTCTCCTATTCGGCGGCCTGTGCGAAGCTTTTCGTACCCGCCGGTATCAACGTCGGTTTATTCGAGCGCGGCGAGCGCGTCGGATTGTTGGCCGCGGGAGCGATCCTGGGCTTCGTCGTGCCGGCGTTGTGGATTCTCTTGATCGGCAGCACCGTAACACTCACTCAGCGCTTCGTTCGGGCCTACCACGAAATGGAACGGCTCGACACCGAAGAGCGAATCCACCTAGAGGATCGAGCTTTGAGGACGGACACCTGATGGCGACCCAAGAGAGCAAACGCGGACCCGGCTTTACGATGAACGATTCCGAAGAGCGATCGGAAAACGCTGGCGGACCCGCCATCGACTTCGCGACGTTCGTACTCTCCCTCGGAACCACCGCGCTCTATCAACTCGGCGAGATCAGAGACTCTGAAACCGGAGCGGAGGAGCGCGTCGAGCTCAATCTTCCGATCGCCCGCCAGACCATCGACACCCTCGAAATGCTCACCGAGAAAACCCGCGGCAATCTCACGGACACCGAATCCAAGCTCTTGGAGAGCATCCTCTACGAGCTGCACATGAAGTTCGTCGAGGCCAGCAAGTGAGCACGCGACCCGGACCCGCAAGCCGACGCCTGCGCTGCCACGCACCAGGCAAGATCAATCTCGGCCTGCGCGTCGTCGGCAGGCGCGCAGATGGGTACCACGAACTCGTGAGCCTGTTCGCGCCACTGGATTTCGGCGACGAGGTCGAGGTTGCGGTTTCAGAGTCCACCTCCCTCGAGCTGGAAATCAAGCTCGAGGGAACGAGCAGAGCGGTTCCCAGCGACGCGACCAACCTCGCCTACCGGGCCGCGAAGGCCTTCGCAGAGGCCGCGGGCTTGAACTGTCGGATCGAACTGCGAATCGAAAAACGCCTGCCGGTGGGCGCGGGATTGGGGGGCGGCTCCAGCGACGCGGGCGCCGTATTGCGAGCCCTCTGCGATCTCTTCCCGGGCGCGCTGGACGGATCGCGACTCGCCGAGATCGCCCTCGAACTCGGGGCGGATGTACCGTTCTTTCTCGACCCCCGGCCCACGATGGTCACCGGCATCGGCGAACGACTCGAAGCCGTGGACGGCTTGCCCTCGCTACCTGTCCTCCTCGCAAACCCGGGCATCGCGCTCGCGACCGCCGACGTCTTTCGAACCTTCGCGGCGATCCAGCCCGCGTTGACGCAATCCGCCTCTGACCGTAGGATCCCGCCTCTTTCCGGAGCGACGGATCCCGGATGGACGTTCACGGGAGCGGCCGGGCTCGGATTGGAAAACGACCTCGAACCGATTGCGATCCGACTGTGCCCACCGATTGCGCGGTTGCAGAGGCAGATCTGGGCCACGGGCGCGCAGGCGGTCGGCATGTCGGGCAGTGGGGCTACGGTGTTCGGCCTCTTCGAGTCCACAAAAGCTGCGGAGCACGCGCTCGAAGAGGCCGCCTTCGAGGCGCCCGTCTGGGCACGGGTCGCAGCAACACAGGAATCTCGATAGGCTAGCGGCTTCCCAATTGCTGCCTCGAGCCGCCCCCGGAGTATCCAGAGATCATGCAACGCGCCAAGCTCTTTGCGGGAAACTCGAATCTCATACTTGCCGAGTCCATGGCTCGCCATCTCGACACGCGGCTCGGCAAGGCCGAGGTGGGCACCTTCAACGACGGTGAAGTCAACGTCGAGATCCACGAGAACGTCCGCGGCATGGACTGCTTCGTGATTCAATCGACGTCATCGCCCGCAAACAATCACTTGATGGAACTACTCATCATGATCGATGCGCTGAGGCGTTCTTCCGCCAAGCGCATCACCGCGGTGATCCCCTATTACGGTTATGCGCGACAGGACCGTAAGGTTCGACCACGCGTTCCGATCTCCGCCAAGCTCGTAGCAGACCTGATCAGCACACCCGGAACGGACCGTCTGCTCTGCATCGATCTGCACGCGGGACAGATCCAGGGATTCTTCAACATCCCTGTCGACAACATCTTTGCAACACCCGTGCTGTTGGAAGAGATCCGCAGGCGCTACCCAGGACCCCTTACGATCATCTCACCAGACGCTGGAGGCGTCGAGCGATCGCGCGCCTACGCGAAGCGACTCGACGCGAACCTCGCGATCATCGACAAACGCCGCGAATCCCCCAACGTCGCGGAAGTGATGAACATCGTCGGAGACGTAAGGGGGCAGACCTGCGTGATCGTCGACGACATGGTCGATACGGCGGGAACACTCGCAGAGTCTGCACGGGCACTGGACCGAGAGGGAGCGAAGGCCGTTTACGCGGTCATCACCCACCCGGTTCTGTCGGGGCCGGCCGTCAAACGAATCGCCGAGAGCCCGCTGAAGGAACTCGTCATCACCGACACGATCCCGCTGCGGCCCGATGCCCGCGACTGCCCCAAACTGCACGTCGTGACGATCGCTCCCCTACTCGGAGAAGCGATCCGCCGGATCAACAATGAAGAGAGCGTGAGTTCACTCTTCGTATGAAGACTTCTTGAGGAGAATCCCATGGGCGAATTCGCACTGGGCGTAGAATTACGAGAAGGGCGAGGGAAGGGCGTGGCCCGCAAGCTGCGCGCGGCGGGCCGAATCCCGGGGGTTTGCTACCGGCGCAATGCGGAACCGGTCCCGATCAGCCTCGATCCGTACGAACTCGACCTCTTGCTCCGAAAGGCGAGCGCGGGAATCAATACGCTGATCGACCTGAAAGTGGCAGGTGGCGGCGATTTCGACGGCCGACAGGTGCTCATCAAGGAACTCCAGCGCGATCCGATCTCCGGCGCCTATCTTCACGCGGACCTCTACGCAGTAGACCTGCAGCAGAAGATCCACGTTTCGGTTTCCATCCACCTCAAGGGCACAGCCGTAGGCGTCTCGCTCGGTGGCGGCATCCTCGATCACGCAACCCGCGAGCTGGATGTCCAATGCCTGCCGAACGCGATTCCCGAGGAATTCGCGGTAGACGTGAGCGAGCTCGACATCGGCCAGTCGATTCACGTTCGCGACCTTGCAGTTCCGGAAGGCGTTGAGATCCTCAACGATCCGAACGTCTCGATCGTGTCGGTGGTGGCTCCGGTGGTCGTCGAAGAAGCGGTGCCGGCCGAAGCCGAAGAGGAGGACGCAGTCACCCCGGAGGCTGCAGCCGAGACTCCGGTGGAGGAATCCGCGGAGCCGAAGAGCGACGACTGACGCGGCGGTCTGCAGTGAAGATCGTCGTCGGGCTTGGAAATCCAGGGGTGCGGTACGCGGCGACGCGCCACAATGTTGGCGCTCGGATCGTCGATCGGTTTGCCATCGAGTGCGGCATCCTCATGGCGGACCGCCGATTCAACAGCCGCTTCGGCCGGGGGTGGCTTCCGCAGGGCGCTGACGAATCACCTGGACGACCTGATCTGGACATCGGACTGCTCGTCCCCGAAACCACCATGAATCACTCGGGTGAAGCGGTTGCCGAGGCCCTACGCGACCTTCCGGTGGAAGAAATACACGAAGATCTGTTGATCGTCGTCGACGATCTCGACTTGCCCTTCGGGCACCTTCGGATCCGACCGCGAGGAGGCTCCGCGGGTCACCGGGGGCTCGAAGACATCTCTGAGCGGATCGGCACCAGCGAATTTCCCCGCCTGCGCTTCGGAATCGGACGGCCCGAAGCCGAAAACAGTGCCGTGGATTGGGTGCTCCAGGCGTTCTCCGAAGCAGAAGAGGTCACGCTGCAGGAGCACATCCCACTGGCTGCAGAAGCCATCGGGGCGATCTTGATCGACGGCGTCGTTCCTTCGATGAACCGCTACAATCGCGGCCCCGACGCAGGAGATTAGCAATCGCCTCGCGCCCGGATTGGCAAACAGCCTAACCACGCGCGAACGGCCTCCGGAGACAGCCAACGGACCTCGAGGCCGAACGGGCCACAAATTCGACTGAGTGAATTCAATCCAGACAAACGGGCGGGCAGATCGTGAGCGAATCGAAAAAGCCGGATTTCATCAACATCCTTCAGGAATTCTCACTGCCGCTGTTGTCCGGTGTGGTCGTGGCGATGGTCTGGGCCAACCTGGATTACGAATCCTACGAGCACGTGATCCATTGGGCGCCCATCGCCGACCTCAAGGTCTTCGGCCACCTGGTTACCCATCATTGGCTCGTCAACGACATCTTCATGGTGTTCTTCTTCGGGGTTGCCGCCAAAGAAATTACCGAATCCTGCCTGCCTGGTGGCACTCTCAATCCGATTAAGAAGTCCATCAATCCGTTGTTGGCGACAATGGGCGGAGTCATCGGCCCGGTGCTGGTCTTCTTCGTCGGCATGTCCTTCCTCTATGGACCGACAGACGATCTCGAAACATTGCGGCGCGGATGGGGTATCCCGACTGCGACGGACATCGCGCTCGCGTGGCTCGTCGCCCGAACTGTCTTTGGCAAAGGGCATCCGGCGATCAACTTTCTGCTGCTGATCGCCGTGGCCGACGATGCGATCGGCCTCGCGATCATCGCAATCTTCTACGGCGATCCGAATCTTCCAATTCGCCCCGAGTTCCTGCTCCTCATCTTGCTCGGCATGGCGATCGCCTATGGGATGCGCAGAGCGAAACTCAAGTCGTGGATCCCAACCATCGTGGTCTGCGGCCCGCTCTCCTGGCTCGGACTGTTTCTCGCGCACCTCCACCCCGCGCTCGCGCTCGTGTTCATCGTTCCGTTTCTTCCCGGGCCACGCCGCGATGTCGGCATGTTTGCTGGAGAAGACGAGATCGACCGCATGGGTGAGGAACTCGCCCACGATCTCCACATGGAGCACTCCCCGCTGCAC
>JACZVU010000140.1 GCA_022572485.1 Myxococcales bacterium
TGACGATCGAGATCACCGGTGTGATGCCGCTTCCCCCTCCGAACAAGATGATCTTGCGATCAGCGTCGTTGAGCACAAAAGAGCCCGCTGGGGGAACCACCATGAGGCGAGTTCCCATTTCGACCCGATCGTTCATCCAGTTCGAAATGCGGCCGCCCTCGACGCGTTTGATGGTCACCTTGTGTTCACGATCGGTATCCGGAGAGCTCGCCAACGAGTAACTGCGCGTCAGCACATGATTCGCGTAGGGGATCTTGAAACTCAGGAATTGGCCAGCTCGATAGTGGAAGCGTTCGGCAAGTTCGGCTGGAATCTCGAACACGAGCGAGCGCGAATCGTGCGTCTCGTCGATCACCTTTGCGATGCAGAGTTCGACACAAGACGCAGTCACAGCACGCCAATCTGCTTCCGATATACCCGCCTTTTCGAAATCCGTCATTGTTGGCGTGTGGCTCTCCGCCCGCTACACCGCTCTCTGATAGATCCGCGTATACTCGCTGACTCTGATAGATCCGCGTATACTCGCTGACCCGCGCTGCGCGGGAGCCGGGCAAGCTAGCGCAAATGCAGCGTCGGGCTCAAGAAACCGAAAAGACCACCCGGCAAAAGCCGTCCTCAGTCGACGGGAACGTAAAGATCGATCACCGCACCGTTTTCCAGTTCGCGTTCGAGCAACGACCAGATCTCTCGCGCGGCTTCCTCGGGATTTCGAGATTGGCCCTTTTTGTGAAATCCGACGAACATTTCAACGCTCGGGAAGTCGTCGCTCGACGCTGCGCGAATTTCCTCTTGCATCGCGGTCTCCACGATTCCCGGAGCCACGGCGAGCAATCGGCAACGCCCTCCTCGGCGCGCCTGCTCGGCGCCGGCCGTTCGAACCCATTGATCCATGGCGGCCTTGCCCGCGCAGTAGGCCGACCAACCTTCGAATACGGTGAACGCCGCTCCGGAGCTGATCATGACGACGTGGCACTCGACCTGGATTTTTCGAGCCGCGCGCAGAAACGCATCCCCGAGTACCTGTGGCGATGCGCTGTTGAGCAGAACCTGCCTCGCGTAGTCGTCCGTCGGGACTTCGCCCGCAAAACCGATCGGCTGGAGCGTCCCGGCCGAATGAACGAAAACGACGCGTTCGCCGGCGAAACCCTTCATTTCCCGCGCAAAGAGATCCGCAACTCCGCGCCACGCGGCAGGGTCGGAAAGATCGGCCTCGTAGTACGCGTACCCCTTCAGCGCGTGCCGGCTGATGTTGATGACACGCGCATCAGGGTACGGAGCGGCTCGCGCCATTGCGGCGCCGATCCCACTGGAGCCACCGGTAATGAAAATGAGGGTTCCCACCACCGCGGAAGTGTAGAAAATCCGGAGGAGGCCGGAGACAGCGAAGATCTCGTGCGAGATGGTCCCGAGCAGGATATCCTGTGCGCTTGGCGAGCGGAACCGCCGCTGCAGCGGGTTTCGAGTGGCCTTTCCGCTCACCGCCTGGATTCCACATGAGCCACGGACGCGCTGCGCGCGATGAGGTCAGACGCCGTGAAGCGAGCGACTCCCATCTGGCCATTGATTCTGACTTGTTTATTCGCGGCACCGCTCATCGCTGCTTCGTGCGAGCGCTCTCTCGTCGTAACAGCCACGGCCTACAACTCGCTTCCGGAGCAAACGAATGACCAACCCAACCTGACGGCATGGGGAGATTCACTCATTCCCGGCATGCAGGCGATCGCCGTTTCCCGGGACCTCATCCCGCTCGGCCTGGATCACCGCACTTCCGTGTCGATCAAAGGGTTGTCCGGAAAATTTCTCGTCCTAGACAAGATGAACAAGCGCTGGAAGAAGCGAATCGACATCTACATGGGAGACGACCTCGAGGCAGCGCGAACCTGGGGGAAGCGGCAGGTCGAGATCCGTTGGTAGTTCTGATGAGCGCAGCTGGCATCCATCACTTTCCTTTCGGTGTCGATTCATAACACCGATGGGTGCACTCGGTTGGATTCTCTGTGGCGGATTTCTGATGAGCATGATTGCGCTCGTGGGCGTCATCACCTTCGCGCTGGCGGAGAGCACCCGTGAGCGGTTGATCCTGCCACTCGTCGCATTTTCAGCTGGATCGCTTCTCGGTGGCGCGCTGCTTCACATGCTTCCAGAAGCCGTCGCACAAAGCGGCGGTTCCGTGTCAGTCTACCTCTGGGTGATGGCCGGCTTCACTGCGTTTCTGGCATTCGAGCAATTCCTGCATTGGCACCATTGGCACAGCGATGCACCCGAGGTCAAGAGCCCGCTGAGCCACATGATGGTGATCGGCGATAGTGTTCACAATTTTCTCGGCGGTGTCGCGGTTGCCGGTTCGTTCATCGTCGACATTCGACTCGGCATCACCACTTGGCTAGTCGCTGCAGCCCATGAAGTCCCCCAGGAACTCGGTAAGTACGGTGTGTTGATTCACGGTGGCTGGAGCCGCGGACGAGCGCTCATGGTAAGCTTCCTCTCATCGCTGACCTTCTTGATCGGAGGAATCTTTGCCTACGCGGTGTCGTTCGAATTGGACGTCGGGTTCCTGGTCCCCTTCGCGGCAGGGAACTTCCTCTACATCGCCGCGTCAGACCTCGTTCCAGAGGTGAACCGACACCATCACCTGGGCGTCAATCTGCTCCATTTTGCCTCCTTCTCGGCGGGGATTGCACTGCTTCTCGCGATCAAAGTTCTTTCAGACGAATAGACTCCTGGAAGCGTGGGGTTTTCACGCTGCAATTGCATCGAAAGTCCGATTTTCCAGGTATCCGGGCTTTCCGTCGTCAGAAAATCAAGCACAATAGTGGCGAGTAGCGAGCCATCGGCGCTGAGGAGATCGGTTCCAGTGGCCCCCATAACGCGACACACAGTGCATGAATATATGAGTACATGAGTACATGACATGGGCGTAAGAAAAAAAACCACCAGGAAAAAGAGCGTACGGAAGAAGAGTCGTTGGGGCGGGCGCCGCACGGGCGCGGGCCGGCCACCGGGAACGGGAACGGGACCGTCCAAGCACGCGCGAGTCAATCGCGTCGTAGCGATGCTCAGCAATGATGAACTGAAGATCCTGCAAGCGCACGCGAGGCGCGAGAAGCTCCCCCTCGGAACCGCCGCTTATCGGATCATCGCGCGGGCGTTGCATCGCCTCCGCTGACTCGGTCGCTCCCACTCCGAACACACCTGGCGCGACGCTTCCCTCTCTCCAACAAGCGCGGCGCTGTCGCCCCTCTAATCGCTATGGAGCCAGGACGAGAGCGCCCATCGCCGCGAACTGAAAACTCTTGAATTTTCACGCGGATGAGATTGGCTCGCCCATCGGCGGTTCATCACTCGTCGGGAAAGATTTCAATCGAGATGCGGTCGCCATCGACGAATACAGCCACCTTGCGCTTCTTTCCATCCGGATACCAGCCCATCCAGGTTCCGTGGAAACGGCCTTTTCGAAACATTCCCTCCGCTTCCTTCTGTCCGTTTTCAAAATAGGCAACCGCGGGGCCGTCCTTCGCCCCGTCGACATAGTGCTCTAAAAATTGAAGCTGCCGGTTGCGATACCAGCGTTTCATTTCCCCATTGCGCTTACCGTTCGAAAAATTCTGTTCGAGAAGTTCGACTCCATCCTCTTCCCAGGTCGAAAAAGTTCCGTGGCGTTGATCAGCGATGTAGTGCCCCTCTTCTGCGAGTTGACCATTCGCATGCCAGAGCTTGAAAACGCCGTGCAGCTTGCCCTGCTCGAAGTGCGCTTCGGCCTTTGGTTGGCCCGCTTCGTACCAGGAGAGGCTGGGGCCGTGCTGGACCCCATCGGAAAGCTCGCACCACGCCTTCGTACCCTGAGGAGGAGGTTCCCCACGCACCGACGTCCCACTCGGGCAATGAAATCCTTCCGCCATCGCAGAACGAGGATCCGCCAGGGCCACGAACAGACAGACGGCGATCCACAGCGCGATCCGACACATGCCGAACCCAAGGTATCACTTTACGCGCACCCTATGTCTCGAACGGACGGCTGCGATCAGGGCGTGATGATCAGCTTGCCGTGGGTCTTCCGGGAAGCCAACTCGCCTAGCGCGGATGGAAGATCTTCGAGCGGGTAGGTGTTGAAGATCAGCGGCTTGATCATCCCTTTTCGGTAGAGGGCGAAAAGGCTCTCAAAAGCCTCCAACACCCTTTCGGGCTCGTTGTCTCGATAAGCCCCCCAATGGATACCCACCACCGCAATGTTCTTGAGGAGGATGCGGTTCGCCTTCAGTTCTGGGATTCGGCCGCTTGCGAAACCGACGACGAGAAGACGGCCATTCCAGGCGATGCACTTGAGGGATCGGTCAAATACGTCGCCACCAACAGAATCGCAGATCACGTCCGCACCCCTGCCATCCGTGATTTCGTTCACGCGAATCACAAAGTCGTCCACGAGATAATCGATCACTTCGTCGGCACCGTGTTCGCGCGCGATCTCGGCCTTCTCCGCTCCACCCACTGTCGCGATCACGCGCGCTCCGAGAGCCTTGCCGATCTGCAGGGCTGCGCTGCCGACGCCACCTGCGGCGGCGTGAACGAGGAGCGTCTCGCCGGCTTGCAGGTCCGCGCGAAAAACCAGTGCCGCATAACTGGTCGGATAGATGATCGGAATCGCGGCGCCTTCCTCGAAGGACATTCCATCGGGAAGGAGGTGAGCGTCACTGGCGCGAACGACCGCAGTCTCCGCAAAACCGCCGGTCTGTGTCCATGCGAGGACGCGATCTCCAACCGCGAACCCCTCGACTCCCTCGCCGACCTCTCGCACCACGCCCGATAGCTCTCCGCCCGGCGTAAAGGGGAAAACGGGCTTGACTTGATATTTACCCTGGACGATCAGGGTGTCGAAGAAGTTGCAACCGGCGGCGCGCACTTCGACTTGGAGCGTGCCGGGTCCGGCTTCGGGCTCGGGAATCTCCGACACCCGGAGTTCGGTGGGCTCCATCCAACGGTCGACTGTGATTGCGCGCACGAAACCCTGCCTCCGGGGTCGATCGAGTGCTCTCGATCTCAGCCCTCTACCGGGCATCTTAGCCATCGAGAGGCTTCGCGCAGCCTCAGGGAGCACAACCGAGGTGGCGCGGGTTAGTATTGCGTGCATGGATGCCGCCGAACTCAAGCAAGCCGCCTGCGCTGCGGTCGACGACATTCGCGAGGAATTGCTGCGGCTTTCGCACGGCATCCACGCGAAGCCCGAACTCGCCTTCGAGGAGCGCGAAGCGGCAGCCCTGCTCAGCGAGTCGATCCGCCGATCGGGGCTCGAGGTCGAGAGCGGAGCCTACGGGCTGGAGACCGCATTCGCGGCGGAATTCGGATCTGGCGACGCGGGCTGCGTGGCGATTCTCGCCGAGTACGACGCGCTACCGGAAATCGGTCACGCGTGCGGGCACAACATCATCGCGAGCGCGGCCGTCGGCGCGGGGCTCGCTCTCTTTGCGCTGGCCGATCGTTTGCCCGGCAAAGTGCGGCTCCTCGGCACGCCTGCCGAGGAGCGCGGCGGCGGCAAAGAGTTGATGGCGCGAAAGGGCGCGTTCGACGGAGTCGACGCCGCAATGATGGTGCACCCCGCCGGCGCAAATCTCGTGACAATGCCGAGCCTGGCCTGCTCGGAGGTCGAGGTTCACTACCGGGGCCGGGCGTCACACGCGTCGGCAATGCCCGAAAAAGGGATCAACGCGCTCGACGCATTGGTGATCGCCTACCAGGCGATTGGCGCGCTGCGCCAGCACATCGGGATCCGCGAGCGCATTCACGGCATCATCACCAACGGCGGGCAGGCACCCAACATCGTCCCAGAGAACGCGGCGGGGCGTTTCTACGTGCGCGCCGCCAATGCCAACGAACTTGCGGCGCTGAAATCTCGAGTCGAAAGCTGCTTTCGCGCAGGCGCCGAAGCGACCGGGGCCAAGCTGGAAGTCTCTTGGAATGAGATCGATTACCTCGAGATCCGATTCAACGCGCCACTCGCAGAGAGCTATCGCACCAACGCAGAAGCGCTCGGGCGGGTGTTCTTCCCGATCGAGCAGCTACCCACCAACCTCGCGGGCAGCACGGATATGGGGAACGTGAGCTATCGCGTGCCGTCGATTCACCCGATGATCGCATCCGCTCCTCTCCACTGTTCAATCCACAACGCAGAGTTCGAACAGTGGGCCGGCGGAGAAATGGGCGACAAAGCGGTCATCGACGGAGCCAAGGCCCTCGCGATGACGGCCGTCGATTACCTGTGCGACCCAGAACTGCGCCGGCGAGTCCGCGAGAGCTTCGAGCAGAGCGGCGACCCATGAGCGGCGAGAACGGACCCAGAGCGGATCCGAAGATCGACCCGAGTGTGTGGATCGCAGCTAGCGCGCAGCTCTACGGGGCGATCTCCATCGCGCGGGACGCTTCGGTCTGGCACAACGCCGTATTGCGCGCCGAGTGCGAGCGGATCGAAGTCGGGCGAATGACCAATCTGCAGGATTTCGCGATGCTCCACATCGCTTACGACAACCCGACCTTGATTGGCGATTTCTGTTCGATCACCCATCACGCGACGGTGCACGGCTGCACGGTCGGTGATCACTGCCTGGTGGGAATCTCCGCCGTCATCATGGACCACGCGGTAATCGGGGAGGGATCCATCGTAGCGGGAGGTGCCTTCGTGACCGAGGGCAGCACCTTTCCTCCGCATTCGATCATCGCCGGAGTTCCCGCCAAGCAGATCGGCGAGCGCGACTGCTCGCGCGCCAACCGTATGAACGCTTGGATGTATCACCGCAACGCCGAGTTCACACGTCGAGAGGACTACGGGGCGTGGACGGGCGCGGAATACGCGGCCTGGAGAGCGGCGAAACTCGCGGAGATCGAGGACGATCGGGATCTTTGAGCTAGAGAATTCCGCAGAATACGGTGACACCCGCTCCCGGCGAGGATCGTTGTAATCCTATTCCGCGATCCTCTCTAGGTGCAGCCACTCTACCGTTTTTGGGTGTGGCGGCGGATCGTAGCGGCCCGTTGTCACGGCTAACCGGGAGTCGGCACGCGGCCGAGACCGCGAAACAACAGCTCCACCATGCCTTCGATCGC
>JACZVU010000141.1 GCA_022572485.1 Myxococcales bacterium
CGGCCGCGCCCGAGCCGCACTGCGTTCGTGTCCGTTCACGGGTTCGATGCTCAGCAAGCGCTGGGGCTCTGGCCGCTGGCCGAGATCGACCTCAGCGCGCGCGGTGCGCGGTAGACTCGGCAGCGGAGCGCGCAATGACCGATCCCGAGAACGACGACCCGATCGACCCGGAAAGCCCCTTCCCCGACCCGATCGTGATTCCAATCGAAGAATCCATCGATCTCCACCTCTTCCGGCCCAGCGAGATCGGCGACGTCGTCGAGGGCTATCTCGAAGCGGCGATCGAGAAGCGCTTCCGGGAAGTTCGCCTGATTCACGGTCGCGGCCGGGGCGTCCAGCGCAATCGCGTTCAGCACCTGTTGGCCCGACACCCTGGGGTCGAGCGCTTCGCGGATGCGCCAGGCGATCGGGGGGGCTGGGGGGCGACGATCGCGTGGCTGCGGTTGCTCGATGATCCGTAGACTTCCTGATTGATCCGCACGCCACCTATCACCCAGCACATCGAGCTGCGTCGGCTCAGCGGACCTCGAGGCCGACGAACGTCACGTCGTCGCGGCGCGGCGCGCCGCGGCCGAAGGCGTCGAGGCTGACCTGAAGTGCGCGAAGGCGTTCGGAGATCCCGCCGCTTGCCGCCGCGATGGATCGGATCATCCGATCCAACCCGAAGACCTCTCGTTGAGCGCTGAGCGTCTCGAGCACGCCATCGGTGTAGAACAAGAGAGCGTCTCCAGGCGAGAGCTCCACCTGTTCTTCTTCGTATTCGGCATCCGGCAGGATCCCGATCGGAATGCCGCCACCCTTTTCGAGGCAGCGAACCCCATCTTGGGAGATGACGATCGGGCCCGGGTGGCCGGCCTTCACGTAGCGAACAACGCGGGTTTCGACGTCGAGAATCCCGTAGAGAAAGGTGAAGAATTGCCCAGATTGCTCGATCAGCGGAAATTCGCGATTCAGCCGGCGCGCCACTTGGGCCGGGTTCGTCACCTCGTAGCGCCCCGAACTCTCATCGACACGTTTCAAGATTCCGCCCTGTTGATCGAACGGGGTCAGCACATGGCTCAGCGTGACGGACTGAAGGGCCGCCGATGGTCCGTGACCCGACACATCGAGCACGTACATCCCGACCCGCCGCTCATCGAGGCGAAAGATGTTGAACATGTCCCCGCCGAGGCTCTCGCAGGCCTCGTAGCTCCACTCGAAGTCCACCCCGTGAATCATCGGCGATACTTCCGGCAGCAGAGACGACTGAACGGCCGCGGCGGCGGCGAGCCCCGACAGGAGCCGCTCGTTGGCGACGCGAAGTTCGCGCAGCTGCTCTGCAAGCCGCTCCTCGAGTTTCAGGGTTCGCTCGGCGACCTGAATCTGCGCGAGCAGTTGACCCGAATTGAAGGGTTTTTTCAAAAATGCGTCGGCGCCGGAATCCAGCGCTTCGACCATGTCCTCGGAACCCTCCCGGGAGGTGATCAAGATGACGGGAAGATAGGGGTCGCGCTGCTCTTTCTTGAGCTTCCGGCAGAGCGCAACACCATCGAGTTCCGGCATCACCCAATCCGTGATCAGCACGGAAAATTGCGACTCTCCCTGAAGGAGTTCCCAGGCCCGCATTCCATCGTTGACGCAAACCACCTCGTAGCCCCAGCCCGACAGGGCCGTTTGGAGCAGATCGCGCTGGATGGGATCGTCATCGGCGACCAATACACGCACTTTGGGGCTTTCGGTCGATCCACCGCCGGAGCTTGAGCCGATTGCCAAAAGGCCCCTACCCACCCAAGAGCCGCGAAATGGACGCTTTCAGCGGCCGGGCAAGCCAGCCTGGGTGAGGCTTGGTAGGATTCGCGCGCGGAATCGCGCAGCATCAGAACAGCACCCAATCTCGGAGCCCCGAAGTCCAGAAACCCCAAAATCCAGAAGCCCAGAAATCCAGAACCGGAAGCGAGATGAGCGAGAACACCCAAAAGATGAGCGAGAAAAGCTGGGGCGACAGCGCCATCACGGAAACCGATCTGCACCGTTTTTCCGAGGACATGACCTATGCGGGCGTCACAAGCTTCATCCGGCGCCCCTACCGCAAGGATCTCGAGGGAATCGACGTCGTGATTCTCGGCGTGCCATTCGACATGGCAACAACCAATCGGCCCGGCACGCGCTTCGGCCCGCGCGGAATCCGCGCGGCGTCATCGCTGCTTTCCTACGAGAAACTCGTCTACGGCTGGGATTTTCATCCAATCACCGAGATGGCGATCGTCGATCACGGCGACCTGCCCTTCGATTTCTCGAAACCCGCCGAGGTGCCCGCGGCCATCGAGGCCTACGCGAAAAAGATCATCGATGCGGGACCGATGCTGCTGACCCTCGGCGGCGATCACTTCATCAGCTATCCGCTCATCAAGGCCCACGTCGAGCGCCACGGCGCTCCGCTCTCGATCATCCACTTCGACGCGCACTCCGATACCTGGGAGGACGAGAACGAAGACGGGGTCAATCACGGAACGATGTTTTGGCATGCGGCGCGCGAGGGGCTGGTCGACCCCGCAACTTCGGTCCAGATCGGCCTGCGGACGGCCAACCTCGACACCATGGGGTTCAACATTCTCGACGCACCTTGGGTCCACCGCCACGGCACGGACGCGGTGATCGCCGAAGCGCGGCGGATCATCGGTGACAAGAAGGCCTACTTGACCTTCGACATCGACTGTCTGGATCCGAGTTACGCGCCGGGCACCGGAACGCCCTCGCCGGGCGGACTGACCACCCACCAGGCATTCGAGATCGTCCAGGGACTGTCGGGCCTGAACATCATCGGCGCGGACCTCGTCGAGGTATCGCCGCCCTACGACGTCGCCGAGATCACGGCGCTCGCGGGTGCACAGCTCGCCACCAACTTCCTCTGCCTGTTCGCGCGAGCACCCTGGCGCACCGCGAAGTAGCGAGAGCCCCTCCTGGCGGCTGAGTACGGATCTGTGACGCGATGCTGGCTTACTGCCCGTGCAGCGAAGCCCTGTCTTATGAATCGCCTCGTGCTGGCGGGGACCCCGTGGACCGGGCCGTGCCCGTGCAGCGATGTCCAACGCAGCGCGGCTTGATGTCGAGCAATTCGATCTCGAATACGAGGGTGCTCTCGGGCGGGATCAAGATTTCGCCGGCTCCGCTCGATCTGCCCGCGTTGACGGCCTGCACCGCGGCCATGCCGGAATACGCGAGGTCCGCGGGAACGGTCAGCCGACGCTTGCCGCCGACCCTCATCCCTGGCAGCCCCTGCTGCCAGCCGGGAATCAGACTGTCCAGCGATGCGACGATCGGTGCATCGCGTTCATAACTCGAATCGAACTCACGGCCGTCGAGCAAGCTGCCACGATAGTGGACCGTCACGATCTCGCTCGGGCTCTGGCATTCGGGGCCATCGCCAATCACGAGATCTTCGACTATGAGCTCTTCTACCACCGCGGGTGGCTTCAGCGCGCTCTCCGCGGGTTCATCCTGGGAACCACACCCGAACAGGGCGATCCCAACGCCGAGACCCATGGTGTGGGCACACGCTCTCAGCATCCGGTAATTCGAATGCCCCCTCGCCACGCCTCCTGCCGAGGCCAAGCGCTCACCCGAAAGCATCTGACTCCATCCGACCTTTCACGCTCCTCTCTGGCCAGACTATCTATAACTGAACGCCGAGCAGCCATCACCGCCTCCCTCGCAACCTGCAGAAGCTGGCTCTCAGGAGCCCGCCGACTCACCCCTGCCATCACGCACCGCAAAGCTCTCGAGGGCAAAGGGAGGAGAATACGAACACCCGCGAACGGCCGCTCAGCAAGCGTCCTTCGAGGATTCGAGGGAGGTCACTTCGGACATCACGATCCGCTCCGATTGGTCGGCTCGGAGATCTTCGACGGAGGGTTTCTCGCCCATCAAGGCTTCGATCTGCTCGCGAAGCTTCGGGGTGACCGAGCGGAATCGGAGCGCCACCGAGCTACCATCGTCGCGAAGCACCGTAGCCTCGAGCGCGATCGCCTCGGCGCCAACGTTGCTGTGAAGCGCGACGCGAATCTCAGAGCCAATGGCAATGTCCGGAAGCCAGACGATGCGCATACCCTCGACGGACAGCTCCACACCCATCGCGCTGTACGATTCGACGGCATCGCGCCCAGGGGTGGTTTCGACGGGGTGCGGATACGGACTGCGCGGATAGCGGCGGCGATCGGCGGTCTTCGCGACCTCTTCCCAATCGGGAATGCCGGTTCCGTCGATGTAGAAGTTCGGCGCGCGCCTGGGAACCGCTGCAAGGGGGGTCACGCGCGTTCCGATCCGGTCGCCGCGGATGATCGCTTCGATCTGCGCACACACCTCGGATTCGAGCCCTTCTATCTGCATGACCACCACGTCCTTGCCGTCGCGTTGTGGTTCCAATCGGATGACTTTTCCGGAAATATCGAGTTCAAGGCCGCCGAGTGATCTGGGAATCTTGACCGAAATCGGTGTATCCTCCTCGAGAGCTCGTCCGAATTCGAATCGACAACCATCGCTCGAAAGTTCGAGCAGCTTTGCGCGGTTCTTCTTGCCATCGGGGAGCTTTACTTCAATCTGGCAATCCATCGGAAGACGGCTCGCTCGGCGCCGATCGATTCCCCGGTAGAGAATTTGCTGCAACAACAGGCGGAGCGTTCCGTCGGCCGTCGTCATCTGAACGAGGTAGTGAACCCCTCGCTCCCGCAACCGAGCGCGCAGCGGGAAAAAATCCTCGTTGTGTACGCAGAGCCAGACCGGCGCATCGGGTGCCGGCATCTTCAACGCCTTGGCACCCGTGGTGATCAGCAGCTCGCGAGGCTGCGGCGGCACATCATCCGACCCACCCGACCAGCGGACACAATCGACGCCGAGCCGAGTGACGAGCGTCTGTATCCGCGCGAGCTCGTCTTCTTCGTCCAACACCAGGACCGAGGGCGCATCTCCCATGCTCGCTGTTTCGGCCGGTTCGCAGACACCCTGAAGCGGGAAGCGGAGCCCGCTCACAGCGAGCCTTCCCCGCGGGGACTAGATTTCATCCCTCGCCAAAACGCTTCGCACGCGCTGGGGGGGGTCGCCCACAATCACGGGCAGTAGCGATCGGGTGGGAACGATCGGCCTAGAGGGCACGCAACCGCTTGCGTTCGGGATCGATGAAGGGAATCCGCACCACGGTGGCCGCGCACCGCACGATCGGGCCATGGACCTGGATCGGTGTTCCGGCCAGCGCCGCCGACGGAGCAACGTGAACGAGCGCCAACGATTGTCCCAACCGCTCCGAGTACGCCGGGGTGGTGACGTGGCCGATGCGCTCTCCATCGCGCATGAGCTCGGCACCGTGCTCAACCTCGCCATCGTGCTCGGCGATGATGCCGCGGAGCTTCAGCTGTTCCTTCCCCTCGAGGGCAAACAGCGCCTCCTTTCCCCGGAAATCTTCCTTGGTTCGCGACACCGCCCAGCCAAAATCAACTTCCCAGGGCGTGTTCTTCTCGGTCGCCTCGGCTCCGTAGGCCATCAGGCCGCTTTCGATGTGAACCTTTTCGAGCCCCGCCCAAGAAATCGGCATCAACCCCAGGGGCTCTCCGTGTTCGAGAAGCCGCTCCCAAATTTCGACGGCATCTCGTGCGTGGACAAAAATCTCGTAACCGCGTTCACCCGAATAACCCGTTCGCGAGAGCATCAATTTCTTTCCGAACAGAGTCGTCTGCGCGTGGTGGCAAAAACGCAACTCGCGCAGCTTCATGGGGGTCTGGGTTTCGAGGATCTCGACGGACTTCGGGCCCTGTACGGAAATCACGTGGAGGTCCTCATCGAGTTCGACGCTCACGTTCTTGCCCTGCGACCAAAGCTGAAGAAGTTCCAGCGATGGCCCCATGCTGGTGACGGCCAACAGCTCGTCTTCGGCGATGCGGTAGAAGTAACCGTCGTCGCAGAAGTGGCCGTCTTCCTTCAGGACCGGCGAGTAACCCGATTTGCCGACGTAGATCTTGCTCATGTTGCGGGTGACCAAGTAGTCGATGGCGGCGAGCGCGTCCGGGCCCCGCACGTGAATCTTCTTCAACGCCGATGTGTCCCACAGACCCGCAGCCTCCCGGATCGCAGCGTGCTCGTCGTTGGGGTCCGACGGAAGCGTCAAGACCACGCCCATCTCGTTCCACTCGCCCATCCCCGCTCCGAGAGCGCGGACCGTGGCCTCGAGTACGGAGACCCTCTTGCTCATGCAGGCTCTCGGATCATCTGGGGAAACCCACTCCGTCGGTTAGAATCGTTCCCCGAGCGAACGCTGAATCGAGGAGAAGAACGCCATGGGTGGCTCGAAGACCATCGCATTCTTTCCCGAGGCTTGCTACGGGCCAGCGCTGAATTCCGTCGGAATCGCCCAGGCTTGTGAGAAGCGGGGCAACAAGCCGGTCTTTCTCACCGACCCGGGCATGAGCGGCATCTACGAGAAGTACGGCTTCGAGGAGCACCCGGTCAATATGTCGGAGCCGTTGCCGCCCGAGGAGATGGCCCGGTACTGGACGGGCTTCATCGACAGCCACATCCCCAATTTCAACAAGACCCCCTACGAGCAGATCGACAACTACGTCAAGGAGTGCTGGGCGAACATCGTCAATACTGCCATCTGGGCGCAGAAGGAACTCCCGGCTCTACTACAGTCCATCCAGCCCGACCTCATCTGCGTCGACAACGTAATCTGCTTTCCCGCCACCAAACAACACGGCGTTCCGTGGGTGCGGATCATTTCGTGCAGCGAGAACGAAATCACCGATCCCGACATCCCGCCGCATCTTTCGGGCTGCAGGGAGGACGACCACGAGGGCTTTCGCGCCTTCGAGCAGAAATTCAACGAAGCAACCGCCCCGATCCACGAGCGTTTCAATGACTTTCTCGTCGAATGCGGTGAAGCCCCTTATCCCCTAGGCCAGTTCTTCGAGCCGTCCCCTTACCTGAATCTTCTCCTCTATCCCGAGCCGGTAAAGTTCAAGCGCCGCAACCCCCTCGACCCGAAGCGATTCCGGTATCTCGAGGGCTGCCTGCGCGAAGAACAGCACTACGAAGTGCCC
>JACZVU010000142.1 GCA_022572485.1 Myxococcales bacterium
TTCCGGTTCGATACCCGCCGCGCCTCGTACGTGAAGTTCGCGGGTGGAGTGATCCAATAACATCAGAGAGCCACCCTCTGCGCCAGTGACGGAAACAGCAATCTCGAGCACACGTGAAAAGAGTTCGTCCGCGTCAACGGTGAGGTTGTAGGACTCCACGATCTCGTGAAGTGCTGTCAACAGATCTGACTTGCGATTTCGCGAGGCGTGACTGAAGCACCAGAGAAGGCGCGCGGTCAGCGGCGTGACGACCTGGGTTCCGCGGTCGGTGAGCGCCGGGTGGTTCGCGGCAAAATCACCCTGGGAGCTGGCGTCGACAACGGCGTGAAGGTCGCGATCGAGGAGCAGCGCGTCGAGGTCGACGGTCAATCGCTCGTTTAACACGCGCGCTACCCCGGGATCGATCGTGCCCAACTGCTGTCGAATCGATTCGGCATCGGGGTCGACGATGGCGGCGATCTCGAGTTCTGGATTTTCCAGCAACAAGGGGATCAGCTGGCGCACTTCTTCCGTAGCGCGATAGATGCCGATCCGCTTGCGCATCAGTCGCTTTCTCCATCGAGAAGGGGATCGAGACGGATGCTGAGAACGAGCTTCGACGTCCGGCCCGCTTTGTCGCTGATGACGAGCGGAATGCGCACGCCGCGTTCGCCGCTGCGGGTTACCTCGCCGATGGAAGCGATCGAAAACTCGGAATCGAGTTGGGCAGCCGCGATCGGCTCGCTCTCAATATTGAGTTCGTCCCAGGGTGTGTCGAGAGCGGTCTGTGTGGATGCGGCCAGATCGTCGAGGATGTCCGCCTCGGGATGCTCCTCTTCGGCGAGGAGCGCGTCTTCCATCCGGGTCGCGGGCGTGAGTTTCGCATGGGCTTGGGGTTCGTTGAGGCGATCGCCGGGCTCGGGTTTTGCCTCGGCCTGGGCGGAGAACTGCTGGCCTCTCAGGCTGCGAATGACGTGTTTGGAGAGCGTCGAAAGGGTCTGGAGAACGCCCGAGTTTTCGGTTGCAACGGCCTCGAATACGGCGACCCCCTTTACGCCGAGTTTCCGATGCAATTCCTCGATCGCGTAAGGGTCCGATAGATCGCGCTTGTTGTACTGCAAGACGAGAGGAACGTCTTCGAGATTGCGCCCGTAATCGAGAAGCATCTCGCGAAGCTCTGCCAGGCTCGACAGATTTTCTTCGGTGCGTTCTCTTCGCGAATCGAGCACCATCACGACGCCGTCTACTTGATCGAGCAGCTGCTTTCGGGTGGGCGCCTGATCGGCGCCGCCAGGGACGGCGATCATTTGAATGCAGGTCTTCAGCCCTCCGACTTCACCGAGTTCGATGGCGAGGGTTTCGTATTCGACCGTCGGGTCGATCAGGGTGGCTTCGCGTTGGACCTCCCCACGGTGGTCGGCCCTGAGTTTGCGATGGATCGAATGCAGATTTGTGGTTTTGCCGGACCCGTCGACCCCCCAGTAGAGGATTCGCGCGTTCACCGCGGTTTCGTCTGAGCTCATCTTGGCCATCAGATCTTTCCCTTTTTAGACAATATGCGGCGGGCGTGGGCGGAAATGACTCGCGGGACATCGCGGCTTCGCATCAAGGTACGCAGGTCCTTGTCCTGAAGATAATTGACGAATGTCATCGCCATGGGCTGCGGGCATTTGGGGTTCGACGCGAGAGCCTGCTTGACCTGGTAGTTGCGCGTCCACTCTCGTTTCGCCGCGATTACGCGGTACACTTCGTCACAGACACTGCGAGACTGCGCGATGGCGATGATCTCGGATTCGGTGATCTTGGGGCTGGTCACGACGGAAATCGCGACGAGTTTGTTGCGATCCCGCACGAGCAGGCTGCGCGCTTCTTTGTTGCCCATTCTGCCGATCTGAATCTTCTGGAAGACCGACATCTTCTGGACGAGCTGGAAGAGGTTGCCCTCCTCGAGATCTCGGACTTGCTCTTCGGTCATGTCGCCGGTCTCTTCCACCAGCTGTTTGACGTAGGCGCCCATTTCGTCACCGAGCACTGCACGCAGCGCGGCCTCGGCTTCCTGATCGGTGATCGTGGAGTCGTCGTGTTGCCCTTCGAGATCCCCTGCGACCTCGCTCGCTCCGATGAAATTGAGGATCCGCTCGATGGACGCGCGGCCCGTGAGCGGATTGGAACCGAGCGCATCGACGATTTCAGGCGCGCGCACCATGCGCTCCTGGTTGTGCGAGATGATTTCCACGATCTTCTTGTGCGGCGACGCGGCGAGCTTCGCGATGGTCGCATCATCGGTCGCGGGATTGAGGGCGATCATTTCAAGCTGCTTGGTATCGCTCGTCCGGCATTCGGCGAAAAACGAGAGCAGGGCCGGATGGGCCGGGCTGCTCAGCACGGTGTTCAGGATGCTTTCGGGCAGGCTCTCGAGGCTGTCGTGCGCGGTGGATTTGACCTCAGGGTCCGGATCGTGGGTCAGCGCGAAGAGCACGGTGGCGAGTTCGATTGCGGGCAGGGGCAGGGCGCCTCGCGCGGCCATCAGGCGCGTATCTCGCGGAGCATCTTGGCGGGCGTAGCGCTTGGCCTGGTTGGACAGAGTCAAGCGGATTTTTTTCGCCTGTCGCTCCATGGACGCGTTTCCCCGCAATTTTGCCGGGGCAGCGTGCCCCGGCCCGAGGCCGGCCTACGACCTCCGGCCGGCTATGCATCCTCCGCCTGGGCGTTTCCGGCTTCGGCGATGATTTTTTCCTTCACGTGACTCGGCGCTTCGTCGTAATGGGAGAATTTCATGTGGAACTCTCCCTGTCCTCCGGTCATGCTCGTGAGCTGACTCGCGTACTCGAGCATCTCAGACATCGGCACTTGTGCCTGGATAACCTGAGTCGAACCTTTCGCCTCGCTCGATTGGACCCGGCCACGCCGGCTCGAAAGATCGCCCATGATGTCACCCACGAAGGAGCCCGGAATCGAGACTTCGACGTCCATCACGGGCTCGAGCAAAATCGGTTTCGCTTGCAGGATTGCGGCCTTGAGGCCAAAAGACCCCGCGAGTTTGAACGCCATCTCGTTCGAGTCGACGGCGTGGTGTTTGCCATCGATGCAGTGAACGCGGATGTCCACTACCGGGCAGCCGGCGAGCGGGCCGGCTTCGCAGGCGGCGTAGATTCCCTTTTCGACGGCGGGAATCAGGCTCCTGGGGATCGCGCCGCCCTTGATTTTGTCCACGAACTCGATTCCTTCCCCGCGGGGCTTGGGTTCGACGGTGAGATAGCAGACGCCGAACATCCCCTTGCCTCCGGTTTGTTTCTTGAGCTTTCCCTCAACGTTTTCGGCTCGGCGCGTAATGGTCTCGCGGTAAGGGACCTTCGGTCTCTTCAGCTCGACATCGACTCCGAACAAACGCCGTAGTTTCTGTACTGCGATCCGGACGTGAAGTTCTCCCATCCCGGTGAGAAGGAACTCGCCAGTGGAGGCTTCTCGGCCCAGATGGAGTGTCGGATCCTCCTCCACGAGTCGGCCGAGCGAGGCGTAAACTTTATCCTCATCCCCCTTTGATTTCGCCGAGATGGCGTATGAAATGACACCCTGCGGAATGGGAATCGGGCGCAGCTCGGGGGCATCTTTCTCCGCTCCGAGCACGTCTCCGGTGTGGGTGCTCTTGAGCTTGGCGACGGCGACGATGTCGCCGGGACCCGCTGAATCGATTTCCACGTGCTCGCCGCCCCGGAGCAGGTGGAGTTTGCCGAAGCGCTCCTTTTGGCCCCGGGTGTGGTTCAGGAGGTTCAAATCCGGGCGGGCGGTTCCGGATACCACCCGAAACACCGACAGCGTTCCCACGTAGCGATCGATGACGGTCTTGAGCACCACTGCGGCAAACGGCGCATCGGGATCCGCAGCCACGGGCTCACCGTTGGCAGCCTTCCAAGGCTCGCGGTCAGCGGCCGAAGGCAGCCATTGAATCACGCCCTGCAGGAGCACTTCGACACCGAGTTCGGATGTGGCCGCGCCACAGTAGACCGGTGTCAACTGGCGGGTGCGGGTCGCAATGGCGAGGCCCTGCGCGACTTCAGCGCCCGTGAGCTCACCCTCCTCGAGGTATTTCTCGAGCAGGGAATCGTCGCACTCTGCTACGGCCTCGACGAGTTGCGCGCGCGCGTCGTCGGCGGCTGCCGAGAGCTCGCTCGGGATCGCTGCTTCTCCGGCCGCAGTCATTGCGCGCATGTTCAGCAAATCGACGACGCCCTTGAAACCCTCGGCGTGACCGATCGGCAGGGTGACGACCGCCGGATTGGCTCCCATCTCCTTCAATGCAGCGACGGTTGCCGCGAAATCACTTGCCTCTTTGTCCATTGCGTTGATGAACGCGAGTAACGGAATTTCCTGTGACCGACAGAACTGCCACATGCGCTGGGTTCCCACCTTCGGCCCGGAAGTCGCGGATAGCAGCAGGATCGCTCCGTCCAGCGCGCAGAGCGTGATCTGCCCATCGGCTTGGAAGTTGGGGTCCCCTGGTGTGTCGACGAGGGTGATGTGTTTGCCAGACCATTCGAAGCCGAAGATGGAGGACGTCATCGTCGACTGGCGCTCTTTTTCCTCGGGAAGCGCGCTCAGGTGTGTGGTTCCCTCACTGACGGCTCCCAACGCGGTGGTGGCGCCCGCGTGGTGAAGTATGGCTTCGCCGAGCGAAGTCTTGCCGTCGGCTGCGTGTCCGATCAATGCAAAACAGTGAGTATCGTTGACCTTCACGTTTTTCATCGAGAACTCCTTCAGGCGGCTTATGAATTGGGCCGATTCTTTTCGAAGATCATCCGGAGACCCTCCAATGTCAGGAAGGGCTCGACTCGATCGATGACACTGCACTCTGCGGCAATCCGGCCCGCGAGCCCCCCGGTGGCGACCACCTTGGCGTCAGCGCCGAGTTCGCCGCGAATTCGCGTAACCATCGAGTCGACGACACCCGCGAATCCATAGAGGAGTCCGGATTGAAGGGCTTCGGTGGTGGTCTTTCCAATCACGTTGCGCGGGCGTACGATTTCGATTTGGTGGAGCATCGAAGCGCGATCAAAGAGCGCTGCCATCGACGTGTGGATCCCCGGAAAGATGACACCACCGAGGTACTCGCCGTCCTTCGACACGCAGTCGAAGGTCGTCGCCGTCCCAAAGTCCACCGCAATCACGGGGCCTCCGAACAGTTCGAGCGCGGCAAGTGAATTGACGATCCGGTCGGCACCTACCTCGCGCGGGTTGTCGTAACGAATGGGAATGCCGGTGCGAATACCCGGGCCGACCACGAGGGGGGGGCGCCCGAAGAGCTTGGTCGAGACCCGCTCCCAGATCGGGAGCAACGGCGGGACCACGCTCGAGATCGCAATGTCCGTGACCTCTTCGCATTCGCGACCGACCTGCCGAAACAGCGCGCGCAACGTCAGCGCGGTCTCATCCGATGTCTGCTCGCGATGGGTGCCGATGCGCCAGTGCTCGGAAAGAACGGCAGCGCCGCTGGTGGGATAGTCGAAGAGCCCCAGGGATACGTTCGTGTTCCCGATGTCGATGGCGAGCAGAGTGGTCACGTGCTCTCCTTGGCCAGGGTGACGTCGCCTGCGATTACCCGAACTACGTTCCCGGCTTCTAGTTGGAGGCGCAGCGCGCCGTCGTCGTCGATGCCCAGTGCGGTTCCCCGGAGTTCGGAGCCGTCGAGTTCGAGCACGCGGATCTGCTTGCCGCGCATCTGGAACCGCGCGTCGAATTCGGTGCGTACTCCTTCGAAGCCGTGACTTGCGCAAAGATCCAGGGTTGCTTCGAGGTTACCGTATAGGCGTCGCGCAAACGCCAATCGGTCGACGGGTCGGCCGCTGTGGCTCGCGAGGCTCGTCGCGCGGTCTCGAAACGCGTCGGGGAAATGGTTGCGGTCGACATTGAGGTTGACGCCGATTCCGAGAACCAGGAAGTTGACTCGGGTAGCCTCGGCGCCGAGTTCCATCAGGATCCCCGAAGTCTTGAGGCCGCCGAGCAGCACGTCGTTTGGCCATTTGATTTCGACTTCGCCCGGTTTCCCGAGGGTCTGCTCGATGGTCTGGGCAACAGAAACGGCTGCGGCGAGTATCCAACTCGGCGCTTCGGCGGTGTGGATTCGGGGCAACAAAACGATCGAGGTGTAGAGGTTCGCAGCAGGCGGCGAAAAGAACGAGCGCCCGAGGCGTCCCCGCCCGGCTGTCTGTTGCTCGGCAACCACGGTCGTTCCGTGGGCGGATCCGGATCGCGCGAGGTCGAGCGCGACGCGATTTGTGGAGTCGACTGTTTCGAAGTAGTGAATCTCCGTCGCGAGCCAGCGGGTTTCAAGGCCGGTTTGAATCTCTTCTGCGTAGAGTCGATCGGGAATCTCGGACAGCCGGTAACCTCCGCCCGGGTCTCCGTTGATCGTGTAACCCCGAGTTCGCAACGCTTCGACGTGCTTCCACACCTGGGTTCGCGATACCCCGAATTGGGACGAGAGCGCTTCACCTGAACAGGTTTGGCCGCCTGCGCGGCGGAGAGCATCGAGAATGCGCGCCGGGCCGCCACTCACGCGAGAGCCCTCCCGGGTTTGGCTGCCACGTCTTCGATTTCCAGCGCGACATCCGCAGCGGGTGCGGAATGGGTCAGGGCGCCGATGGAGATGCGATGCACGCCGGTTTCGGCGATTTCGCGAACGTTGCCGAGGTGAACACCGCCCGTGACTTCGAGCTGCGCGCGGTCCGCGAGCCGGGCGGCGATGGCTCGCATCTCGGGCAGCGTGCGGTTGTCGAGCAACAGGTAATCGGCGCCCGATTCGACAGCTTCAACGGCTTGCGCCTCGCTTTCCACTTCGACGGAGACTCTCAGGTTCGCCGGGGCGGCGGCAAGCGCCGCCTTGACCGCGAGCCCCACGCCTCCGGCGATCGCGACGTGATTGTCCTTGAGCAAGATGCCGTCGTACAAGCCGACGCGGTGGTTCGAGGCGCCACCCACTCCGGTCGCGTATTTGTCGAGGCTCCTCCATCCGGGCAGTGTCTTGCGGGTAT
>JACZVU010000143.1 GCA_022572485.1 Myxococcales bacterium
ACCAACCCGAGCAAACAGAGGAGACCCGCTGGGTCACAATCGGAAATGCCGGATCGTTCTCCGCGCGCGAGCCTCTCCCGCGAGGAGGCCCTGGGTCTGGTTTTCCGCTAGGTTTTTGATGCGTGGCTGCTTGGTGCCCGGGACTGGAATCGAACCAGCACGAGGTTGCCCCCACTAGGTCCTGAACCTAGCGCGTCTACCAATTCCGCCACCCGGGCGAGGTGCGGATCCTAAGCCTCGTCCCAGGCGTCGTCAATCAGCCGCGGGGATCGCCTCTGCGATCGACCGGTGCAGCGGCCGCTCAGCCGAGTACCGCGAGGAGCCGGTCGATTTCGTCTTCGGAGTTGTAGAAATGGGGCGATGCGCGAACCCCACCGCGGCGTTCGATCACGAAGATTCGCTCGGCGCGCAGCCTCCGCACGGTGTCACTGGGGCGTTGGCCGGGGATCGTGAAGGAGACGATGCCGGAAGCTTCACCCGGTTCGCGTGGGCTCCGGATCTTGGCACCCCGGGCACGCAGTCCGTCTACCAGCTGGTCCGTGAGCGCGAGTACCCGCTCTCCGATGGCGGACACATCGAGTTCGAGCAAGAGATCAATCGCTGCGCCAAGGGCAAAGATCCCCGGCGTGTTGGGTGTTCCCTCCTCGAAGCGGCCCGCGCTGGGTTGGAGGTCCATGTGGTAGGTGTCGAAATCCTGGTTGTTCCGCACGCTGCGCCAACCGACGGTCCGGGGTGTGATGAGCTCCTGCACGCGCTTCGAACAGAAGAAGATTCCGCAACCTTCCACGGACAGCATCCATTTGTGGCCGTCGGCAGCCAAGAAGTCGATTCCGCATTTTTCCACGTCGATCGGAAAACAACCGACACTCTGAATCGCGTCGACGCAGAACAACACGCCGTGTTCGCGGCACAGGTTGCCGAGCGCTTCGAGGTCGTTGCGTGCTCCACTTCCGAACTCGACCGACGATAGTGTGAGCAATCGCACTCGCGGACTCTGCAGGGCTGCTTCGACGACCGCGAGTGGAAGGCGTCCGTCTCGGCCATGAAGCATCACCGTCTCGACCCCGCGGCCGCGTAGGCTCCACCAGGGGTAGACGTTGGATGGGTATTCGAGGTCGCAGGTCAGCACTTCGTCTCCGCGCTTCCAGTCCAGACCGGATGCGACGATTCCGAGACCCTCTGTGGTGTTTTTGACGAACGCGATTTCGTCGGAGCTCGCGTTGAGTAGGAGTGCAGCCCGCCCGCGCACCCGCTCGATCTCGGCGTCGAAAAATCGCGGATGATGGAATGCACCGAGGCGGAGGGCTTCCCCCGTGTAGCGTCGAATGGCTTCGTCGACTCGGCTCGAGATGGGAGCGACACCGCCGTTGTTGAAGTAGGCCATTTCTCGGGTCACGGGAAACAGGCTGCGGGTTCGCTCCCAGTTCATGCTCGAGGTCCTCGGGCTGCAGCCAGCGCTTCTGGGTGGCGCCAGATGCGAAGCACTCCGGAAATCGGAACGAGAGTGTTGCGCTTTGCGGCTGGCTCGAGGTGACGGTTGGTGTTGGAGATGAATACAGCCTATCTCGCAAACGGGTGCCGGATCAAGTCCCGATTGCTCGCTTGCTCAGTGGGGGGGTGTTCGTGCATTCTTGGGTTCGGATGCGATTTTCGCTTCAGGTTCAATACGCGATTTGCGGCAGCTTCGATCTCGCCTACAACGGAGGCGGGAAGCCCGTTCAGATTCGTGTGATCAGCGAGCGCCAGGCGATCCCGGCGCGCTATCTGGAGCAGATCTTCCAGCGCTTGCGGCGGGCGGGGCTGATTTGCAGCAAGCGCGGCCCAGGTGGCGGTTACACGCTCGCTCGTTCCTCTGAAGAAATCAGCCTCCGGGAAATCATCGAGGCACTCGAGGGCCCCCTCTCCGAAGGTCTGGAGATGAGCCCCCCCGACGAGCTTTCGCGGGGAGTGTTTCGGCCGTCTTTCGTCTGGAGCGCGGTCGCCAAACGGCTCGCGGATGCGCTCTCGGAGATCAGCCTGGATACGCTCTGCAAACAGGCCGTTCGCGCGAATCTTCGCAGGGCGCATCCAGATGCGCCCATGTACTTCATCTAGAGAGGATCGCGGAATAGGATTACAACGATCCTCGCCGGGAGCGGGTGTCACCGTATTCTGCGAAACTCTCTAATTTGCGAACCCGCCCAACGGGTGCGGGGCGCTCGCAGGAGCGGATGCCGTCGCGTAGAATGCGGCCTTTGCTGGCGCCCTCCGAATTCGAGGCTGGCAATCGGCCTCGTGGACGCCCCTCGGTTGTTGCGCTGCGATGCGCGAGCAGCCGCTTGGGGGTCACCGGGCGGCCGGGAAGGCCGTAATCCGGCAGGTGGAATGCCAGATGATCGACGATGGGCAAAGAGAGCAGAGGCGTATCGATCTCGACGAGGCGCTGCCCTCGGTGAAGATCCCTCGGCGAATTCTCAACGATCTCTACGCGCATGCGATCGAGACCCTGCCCGACGAGTGCTGCGGGCTGGTCGTCGGCACGGATGAAGACCGTTTCCAGCGTCTCGTGCGTTGCCGCAACGAAATGACGCAGCGTCATCGACAAGATCCGGTCGAATATCCGCGGGATGGATCAGAAGCGTTCTATATGAATTCGCTGGATTACATGATGGTGCAGGAAGAGGCCGAAGCGCGGGGAGCGCGAGTCACGGTCGTCTATCACTCGCACGTTGGTGTAGGTGCGTACCTCTCCGGTATGGATCTGGCCTACGCGGAGAGCGCGAGCTTCCCGTTTCCCGATGCGGATCACATTGTCGTCGCAGTATTCGACCGCAAGGTGGATTCTGTGGCTTTCTTCCGACAGGATGGGGAAAGTCAATCGTTTCTCGGACGTACGGTCGTCTCTTCCGAATCATGAAGAGTGCACACCTTGTGCTCGCTGCGGGGCTGATGCTCGTCGCCCCCGGTTGTCAGAGCCCGGGCGTGGCGCGAGAGGAAGTGCCCGAAAATCCCATCGCGTTCATCTTTCATCCCGAGGGCGAAGCACGAAGACGCGCAGAAGTGTATGAGAAGCGGGCGGCACCGGATGCCCGAAATGGGTTCGAGGCTTCCACGGTCGTCCATCTGGGTACGTTTCGCGACTACCTCGAGCAGATTTTCGGCAGCCGCACCGATGGCGAATTCACGGGCCGGCTCTCCCTCTTGAATCCCAGGAGCCGGCAGGTGACGGTTCTCGAGTCGGCGCGGAAAGGCGCGATTCCGCTGGCTTGGTCTCCGGGTCGCGATCGACTCCTGTTCGCCCAGTGGGATCTGGGGAAGCTTCAACTTTTCGAGTACGAGCGCGACTCGCGGGTCGTGTCTCAGGTCACCGGAGGGCCGGACCATCACCCGCAGGGTTGCTACGGGCGGGACGGTCGCCTCATCGCGGTGCTCGCGAAGCGGGTGGGATCGACGAGGGGTCGAGCCGGCAGGGGAAACCTGGTGTCGCGGATTGTGGTGATGGGTCCGGGCGATGTGGTCGAACCGATCTCCCCGGGGCCGACGGACGGAGAGCCGGCCTGCAGCCCCGATGGCACTGCGGTTGCCTACGTCCGCCTTTTTTCCGATGCGCGCAGTGAGATCTGGATTCACTCTTTTGCAGACGAAGAGCCCGCTCGCGCCATCGCGCAGGGCCGCGAACCCTCTTTTTCTCCCGATGGAGAGTGGATCGTCTACAGTCACGTCGTCGGTAAGACGCCCGCTCTGTGGCGCATTCGCCGCGACGGTACCGGCCGCACCCGACTCGGGCGAGGCTCGGGTGCCGATGAGTACGGCCCGGCGGTTTCGCCGGATGGCTCGCTCGTGGTCTACGAGTCCGTGTTCAGGAATCGTTATCGGCTCTTCGTGAGGCGATTCGATGGAACAGGGGACAGGGTTCTGTTCTCGGATGGAGATGGTACGCATGCTGTGTGGTAGAGAAGGAGTGATCGAGGAATGATGGAAAGCAAGATTGAACCGGGAGCCGACCTGGTGCCGGTACACGGCGGGTTGGCCGAGTTGGTCGACCGCCGGGTTCCGCTCGGAGAACGGAGCCGGTTCGTGAAAGAGGCGGAACGACTTCCATCGGTACGCGTCACCCGAGCCGATCTTTCGACCGTCTATCGAATTTCCGATGGCGCGTTGTCGCCTATGGAAGGCCCGATGCGCGCCGAAGAATGGAATTGCGTTCTCGATGAACAGTGCATCGAAGTGGGCGGGCGCCGTTACGCGTGGGCGATCCCGCTGTCCCTTCCGGTAACGTCGGAGGAGTCCTCGTCGTTGTCCTCTGGAGGGTCGGCCGCAGTTCGAGACGAATCGGGCACGTTGGTCGGGATCGTCGATGAACTCGAAGTTTTCGATTGGGACAAAACGCGCTACATCGAGAAGGTGTACCGGACGGATCGCTTCGATCATCCGGGTGGGCGCGCGGTCGAGAGCGACCCGCGGGATCAATTGCTTGGCGGTGCGCTGCGCGCGCTCCCGCAACCTGTCGATTCCAATTACGGTGAGTACATGCTCTCACCGAGGATGACCCGCGCGTTCATTCGGGAGCGCAAATGGGATCGCGCGTTGGCTTTCCAGACCCGCAACCCCCTGCATCGCGCCCACGAATACGCGCTGGTCGCAGGCGTTGAAAAACTCACACGGGCGGGTCATTTTACGGGTGTCGTCCTCAACCCGCTGGTCGGTGAACTCAAGGGCGACGATGTGCCGGCGGCCACCCGAATGCGCTGTTATCAACTGCTCCACGATCAGCGGTTGCTCGGAGAGGGCGACAGGGACGAGGCCCTCTGGCGTTCCGTCGGGTACGATTTGTCCGAAATCTTCGAGCTGATCGGGCTCGACATCAAGATGTTCTACGGAGGCCCGAGCGAAGCCGTAATGCACGCGATCTACCGCCAAAATTACGGCTTCAGCGATCTCGTGATCGGCCGCAAACACGCCGATGCCCCCTATGAAGATGGCAGCCCGATCTGGGGCGACTTCGACGCCCAAGAGGTATTCGAACAGCTGTCGGGGGAGCTGTGCATCGCGCCCTGCAAGATCGGGTTTGCTGCGTTTTACGAATCGCTCGGGCGTGTCGATCTCACCGAGAACCATCCTGATGAGAAGCCGGTGACGGTCAGTGGTACCAAGGTGCGCGAACAGCTGCGCTCTGGAGAGACTCCGGATTCGAGGATCATGCGGCCGGAGATCTCCGCAATCCTGATGAAACATTTCGCTCGTGAAGCGGGTGGGTCTGGGAGAGCCTAGAGCATTCGAATGCGCGGCATCTTCGCCCGCGTGAGCAGGGCGGATCGTTCGGTACCTTCAGCCGGATAGAGTGCATATCCGAAGCCCAGGGCAACCCGGGTCGGGTCGTTCAGGGCGGTGTCTTTGGATACCTCGTCCGCGACCGCGCGAGCCAGTGCGTAAACGCGTTCTCCAGCCGAGTATCCCGGGTCGGGCAAGAGGATCGTGAATTCCCCGTCCCCCGTGCGGCCCACCACATCGAAGTCCCGCAGATGGGTGCGCAGCGCTTCGACGGTTCGCTGCACCACCTCAAGGGCTCGCCCGGGGCCGCTCGCGCCCTTGATCTCTTCGAGATTTTCGAGCAGGCAGACGGCAATCGCGAGTGCGCCCTCGTGTCCCGACGCGCGCGTGATTTCAGCGTCGATGCGCTTGTCGAGATAGCGCTCGTTGGGGAGGCCCGTCTCGGTATCGAAATTTCGATACTGACGCGCCTGGGCGTAGGCGTTCGCATGGGTCACGCCCCGCTCGACATAGGAGGCGAACTTTATGAACAGGCCGAGGTCTTCCTGGGAAAAGTGGCCCACGTAGAAGCGGTCGGCAACGATCTTGTCGTAAATTGCGAGGGTCCCGATCACGCGGCCTTCTCGCAGAAGCGGCGCTGCAATCACAGACTGAAAATCCGAGCAGAGCTCGCTCAGAGCAGGGTCGTCTGAGAGGTCGGCAATCAGACGAGGTGCGCGTTTCTTGATCACTTCGACTGAAATCTGCTTGTCCAACCGGAACAGGCGTTCCTGGAGTCGACCATCCGCGGAGCCAAAATAGGATCGAATCACATAGCGCCGGGTTTCGTCATCCTGGATTCTGAGAATTGCGTGATCGGCTCCCAGTGCCATGGCGGCAGATGAGGTTGCCATGCGCAGGACTTCGGCGGGGTCTGTCGCGGAGATCATCCGAATTCCGGCTTCGTTGAGCGCGCCCATCTTGGTGGCTCGGAAAGTGATGGTGGCTTCACGCTCTGCGCGCGCGATCTCTTCAGCGGCCGCAGCGGTGATTTCAAGCAGCGTCTCCTCCTCGGCGCGGCTGCCGGCGGCCTTGCCACCGCCCTGGATCGCCAGAACACCGAATAGCGTATCTCCGGCAATCAGTGGAAGGGCTGCGTAGGCGAGGGCGCCCTTCGAAGAGCGCAGGATCGAGGGCTCTCGGGTTTGCGCGGCAGTTCCATCGATGCCTCTGCCGATTTCGATCCTGTATTCGCCGCCGAAGCCTCCGCCTTCCAGGGACGTTGCGCTCAATCGGAGGTCTGTTTCGTCGTTGTCGAGAAGGTAGAGGGTTGCGATTCCATGGCCGACTTGTTCGGCGACGAAGAGACAAAACGAGCGCAAGCGATCGGGAAGTGGGTCCTTTCTCGAGAGAATCTCCCGCACGCGTCGCACTGCCGTATATCGAGCAGCCTGGCTTCGCAGTACTTCGTGCTCCTGAGATCGGGCAATGATCTGAGCGTCGAGGTGCGCGAGTTGCTCGGCGAATTCGAGGCTCGCATCCGAAAAGGCATCCGCTCGGGTCGAGTGGTGGAGATTGAGGACACCCAGTACACGACCTTCGAAGATCAGGGGCACCGAGATGGCCGACTCGACATCGAGGCGCTCGCGAACGATCTGGAAGGCCTGGCGGTCGGCCTTCCCACGGAGCCGCAGGGGCCGACCGTCTGCTGCAACACGGCCCGCGATGCCATGACCGAGTGGAACCCGTATT
>JACZVU010000144.1 GCA_022572485.1 Myxococcales bacterium
GGCGCTCGGAGACTTAAGCCATCTCCGTTCAAAGGCATTCTGGACTAGAGGCGTTTCAACTACAACGCCTCGAGTCCAGAATGTCTTGGAACGGAGCTGGGAGGAACTCCAGATGCGCACACAGATTTGGATGGAAGCCTGCAACCCGACTACGACCTGGATCCAAGGGATCGCGATCCTCGCGATCACCGTTGTCGGACTCGGCTGTCAACCGAGGGACGTCCGACCGGGACTCTGGCTCAGCGGAGATACGGTCACAGAATCCGTCACCGACTGGACGTTCACCGACGAGGTCGATGAAATATTTATCCAGACCAAGACCTGGTACTTCCTCCCCCACTCCACGACCATCTGGGGCGCCGAAATGGGCGGAGACTTCTACATCGGCTCCTATGGCTACGAGGGACAGGACGCAGACAAGAAGTACTGGGAGAGCAACGTCGCGCGAAACTCCGAGGCCACGCTTCGGATCGACGGAAAACTCTACGCTGTGACCGTCACTCCAGTGACCGGCGCCCGGGTCATCGGAAGACTCGATAAGCGATATAACGAGAAGTACGACATGGTCGATACCTTTGGCGATGAGCTTCCGAAATGGTGGTACTACCGAGTTGCGCAGCGCAACTGACCTGCCCGCATCAACTGGTCCAAGTTCAAAGTTAGTTTACGCGGCTTCCGAGTGGTTTATGGGTAATTCCTCTCCGGGTACACGATGATTTCAGGTGCGGGCGGTCGATATCGAAGCGCGCTGTGTGGCCGGATCATCCAACGGCCGCCGCGCGCGAATACCCGATGCTCGGATTTCGCCCTGGGATCATTGATCTCTCGGGCTTCGGGGCTAGGCTGCTCTCCATCGGGAGCCAGCGGGCACTCGTGGAGGGGTGAGCCCGTGAAACCCACAGATCGCGACCTCGGAATAGATCGCCCCATTTCGCGCAGAGATCTGCTGCACGGAATGGGCGCATTGGCGGTGAGCACGCTGATTCCTGGGCGAGCGCTCGCGGATGAAATGCTCGCGCTGGAACGCGCTGGCGGGGCTGCTGCCGGCTATCCGCCAGCACTCACCGGGTTGCGCGGGAATCATGTCGGATCTTTCGAAGTCGCCCATCAGCTTGCGCGTGACGGTCGGCGCGACTGGGGGGCCATCCAAGAGCCCGATTCCGATCTCTACGACCTCGTCGTCGTAGGGGGAGGCATCAGCGGCCTGGCGGCCGCGCACTTCTATCGAAAACAGCAGCCGAAAGCGCGCATCCTCATTCTCGACAACCACGACGATTTCGGGGGCCACGCCAAGCGCAACGAGTTTCAGGTAGGCGGGCGCACGTTGATCGGATACGGGGGCAGTGAAACCCTTGAAGAGCCGTCGAGCTACAGTGACATCGTCAAAGGTCTATTGCGTGACCTAGGGGTCGAGATAGATCGTTTTGAGAAAGCCTATGATCAAGATTTCTTTAAGCGGCACGGCCTCAGAGTCGGTATGCATTTCAATAAGGAAAAGTGGGGTGTGGATCGGACGGTGCCCCTTTACACAGAAGAGACCGTGGCGCAGATCCCCATCTCTGGCGCCGCCAAGGCTGAATTTCTACGCTTACTGACGACCCAAGAGGATCAGATACCCCACATCCCCGCCGATGCTAAACGGAAGTACCTCTCCAGCATCAGTTATCGCGACTTCTTGAGCAAGCACCTGGGTATTACAGAGCCCGAGGTTTTTACCCTGATGCAGGATATGCCGATGGATCTCGGTCTCGGTATCGAGGCCTGCACCGCCTACCGTGCGATGAATTACTCGGAATTGCCTGGATGGGATGCGGCTGGGTTGCCGGATGACGAGGAAGAATATGAACCCTATATCCATCACTTTCCTGACGGCAATGCCTCGATTGCTCGTTTGTTGGTGCGCAAGATGATCCCAGCAGTTGCACCCGGAAACACCATGGAAGATATCGTCAGAGCTCGCTTTGATTATTCAAAACTTGATCAGGTCGACTCTCCCGTACGGCTACGACTCAACAGTACGGTCACAGGGGTGCGGCACGAGGGCGATCCCAAATCGGCTAAGCGAGTGTTGATTTTCTATGTGCGTGATGGTCAGGCCTTCCGCGTGCAAGCGCGTGACTGCGTGTTGGCCTGTTACAATTCGATCATTCCATACCTGTGTCCCGAGCTCCCGAAAACTCAGCGCGAGGCGCTGGCTTATCAGGTAAAGTCACCAATCCTTCACACCAACGTGGCAGTGCGCCACTGGCGAGCGTGGAAGAAGATGGGCATCAGTACCGTCGTCTGCCCCGGCTCCTACCACCTTGCCGCCGGCCTCGATTTCCCGGTCAGCCTCGGAGATTATTCATACTCCGGTGGTCCTGATGAGCCTATCGTGGTGCGTATGTGGCGATTTCCACATGTGAACAACCAGGGATTGACCGCTCAGGAGCAATATCGCCGCGGCCGGCATGAACTCTTATCCACGCCCTTTGAAACAATCGAACGCAATGTCCGTACTCAACTCACCAGCATACTAGGTGAGGCTGGATTCGATCCTGCTACGGATATTATGGGTATTACTGTGAACCGCTGGGCCCACGGCTATGCGTACTGGTATAACCCCTTGTTCGACACGGTCTATGACGACTATGAAGATGAGCGCTACCCCCACATGCGCGCCCGCAAGCGCTTTGGCCGCATCAGTATCGCGAATTCCGATGCAGCTGCAGACGCGATGCTCGAAGCTGCGGTGGAACAGGCCCATCGCGCAGTCACCGAATTGACCTGAGTCTAGAACCCTCTCTTGGTTCTTCCCTCGATCTGGTCCAAACTCAGCTGACGGGGAACAAAATTCCCTGTCAAACCAAGTTAGAAATGTCGGGTTCTCCGCGAAGTAGAAATGTCGGGTTGGCAAGTGTTTAGAGGCTCGCAGGAAGAACATCCGCCTGGGCTCTGGCCGTTCGGATTCGCTGTTTCTCACGAAGCGTGACCTTTGGTTTGGCCAGGAGAACCTCGTCTCGTTTTCGCTGATCGGCTTGGATCTTTTCCAGCACGGCACCGAGCCGCTTGTTGGACACGATGTCGCCCTGGGTCACATGGCGGTGCTCGTCGAATGCCCGGAAGGGGAGACTGCGTCCGCGGTGGCGGAGTTCGATGCGGCCATCGGCGTACGCGTGGACCCGGCACTGCTGGCCCCGAAGCTCGAGCGTCTCCGGACCGGGCTCGATCAGGTAGACCCCGCGCTGGTAGTGGAGGGTCAGTTCCTTCGAGATCTTTCGATCTTCCTGCCAGCTGAAGATGAGCTCAAGATCCTCGTCGTCGCGAACCGGGCGATGGGCATCGTGATCGCTAAGGGGCGCCTTGCCGAATCGCCCGTTGTAGTCCGCCATGAACTCCGGCGCGTAGGCATTGGCGGCCTCGGGGGTGGAGATGTCGCGCAGCCGGAGCTCCTTCACGAGTCGGTCCTGGAGAGTCAGGTGCGCACGCTCCACGCGCCCCTTCGCCTGGAGCGTGTTCGCGCACACGATATCGATGTTGAGTTCCGAGAGCGCCCGACCAAACTGCGTGAGGCCACCGCCCTGGCGCACCTCCGAGTCGTTCACGCGGAAGATGCTGGCCTTGTCGCTGTAGAAGGCCACCGGCTTGCCGAAGCGCTCGAGGTAGATCTTCGTCGATACGAAGTAATCAAAAGTCGACTCCGAGGCGGCGAATCGAAGCTCCCTCAACCGACTCGTCGCATCGTCCACGTACCCGAGAAGCGTGCATCGGGGTCCCCGGTCCTCGAACCATTCGTGGTCGCAACCGTCGATCTGGATCAGCTCGCCGATACAGGAACGGCGATGGCGAGGTTGGTAGACGCGGCGGGCCCGCTGTGAGCCGGGCACCCAGAGTTCCTCGTCGATCATCCAGCGCCTCAACGTCTCGACCGACACGAGGACGTCGTGACACTCGCGGAGCTTCTCCGCGGCGAGCGTGGGGCCGAAATCGCTGTAGCAGGACTGGACCAGCCCCACAGCGCGTTCACGCAGCTTGCTGGGAAGCCTGCGGTTGCTCACACGGCCGCGCTTCTTGGAAACCAATCCACTCGGACCTTTGATTCGAAGCTTCCGGCACAGCCGCTCGATCTGGCGCACCCCCAGCCCAAGCTGCTCGGCCGCCTGCACTTGGGTCAGTCGGCGCTCCAGCACACGGCCCAGAATCTCCAGGCGGTTGAGTTCCTTGCTGCTCATGGTCAGAGTTCCCGTCTCGTCCATGTCGGCCTCCAGGGCCCACACGGTGCCCGAAACCCGACATTTCTAATGTGGAGAAACCCGACATTTACACTTTGCGTCTACATTCCCACGCCCAATAACCAGGATTCTGTTAAGTAGCGAGTCAGGCCGAGGGGGGGGCATGTTCTAGCTGTCTGACGGACCATACGTGTAGGCGGCGTTGAATAGCACCGCCGAATGCGGGGGGTCAAGCAGCATTGAACCCTGCGATCCCGTTTCGGTTCCTTCTCCAGGGCACTGCGCCGCGCGCAGGGTTTATTGCTGACGAGCAGTGTTACTCTTCCTACCCTGCAAGGCCTGACACTGAGATGGGGTGTTAAATATGAAGGCTCTGCTCATCGCCGCGATCGTCTGCGCTTCGACGCTGACAGCCGCAGAATCGATAGCTCAATGGTCCAAGCCCGCCTCCGAGACAGTCGTGATTCGAGGTGGTTGGCTTTTTGATGGAATTGCGGACCTGCGCGTGCGCAATACCGGAATCGTCATTCGCGATGGAAAATTTGCTGAAGTCGGCGCTGATCTGAAGGGGCGCGAGTTTGACTCAGCGCGGGTAATCACCTTGGATGATGGTGCGACCATCTTGCCCGGAATGTTCGACCTGCACGCCCACTACAACATGGATCTGGTAGACGAGGGCCGGGCCGAAGAGGTGCACTACAACGCGATCTTGTTCCTCGCCAACGGTGTAACCGCGACCTGGTCCGCCGGTGAATTTTTCCCCGAGCGCGTGATTGAGGCCCGAGATCGTATCGATCGTGGCGAGGCCATTGGAACCCGGGTTTTCAACTCGGGCCCATATTTCGGCGCCTTCCGATGCGAATACCAGATCCAGACCGCCGAAGATGATTGCGTAGGCTGGCCCAACGACATAACAGAAGCGGAGATCCGTCGGGAGGTCGACTACTGGGCGAAGCGTGGCGTCACGAGCATCAAGATCAAGCAGGCAACACCCGAAGAGACGCGGGTTCTGATCGATCAGGCGCACAAAAATGGCATGACGGCCACGGGCCACCTGGCGAATTACAAGGATGTCTACGATGTCCATGCCAGGGACGCGGTTTCGATGAAGATCGATCGGATCGAGCATTGGATCACACTCGAGGAAGGGGGCGAAGAGAAGTCCGACCGGTCGGAGATGATCAATCTCTTCTTGAAAAACAAAATTTATTTCGACCCCAATCTCCAGATGTACGGCGAGGGGAAACTGCGAAACCACTCCTCTCTCGAGATGGTGTGGACCGATGAGAGCCGCTTCTTCACTCCCTACGCGCGTAAGCTGTTGGCGAAGCGCATCGCGGCGGACCCCAGCATCAACTCGGGTCAGCCGTCGGATTTCCCGCAACGTGTCGTCGAGTTCAAGGCCTTCTATGACGCCGGCGGCGGCCCGCTGATTCTGGTGGGCACCGACGAGCCGGTCTACAACCTACTGCTCCCAGCTTTCGCCTATCACCGAGAACTGTTGGCGATGGTCTGGGCCGGTCTGCCTCCGATCGCGGTCCTGAAGGCGGCAACGATCAATGGCGCTCAAGCCCTCGGCGTCGCTGACCGACTCGGCTCGATCGAGCCCGGCAAGCTCGCGGATCTCTATGTCGCAAACGGCAACCCGCTGGTGGACATCACCGCAGCGCGAAGCGTCCGTCTCGTCATCAAGGACGGCGCGGTCTATCGTCCCGAAGATTTGCTCGCTTCCGCGGAGGATCAGATTGGACCCTCGGGACCAGGCGACCACGAAGCGTGGAAACTCCGCGTTGAGCCACTCCAACGCAAGGAGTAGCGAAAGGAATTCTCGTCAGTAGCGAGGCTCCAATCAAGAGCGGCTCTGTTTCTCTTGTCGATCTACTGCGATCAGTTTCGTCAGGCCTGACCTGGCTCTCGACCCACTACTTTGATTTGTGGCAGAGGATGCGTTCGTAGTCTGAACTCGAACGCCTACTTTGCAGCGTTCGCATTTCCGCCTCGAAGCCCACTGCTCGACAGAGATCGAGCCATAAATCGCGTTCGAATAACCCCAACTCGTGAGAGAGAAGAGAGCGAAGCATCCGAGGATGAAAGGAAAAGTGATGGTGACCCGGGCGCGATTCGAACGCGCGACCCCCAGCTTCGGAGGCTAGCGGCCAAATCGGCCCAAGTGCGCGTGGTAGAAACTGGTTTCCGAAATGCCGCCCCCATCAATCAACGACATAGCGTGCCATACGATGACACGGTTAACGGGGCGCATGGGAAAACACTTGGGTTTGGAACGCCCGATAAGACCAACCCCATCGTAGAGCGTTGCCGTAGTCTACTATGCTTGGCGCAATGCTTGCCACGGAGGAATCGTGGGTTTACCCGATTACCTGAGGAATCACAGAAACGGCCTGCTCTTTCTCGTAGTAGGCCTGTCAACAAATTGTGTTCTATTGGATACGCCAGTCGAACCTGTGATCTTGGAGGACCCCTTGGCAGCATCGCGCAGTAGAGAAAAAATGCCGATCAACGATGACGGCATCAGCGTAGAACTTGACGTTCCCGCGCCCATGCGCGATGGGGTGCGCTTGTTCGCCGACGTCTACCTCCCCGATGCGCCCGGCCCTTCCCCGTCATTCTGACACGCATGCCCTACGACAAGCAGAGCGCCTACGGGATAATGCCGGCTCTCGGTCGCTTCTGGGCACAGCACGGCT
>JACZVU010000021.1 GCA_022572485.1 Myxococcales bacterium
GCGTTCCCTGGCGCTCTTTTCCCAGCCAGTTGGTGCGCTTGCGTGGACCTGTCTGGAGGCCACGCAACCACTCTGCGTCGAGATGGGAAAGGGCCCGAGCCTGTTCCAGACACTCGAGCGCTGGAGCGATGGCGCCTTGTCGGAGCAGACATTGGCCGAGCTGAAAGCGTCCCGCGGTGTGGCCGGGGACTTCCCGGAGTAGCTCGTGAAAGAGGGCCACGGCCGGAGCGTACGAGCCGCGCAGGGAGTTGACGAGCGCCAGCCGGTAGAGTGCGTCTCCACCGAGGCCGAGGTAGAAGCGAAGGGCCTCGGCGTAGCGCAACGCCGACGTGTAGTCTCGGCGAGCGAGGGCCAGGTCCACCGCGAAGGTGAGCAGCGCCTTGTCGCGCAGACCCACCGAGTAGGCTCGCTCCACGATGGACTTCAGCCGCTCGTGATGCCCGCTCCGCGCGAGTCGACGCGCGACGGAGAGAATGTTCGCCGCCGATAGCTCGCCTCGCGAAATTAGGACCTCCAACTCGCTCTCTTGCTCGGCAGACAGCTGTGTGATCAACACTGGCTTGCGCCGGAAGAGCAGTCTCTGCAGGATCGACGTCATGGAAGGCCTCTTGCAGGGTAGGGTGGGTGAGCGTCAGCCCCAAGAGGGGTGGCCCTCATTCAGATTCTCCTTGGCGACTTCGAGCGTCGCGGGTCGGACGTTGCAATATCGGGACGTGAGGCAAGTGGCTTGAGACACGATGCTTATGATCGGCGGGGTGATAGAATCGTCGCGTGCCCCGCCGCGACCGGTCATGCGCAGCCGCTGGCGAGGAAGTTCCGTCCGGGCGGCTGAGCGGGATGGCGGGACTCAGCGGCATCTTCTTCCTGTCGGGCTGCGCGGCCCTCTTGTTCGAATCGCTTTGGTTCCGCCAGACCTTGCTCGCCTTCGGGAGCAGCGTCTGGGCCTCGAGTCTGGTGCTGTCGAGCTTCATGGCCGGGGTCGCGCTCGGCAACGCCGGCGCCGCGCGACTCGGCACGCGCCTGCGGCGACCGGTGCTCGCCTTCGCGCTGCTGGAACTCACGGTCGGTGCACTCGGGATCTCGCTGGTCCTGCTGCTACCGCTGCTCGGTCCCTGGCTGGCGCCGCTGTTCCGACCGCTGCTCGGAAGCGACGCGCTGCTCCAGCCGCTGCGCTTCGCGGTCTCCTTCGCGCTGCTACTCGGTCCCGCCGTGGCAATGGGCGCGACCCTGCCGCTGCTGGTCGGCGCGCTCAGTCGTCGCCCCGAAGACTTCGGCACCAGCTTCGGCGCACTCTACGGCTGGAACGCACTCGGCGGAGTGGTCGGCGCCGTGGCCGGCGAAGTCCAGCTGCTGTCGCTATTGGGTGTCGTCGGAACCGGCGCCGTAGCTGTATCGCTGAACCTGCTGGCAGCGCTGGCAGCGCTGGTCTTCGTGCGCTTGAAGCCAGCGGCAGCGATCGCCGCGCCCGAAGTCACCGCGCTGCGCGGGATCTCCGGATTCCCCGCGCGCCTGCTCGGCGCCACCTTTCTCTGCGGCGGCATCCTGCTCGCCCTCGAGGTCGTGTGGTTCCGTCTGCTGCTGCTCTTCGTCGACGGCACCAGCCGCGCTTTCGCCGTGATGCTCGGGGTGATCCTCGCCGGACTCGCGCTCGGAAGCCTGACCGGTGCGCTCTGGATGCGCCGCGACCCGGGCGCCAACCGCCACGCCTGGTCGGTCGCCCTGGCGGCCGGCGCGCTCGGGATCTTCGGCTACGGGGTTGTCGGCGTTCTGCTGCCGGAGGCTGGCGGACAGCTCGAACTCAGCTCGCCGACGGGTCTGGCGATCGCCGCGGCCTTGATGCTGCCGGTTTCCGCCAGCTCGGGGCTGCTCTTCGCGCTGCTCGGCAAGTCCCTGAACGACCGGCTGCTCGTGCCGATTCGCTCTGCCGGACTGCTCGCGTTCTGCAACACGATCGGTGCCGCGCTCGGACCCCTGCTGGCGGGATTCGTGCTGCTGCCGCGAGCGGGAATGGAACTCTCCATCTGGCTGCTGTGTGCTGGCTACGCCGTCGTGGCACTGCTGTGCAGCCGGATCGCGGTCGTGCGCGCGGCACGGCTCGCCGCCCTGCCCGCCCTCGCGTTCCTGGGCGCGATCGCCTGCTTCCCTTTCGGTCGCATGGCCAACACCTACCTGCCCCTCGCGACGCACCACCTGCTCTGGCCCGGAGCGGAGATCGTCGCGCAGCGCGAAGGTCTGACGGAGACGATCCAGGTCAGCCGCCTGAGCTTTCAGGGTGAGCCGATCGGTCACCAGCTGCTCACCAACGGCTACCGGATGTCGGGCTCGGGGATCATTGGGCGCCGCTACATGAGTCTCTTCATCCACCTGCCGGTCGCGTTTCATCCAGCACCGCGCGACGCCCTGCTGATCAGCTACGGCGTGGGCAACACCGCGCAGAGTCTCACGCGGGTAGCGGGCATGCGTTCGATTGACATCGTCGACATCTCCCGCGAGATCCTCGAGATGAGCGATGTCATCTTCCAAGACCCAAAGGAGAATCCGCTCCGCGACCCGCGGGTGACCGTGCATCTGGAAGACGGGCGCTACTTCCTGCAGACCACCCGCAAATCCTTCGACCTCATCACCGGCGAGCCACCGCCGCCGCGCCTCGGGCACGTCACCTATCTATACACACAAGAGTACTTCCAGCTGGCCCACGACCGGCTGCGGCCCGCGGGGTTGGTTTCCTACTGGCTGCCCGTCGATCAGCTCTCACGCGAAGAGGCCGCGTCCATCACCGCCGGTTTCTGCGCCGTCTTCGAGGACTGCTCGATGTGGAACGCGGGCAGCCTGAACTGGATCCTGCTCGGCAGCCGCGGCGGACTAGCACCGCTTGCGTCGGAGTCGCTCGGCCGGCAATGGATAGACCCGAAGACCGCAGCCGACCTGCGCGCGATCGGCGTCGAGTCTCCGGAGGCCCTCGGCGCGCTCTTCATCGCAGACGCAGAGCAGCTGCAAGCCTTCGCGATGCACGCGCCGCCGGTGCGTGACGCGTTCCCGCTGCGCATCCACAACCAGATCTCGACGGACGAAGCGGATTTCTTTGTCGATTTCCAGGTTGCCTCCGCGTGCCAAAAACGCTTCGCCCGGAGTGACTGGATCCGGCAGCTCTGGCCCAATGCGCTGCGCGAACAAACCCTGCGCGAGTTCACGACGACGGCCGCCTTCAATCGGAGCATCGGCGTACTGGCGCCGCGCAGCGAGGTCGAGCGGTTGCGCCTGCTGCGCCACATCCTCGAGGCCACCACACTGGAGACGCTTCCCCTGCTCGCGCTCGGCGGCGATCCCCTCGCAGTCGAGATCGCGAGGCGCAAGCGCGATGAGGTCGAGCCCTCCGCCGAGATCGAGCTGAATCTAGCGATGGGGGCTCTGGCGCAGCGCGCGTGGGGCGAAGCGGCTGCCCACTACCAAAGCGCCACGAGTCTGGGAGCGCGAGCCGGGCGACCGCGTCGGATGGCCGTGTATGCCGCCTGCCGCGCGGGCGATCGAAACCTGGTGGATGCGCTGCGCCGCGAGCTCTTCGACACCGCGCGCGATCGCCAGGTGCCCAGGGGGCTGCTCCGCAACCGCGGGATCGACGGCTGCTGGGCCGCGGCCTGGGACCCAAACTGGGCCCCCAGCGAGTAAAGCCCAATCATCACGAAACGGGCCTGCGATTAGGAAACGGGCCTGCGATCGGGAAACGGGCCTGCGCGGGTTAGAAGCGACCAATCATTCTCAAATACATCCGCGCATCTTCGCGCTCGGGATGCTCAGCGAGCACGGCCTCCCACTCTTGCGCGGCCTCTTCGGTGCGACCCAGCGAATACAGGGTTACACCGAGCTGCACTGTCGCATCGCAGAATTTCGGGTGGCTGCGCAGCACGCGGCGAAACTCCGCAATCGCGCGATCTGGAAGTCCGGCATCGCGCAGTGCGATGCCCAGTCGATTGCGGATGTCGGGGAAGTTCGGGCAGCGGTCGAGCGCCTTGCGGTAGGCCTCGATGGCCTCGCGCAGTTCACCCACATCGCGGTAGGCGTCCCCGAGAGCGGCCTGGAGGTTGGCGAGCTTGCCGCGGGTGGTCGCATCGATCACGTCGTTCGCCGAGCGCGCCACGGTTCCCGCCCGCTCCGCGATCTCGCGGGAGCGCTCGAAGTCACCCTGGCTCTCGTAGACGTTGGCAAGGGCGAGCAGGGCCTCCGAGTAGGAGGGATTGAGCCTCAGCGCCTCTCGAAGCGATTGGCCCGCCTCGCTGACGTCGCCCTTGCGGTGGTACATCACGCCGATCATGTAATGGACGTCTGCAAAATTGCGCGTTTGAATCAGCCGAGTAAGGTGGGGCAGCGACGCCTCGGCGTCCCCGCGCTCGAAGCAGCGCCGTCCGAGCTCGTAGTCCCGACGCTCGGAGGGTGTCATCCGTCCAGCCTGGCGCATCCGTTTCCCCCTAGCGCGCGTTGGCCTTCGGCCAAAGCTTTTGCGTCGTTGGATGACCCGCTTCGCGGGTCATCCTCCTAGTTGCTCTTCGGTCCCTTTGCGATCCGCTCCGCCGCCTCGCTGGCGTACTCGCTACCCCGATAATTCTGGACGATCGACTGAAAGATCCGGTCGGCCTCTTCGATGCGGCGCATCTCCAGGTAACAGACCCCCAGATTGTAGAGCGCCTCCGCGTCCAGGCCGAGGCCTGGATATTCGTTCAGCAACGACCGGTAGCGCTCTGCGGCGCTTTCATACTCCTCTCTCTTCAGATAGAACTCGGCGATCTCGGCGACATTCTCGGCTAGGTGGGTGCGAAGATCTCGCCACAGGATCTCGGCTTCTCGGGCCTCGGGCGAATGCGGGTATTTCGCGAGCAGGCGGTCGAGGTGGAGCAGTGCCTGTCGCGTCGCGGTCTGGTCGCGGTTGGTGGAATGCATCTGCCGCTCTCGGCAGAGCGCCGATTGAAGAATCGTATAGGGAACCTTCTCGTGCTGGGGGTGGAGATCCGCGAAATCCCGGTAATAGGAAAGCGCCTCGTCGTAGCGACGATCGTGAAAATAAGCGTCGGCGATGCTGAGTTCTGCAAGGACAGCGACGTCACTGTAGGGATAATTGTCGATGATCGACTGGAGCTTCTCGATCGCCCGGACGTAGTCGGTGATGCGAAAGACGAGCCAGCTTCGGCCCTTGAGGATATCGAGCGCTTCCTCGTACAATTCCTGGGCCGGCGGCACATTTTCGAATGCAGGCGGGGGAGACGAGCAGGCCGTGGTCATCACCAGGACAATTGCAGCTAAGAGAATCGAACGGTCGTGCAAGCAGTCCCCCGAGTGTGCGGCAAACGATCGGATCATCTCGATTCGTGTCAATTTGCTAGCGTGTCGGATCCATTATACCGACGTGAGGAAGACATCGATGAAAAGGCAATCGCTCGAAAAATTGCGACTGGACCGCCGCCTCGCAGGGCGACGTGGCTGGATTTCCAAGGCAGATCTGGCCGGGGAGGCCGAACGGCTGCCGGATGCCAGCGAAAAAATTGCCGAAGAAGAAGCCCAGCCCGATCCAGCCGAGGTTGACGCAGTGCCGCCCGAAGCGGGCCCCGAGATCCCCACCGGACTCGATCCGGCCTAATCCAGCGATAGGCCTAAACCCAAACTAGGGCCCTAGCCCATGATCAAACAGCAATTGGGAGATCGAATCGACGGGTGGATTCACACGGCGTTCCCGTTCCTCTTCGTCCGCCCGTTGAACCCCGACCTGCTGACTGTGATTGGAGCCATCGGCTCGATCGCCGCTGCCGCTGCATTGGCAGCGGGCTGGCTCGTCGGCGGCGGAATCCTCATGCTCGCGAGCGGCTTCTTCGACCTCGTCGACGGTGTGGTCGCGCGACACCAGGGGATCTCGACGCGCTTTGGCGCGTTCCTCGATTCGACGCTCGACCGGTTCGCCGATGTGGTGGTTCTCGTGGGTTTGTCGGTTTACTTCGCACGAATCGGAGAGCCGGGCAGCGTGCTGCTCACCGGGGCGGCGCTGACCGCGACGGTTCTCGTCTCCTACTCGGCGGCCATTGCGAAGCTTTCCGTACCCGCCGGTATCAACGTCGGCTTGTTCGAGCGTGGCGAACGCGTCGGATTGTTGGCCGCGGGAGCGATCCTGGGTTTTGTCGTGCCAGCGCTATGGATCCTCCTGATCGGCAGCAGCATAACGCTCGCCCAGCGCTTCGTACGGGCCTACCGTGAAATGGAACGGCTCGACGCCGCGGAGCCGCGGTAGCCTGGAGGATCGAGCTTTGAGGACGGAAATCTGATGACGACGGAAGAGAGCAAAAGCGGACCGGGCTTTACGATGAACGATTCCAAAGAGGAGTCGGAGAGCGATGGGGGTCCCGCCATCGACTTCTCGACGTTCGTACTTTCCCTCGGAACCAGCGCGCTCTACCACCTCGGCGAAATCGGAGATTCCGAAGGCGGAGCGGAGGGGCCCGTCGAGCCCAATCTTCCGATCGCCCGCCAGACCATCGACACCCTCGAAATGCTCACCGAGAAGACCCGTGGCAATCTCACGGACGCCGAGTCCAAGCTCTTGGAGAGCATCCTCTACGAGCTGCACATGAGGTTCGTCGAGGCCAACAAGTGAGCACGCAGCCCGGGCCCGCGGGCCGAAGCCTGCGCTGCCACGCGCCGGGCAAGATCAATCTCGGCCTGCGCGTCGTCGGCAGGCGCGCAGACGGGTACCACGAACTCGAGAGCCTGTTCGCACCCCTCGATCTGGGCGATGAGGTCGAGGTGGAGGTTTCCGAGTCCACAACCCTCGAGGTGGAAATCAAGCTCGAGGGTGCGAGCGAATCGATTCCCGCCGACGCCAGCAATCTCGCCTACCGGGCCGCAAAGAACTTCGCGGAGGCCGCGGGCCTGGGCTGCCGGATCGGGCTGCGGATCGAAAAACGCCTACCCGCGGGCGCGGGATTGGGGGGAGGCTCCAGCGACGCGGGCGCCGTATTGCGAGCCCTTTGCGATTTCTTCCCAGGCGCGCTGGACGGGTCGCGAGTCGCCGAACTCGCCCTCGAACTCGGGGCGGATGTGCCGTTCTTTCTCGACCCCCGGCCCGCGATGGTCAGCGGCATCGGCGAGCGGCTCCAGGCCCTGGACGGCCTGCCCTCGCTGCCCGTCCTCCTCGCAAATCCGGGCGTCGCGCTCGCGACCGCCGACGTCTTTCGAGCTTTTGCCGCGATCCAGCCCGCGTTGACGAAACCCGCCCCTGATCGTAGGATCCCGCCTCTTTCCGGGGCGACGGGCCCCGGATGGAAGTTCACGGGAGCGGCTCGGCTCAGCCTGGAAAACGACCTCGAACCGATCGCGATCCGACTTTGCCCGCCGATTGCGCGGCTTCAGCGGCAGATCCGAGCCGCGGGCGCACAGGCGGTCGGGATGTCGGGCAGCGGGGCCACGGTATTCGGCCTCTTCGAGTCCGCGGAAGCTGCGGAGCGCGCGCTCGAAGAGACGGCCTTCGAGGCGCCCGTATGGGCCCGGGTCGCTGCAACACAGAAATCTCGATAGGCTGACGCTTTCCGATCGCGGCCTCTGAGTGGGCTCCGGAGTATCCAGAACATGCAACGCGCAAAGCTCTTCACGGGCAACTCCAATCCCATCCTTGCCGAGGCCGTGGTTCGCCATCTCGACACCCAACTCGGGAAGATCGACGTGGGCACCTTCAACGACGGCGAAGTCAACGTCGAGATTCACGAGAACGTCCGCGGCATGGACTGCTTCGTGATCCAATCAACATCGTCGCCCGCAAACAATCACCTGATGGAACTGCTGATTGTGATTGATGCGCTGAGGCGCTCGTCCGCGAAGCGGATCACCGCGGTGATCCCGTACTACGGTTACGCGCGGCAGGATCGCAAGGTCCGACCGCGCGTTCCGATTTCGGCCAAGCTCGTCGCGGACCTGATCGGCGCACCGGGAACCGATCGCCTGCTCTGCATCGATCTGCACGCGGGTCAGATTCAGGGATTCTTCAATATCCCTGTAGACAACATCTTTGCAACACCCGTGCTGTTGGAAGAAATTCGAAGGCGCTACCCAGGGCCGCTCACGATCATCTCGCCGGATGCCGGAGGTGTCGAGCGATCGCGCGCCTACGCGAAGCGACTCGACGCGAACCTCGCGATCATCGACAAGCGTCGCGAAGCCGCCAATGTCGCAGAAGTGATGAACATCGTCGGAGACGTGAAGGGACAGACCTGCGTGATCGTAGATGACATGGTCGATACCGCGGGAACACTCGCAGAGTCTGCACGAGCGCTGGACCAAGCGGGAGCGAAGGCCGTCTACGCGGTCATCACCCATCCGGTCCTTTCGGGGCCGGCCGTCAAACGAATCGCCGAGAGCCCGCTGAAGGAACTCGTCGTCACCGACACGATCCCGCTGCGGCCCGACGCCCAGGACTGCTCCAAATTGCACGTCGTTACGATCGCTCCCCTGCTCGGAGAAGCGATCCGCAGAATCAACAACGAAGAGAGCGTGAGTTCACTCTTCGTTTGAAGACTTCTCAAGGAGAAAACCGTGGGTGAATTCGCACTTGACGTAGAGTTACGAGAGGGGAAGGGGAAGGGCGTGGCCCGCAAGCTGCGCGCGACCGGCCGGATCCCGGGGATCTGCTACCGGCGCAATGCGGAGCCGGTCCCGGTCAGCCTCGACCCGAAAGAGCTCGACCGCTTGCTCCGAACGGCGAGTTCGGGAATCAATACGCTGTTCGATCTCAAGGTGGCGGGCGGTGGCGATTTCGACGGCCGACAGGTGCTCGTCAAAGAACTCCAGCGCGACCCGATTTCCGGCGCCTATCTTCATGCCGACCTCTACGCAGTCGACCTGAAACAGACGATCCACATCGCGATTCCCATCCACATCAAAGGCACCGCCGTCGGTGTGACGCAGGCTGGCGGCATCCTCGATCACGCGACCCGCGAGCTCGATGTCGAATGCCTGCCCAACGCGATTCCCGAGGAATTCGCGATAGATGTGAGCGACCTCGAGATTGGTGACTCGATTCACGTGCGCGACCTCGCAGTTCCCGCAGGCGTTGAAATCCTCAACGATCCAGACGTCTCGATCGTTTCCGTGGTGGCTCCGGCGGTCGTCGAAGAAGAAGTGGCACCGGAAGAAGAGGGAGTCGAGGGAGTCGAGGGAGAGGCCACGCCCGAGGGAGAAACCGCGGCTGCGCCGGAGGGAGAGACCGCGGAGAAGAAGAAGAGCGACGACTGACGCGGCGGGCTGGCATGAAGATCGTCGTGGGGCTCGGAAATCCGGGGGCGCGATATGCGGCCACGCGCCACAACATCGGCGCCCGGATCGTCGATCGATTTGCCGTCGACTGCGGGTTCGCGCTCTCAGAGCACCGATTCGAGAGCCGCTTCGGTCTCGGGAAGATTCCTTCGAAGGCTGGCGGGTCGCCTGCAGGGCCGGGTGAACGGGCGGGACTGGACGTCGCCTTGCTGGTTCCCGAAACCCACATGAATCGCTCCGGCATTGCGGTGGCCGAGGCCGTGAGCAGCCTCTCCGTGGATGACATCCTGAAAGACCTGCTGATCGTCGTCGACGATCTCGACCTGCCCTTCGGGCGGCTTCGGATCCGAGAGCGGGGGAGTTCTGCGGGCCACCGCGGGCTCGAAGACATTGCCCAGCGGATCGGCAGCAGCGACTTCCCCCGTTTGCGCTTCGGGATCGGGCGACCGGAAGCTGACGCCAGCGCCGTGGACTGGGTGCTCGACGCCTTCTCCAAAGAGGAAGAGGTCGCGCTCGTGGAGCAGATGCCAGTCGCCGCAGAGGCCATCGGCTCGATCCTGGTCGACGGCGTCGTTCCCGCGATGAACCGCTACAATCGCGGCTCCGAAGCGGGGGATTAGTGATCGCCTAGCACCCAGGGTCGACCAGCAGCGTAGCCACGCGCGGACGGCCTCCGGAAACAGCCGACGGACCTCGAGGCCAAACGGGCTTCGAATTCGAGTGAGTGAATCCGATCCAGACGAACGGATGGACGAATCGTGAGCAAAACGGAAAAGCGGAAGTTCATCCACATCCTTCAGGAATTCTCACTGCCGCTGTTAACCGGTGTGGTGGTGGCGATGATCTGGGCCAACCTGGATCACGAATCTTATGAGCACGTGATCCACTGGGTACCCATCGCTGGCTTGGAGGTCTTCGGTCACCTCGTCACCCACCATTGGATCGTCAACGACATCTTCATGGTGTTCTTCTTCGGAATCGCCGCCAAGGAAATCACCGAGTCCTGCCTGCCGGGCGGCAGCCTCAATCCGATCTCGAAGTCGATCAACCCGCTATTGGCGACCCTCGGTGGAGTCGTCGGGCCCGTACTGATCTTCTTCATCGGCATGTCCTTCCTCTACGGACCGACGGACGACCTGGAAACATTGAGACGCGGATGGGGCATCCCAACCGCAACGGATATCGCGCTCGCGTGGCTGGTCGCCCGAACCGTCTTTGGCAAAGGGCATCCCGCGATCAACTTCCTGCTCCTGCTCGCCGTGGCCGACGACGCGATCGGTCTCGCGATCATCGCGATCTTCTACGGCGATCCGAATCTTCCCGTTCGCCCCGAGTTTCTGCTCCTCATTCTGCTCGGAATGGCGGCCGCCTATGGGATGCGCAGAGCGGGACTCAAATCGTGGATTCCGTACATCGGGATCTGCGGTCCGCTCTCCTGGTTCGGATTGTCTCTCGCGCACCTCCATCCCGCGCTCGCGCTCGTGTTCATCGTTCCGTTTCTTCCCGGACCGCGCCGCGATATCGGCCTGTTTGCCGGAGAGGACGAGATCGACCGCATGGGCGAAGCACTCGCCCACGATCTCCACATGGAGCACTCCCCGCTGCACCAATTCGAACACCAGTTGAAACTCTTCGTAGACCTGGGTCTATTCTTCTTCGCCTTCAACAACGCGGGCGTCGTCTTCGCATCGATCGGAACCATGACTTGGTTGATTCTCGGATCCCTGGTGATCGGCAAGACGGTGGGCATCACGCTGATGGGCCTGCTCGGCGTGAAGATTGGTTTTCCGCTGCCCGCCCGCATGGGTTTTCGCGAACTGGTGATGGCCGGATTCGTGGCGGCTCTCGGGCTGACCGTTGCCCTCTTCGTGGCCGGTGCCGCATTCACCGACCCGATCCTGCTCGGGCAGGCGAAAATGGGCGCGCTCTTTTCGGGCTTCGTGGGGCTCGCCGCAATCTTGCTCGGGCGCATCCTCGGAATGGCCCGCGGCGAAGCCGAAGAGGAGAGTCCGAGCAAGGCGGTGACGACCTCGACTTCTTGAGCGAGGGCACTATTGACTGGAATTTGTACGGAGCAGCCCGGAAGTATGTACCTACCGCACATCGGACAATGATGAGTGATTGCGCTAACTTACTGACATAAAACAGCTCTCGAGGGCGCTTCTCGAACTGCCTGCTCCTGGCTTTTGCAATGGCCGAACCCGAGGCGCTGCGAGCCGGTGTCTCAGCGCCACCCGGGTGGTTGCCGAGCCGCGCGAGGGGAAGCCGCCGATCAACCGCGTGCACATCTAACGACAGATTCGCGCCGATTCGCTACACGAGCGGCGATGGTGGAACTTAGGAGGAACCATGTCAGATCAAGCAGGAAGTGGAAACAGCGGCGCAAAAAACGCGACCGCCCAAAGCTTCGAACTCAAGGTCGGACTCGCCGAGATGCTCAAGGGCGGCGTGATCATGGACGTCGTCAATCCCGACCAGGCGAAGATCGCCGAGGACAGCGGCGCGTGCGCGGTGATGGCCCTGGAGCGGGTGCCGTCGGACATCCGACGGGACGGTGGCGTCGCGCGCATGTGCCAGGTGGAAATCATCGAATCCATTCAGCACACGGTTTCGATTCCCGTGATGGCCAAGGTGCGGATCGGCCATTACCTCGAAGCGCGGGTCCTCGATGCGCTCGGTGTCGACTTCATTGACGAGAGTGAGGTGTTGACTCCCGCCGACGACGAGCACCACGTCGAGAAAACCGCCTTCCGATCGCCCTTCGTCTGTGGGGCACGCGACCTCGGCGAAGCCCTGCGCCGCATCTCTGAAGGCGCGGCGATGATCCGAACCAAGGGTGAGGCGGGCAGCGGGAACATCGTCGAAGCGGTCCGACACCTGCGCGCGGTTTTCGGCCAGATCCGCTCCCTCGCAGCGCTTCCGCTGGAGGAAGTGCCGGCGCGCGCCAAGGAGCTCCAGGCGCCATTGGACCTCGTGCGGCGCGTGGCAGAGACCGGACGTCTGCCGGTTCCGAACTTCGCGGCCGGCGGAATCGCGACGCCCCCCGACGCCGCGCTCTGCCGGGCCCTCGGCGCAGAGGCGATCTTCGTCGGCTCGGGCATCTTCAAGAGCGAAAATCCGGCGGTGCTGGCTCGGGCGATCGTGCGGGCCAACACGCATTGGGACGAGCCCGACGAACTCGTCGCGGCGTGCCGTGGGCTCGGCAAGCCGATGGAGGGGATCGAAATGGAAACCCTCGATGAGAAACAACGCATGGCCAATCGCGGGTGGTAGCAGCGGATCGACAAAATCGATCCGCTACCGAACTCCGCGTCGGGATCGTTTCAATCCAAGGAGCGGTCCAACCCCATGCGGCAGCAATCGCACGAGCGGGCGCCGCGTGGGCGTCGGTCCGTCACGCAAAAGACCTCGCGGGCCTCGACGCGCTGATTCTGCCGGGCGGCGAATCCACCACGATCTCCAAGGGGTTGGAGCGTGTCGGCCTCTACGAAGCGATCGAGGCCTTCGCGCAATCCGGACGCCCCGTGCTCGGGACCTGCGCAGGCGCCATCTTGATGGCGCGGGAGGTCGAGGGCTTCCCGGTTCGAAGCCTCGGGCTCATCGACGTCATCGCCGTCCGCAACGCCTACGGGACCCAGGTTGACTCTTTCGCGACCGTCGCCCAAGGCGAGTTGGAAGGGCTGCGCGCGATCTTCATCCGCGCTCCCCGATTGAAGCGGCCGGGAGCGGATGTGGAGGTGCTGGCTCGGGTCGACGGCTGGCCGGTCTTCGTCCGGCAGCGCAACGCGCTCGCGACGACCTTCCACCCGGAACTCACCCCCGACGGCCGGGTTCACGCGGCGCTGTTGGAACTCGCGCGGAAGCGGCAGCGCTAGCCCCTATGGAGCGACCGGCTCCATATCAGCTGCGTTTTGGCAATGTCCGATAAGTACGGCTCTGTCAAATCGAAGCTGTAGTACCCAGATAGAAATGTCCGCTTTCTCCATCTGCCCGCGGTCCCCCCGCGGCCATGGAGACTGTGACGATGAGCTACGAGGAACTGGACCGCGTAAGCGTGATTGAGCGGATGATCGAGAAGCGGCTGTGACGCAGCGTGAGGCCGCGCGTATTTAGAAACTTTCCCATTCTCATTTTGTTGGTGTTTCATGTGGCCTCAGCCAGTACCGACTGTCGTCTGTGCATATAGATGAAAACTCCCATGTATAAGAACATGGCGACAAGGGCCATACTACCACTGACCACAAACATGGTGCTGTAACCCAGGCCGGCGCCCAGTATCGAAGCAGAGATATTGGGGCCGATGAATTGTCCAAAACCCTGAACGCTGGGTAGCAGGGCAACCAGGGATCCACTTCGGTCCATGTGCGCCAACATCGCCGATTGGAAAACATCGATAAATGTCCACAAGGTCATGAAGGAAAACAGGCTCACCAAGATGTTGATATCAGTAATCCCACTACTGAGCATGATGACAATAGCTGCCATAACCAACAGGGATACGAACAGAGGCTTGAACAAACCAAAGCGAGCACAGAGATATGCAATCACACAACCGACAATGGCAAACACGGACGACCATGTCAGTAATGGGCCAGTCCAGTCTTTGGCGATACCATCCGCGTGTGCCGCCAGTTCAATATAAGTGTAGTAACCGCCGATATTGATGTAGGTAAAGCATACAGCGAAGAGGCAAATCACTGGAAAGATTCGAGGCACATGCCAATCTTCTACATCATCTTCGCCCTTTTCTTGTAGTGCCAGTTCTTCGGCACTGAGAGGCCTGGTCGGTATCCAGCGAATAAACAATGCACAAACAGTAGTCAAACCAATGAAAAACAGGTAAATCTCGTTCATTGATAGCTTGGGTAATATATGCAACTCAAGAGCCGTGGAAAAGGCAAAACCAAATAACAGCATGTTGAATGCACGCACTGGTTTTGTAGTGCCTCCCAATGAAACCACAGCAACCGCTGTGAAAATACCGCTACCAATTCCAGCGGCAACGCGAAGCCACAGCACTTGCTCGTATTCTACAAACACCATGCACAAGGCATTAGCACCGAGGGAAAAAATCACGCCTGCCAAAACCAGGAACCGCCGGTTAACCCGGGCGACTAACATTGCAGACATGATAGCGCCCAGGGACAACCCCCCCAGATCAGCTCCCCAAACTCTTCCCACTTGCTCCTCTGTGAAACCCAGCTGCACCACCAGGGCAGTACTGAGTACAGGAACACTAACCATCACAGAGTATCCAACCAGTGCCGTAAACAGAGCTATAGAAATAGAACGCCAGCCATCGAATAAATTGGAAATGCCGCCAGCGGTAGTAGCGTCGTTTGTCACAACTATCCTTTGATGTGTTCCGAGTTATATCCGTTATTGTTCTTATTGATCATAACCAGACGATTTGGGCCGGAGCCGCCAGAGACACCCACCAAATCTCCGGAAGTCCTTCCGGGTCATCTCCAAGCATTCGTGCCATCGAAACGGATCGGACATGGGGGGCTTTCGGGCCGCCAAATCTATGCACACTCACCTGCCGGCGGCGCGCTGCCGTGAGAACCAAGATGCCGGTGACATCCGTATATTATCATATTTCATTTGGCAGGAGTGATGGCAGATCCGCTGCAGCGCCTCCCAATTTCGCCTGTTGGGGACAGAAATCTTGTCCAAGCGCTGGCGTTATCGGGGTGCGGAGGATGCTGGTGCCGTCGCTCCTCTTCTGATTCTGCGGTTCGGCGACAAGAGGTCTTTGCCGACTCTGCTAGGTGGACCAGAGACGGGGTTCCGGGTCAGGGCCTGAGAAAAAGAGCACCCGACTGGACCCATCATGGGGTCAAGCTCGATGTCTCTTTTCGGTGTCGAATGGTGCAGCTGAGATGGAGCAAACGCTTCGGGCGGTCAGGACAATGCGTTCAAATCAAAAGCCTGGCCGCGCCACCAGCCAGGCCCCTGGGCCCCGCCAGCAAAAGCCCACTCAAGAGAAAACGGCCCCGGCGGGCCAGCCCATCGCCGCCGAGCCCCTCGGGGGTTCGCTCGGATCCCCCCTTCCACCCGGACTGCGACTGTGGTATCCCTCCGCCTCCGGCGGGACCGATCTGCGGGCTCGCCACTGGACCCTTGCCTCAGCTTCCGGCGGTGAGCGCGCACCCGGCGCCTTACCGGTAGATCGGCAGCTCGGGATCTGACCCGCGGGTTGGACCTGTCCACGAGGAGGAAGCGTGCGGGAATACGAAACCACTCTGATCATCCAACCGGAGATCTCCGACGAGGGGGTCGGCGCCCTGCAGGAGCGCCTGGATGCCACCCTCGAGGGCTTCGGGACGACCCGACTGCTCTACGACGATCTCGGCAAGCGCCGTCTCGCCTACGAGATCCAGAATTTCCAGAAGGGGCGCTACGTGATGCTCCGATTCCTCGATGACGGATCGAACATCAAGGGCCTCGAGCGCGCGCTCGGACTCGAAGACTCGATCATTCGCTTCCTCACTGTGCAAGTCAGCGATGCTGTCGAAGACGTCGCGGCACGGAAGGCCGAGGCCGTCGAGGAAGAGCGGATTCGGGCCGAGAAAGCTGCCGAGCGCGCCGCCCGCGAAGCTGAAGAAACCGCACGGCAGCAGGCAGAAGCTGCGGAGGCCGAAAAACGCGCGGCCGCAGAACGCGAAGCGGCTGCCGCTGACAAACCGGAAGAGACATCCGAAGACGCTGAAACGGCTACGCCGGTAGCGGCCAAGGGCAAAGCGGCTGCCGACGGCAAGCCGAAAGAAACATCCAAAGATGCTGAAACGGCCGCGCCGGTAGCGGCCGAGGGCAAAGCGGCTGAAGCTGTCGCTGCCAAAGAGGTGGCAGGATGAGTGCACCCTCAGGCTCCGGCGGGTATCGGCGAGACCGAGAGGATCGCGACGAGCGGAAAGAATCGACGGTCAAAAGCCGCCTGCGTGCGCGCGCGCGCAAGAAGGCTCGAAAGCAAAACAAGAGGGGCGGTTTCCTGCGCCGAAAAGTCTGCCGCTTCTGCGCGGACTCGAGCTTGCAGATCGACTACAAGGACGCGAAGGCATTGCGCCTGTTCACGACCGAGATCGGCAAGATGATCCCGCGGCGGATTTCGGGGAACTGCGCGAAACACCAGCGCCAACTCGCGGGGGCCATCAAGCGCGCGCGCCACATCGCAATCATGCCCTTCGCCGGGCACGGCATCTAGGAGGCCAGGAACGATGCGCCAGGTCAAGGTCATCCTGCGCGAAGTCGTTCAGGGCCTCGGTGAGGTCGGCGATGTCGTGGGCGTCAAGGTCGGCTACGCGCGCAATTATCTGCTCCCTCAGGGGAAGGCGTTGCTCGCCACCGAATCGAAGGTTCGGGAACTCGAGCACCACAAACGCGTCGTCGGCGAAGAGGCCGCGCGGAACCTGAAGGACCTCAAGGCGTTGCGCGACCGGCTCGAGTCCGTCGCGCTCGAAGTCACGGCGCGCGTGGGCGAGGAGGGCAAGCTGTTCGGATCCATCACGACGGCCCATATCGCGGAGCTACTCGCCAAAAAGGGCTACAAGATCGACCGGCGCAAGATCAACCTCAGCGAGCCGCTCCGAGAGGCCGGAGACCACATCGTGCCGATTCGCTTGCAGCGCGATCTCACAGCCAAGGTTGCTCTCAAGATCAGCGCCGAGAGCTGAACACCGCATCGGCGTCGCGATTTCCAAGCCGCTGCGCGCTTTGCTGCTGTACAATGAGTCTACAATCGCCGACAGAGGGGGGCGGCGTGGCAAAGACCCGCAACTCGCGAAATGAGCACCGTGGCCATCTCGAAGCGAGCAGCACGGACGGCCATCGGATTCCGCCCCACGACCTCGAAGCCGAGAAGGCGGTTTTATCGGCGCTACTCCTCGACAACGATGCGATCCACTCCATCTACATGGAGGTCGTACCCGAGGACTTCTACCACCCCGCCCACCGCCAACTCTATCTCTCGATGCTCACCCTCAAGGATTCGAATCGCCCGGTCGACCTCCACACCCTCGCCGATTACCTGAACAGCCAGAAGACGCTCGATGCCATCGGCGGCCCGGTCTTCCTCGCCGAAATCGCGGACTACGAGGCGTCCGCTGCCAACGTCGTTCACCACGCGCGGATCGTTCGCGACAAAAGCGTCAAGCGCAGCCTGATCTCGGTCGCAACGGAGATCGTCGAATCCGGCTTCGACCAAGCCGACTCTGCAGACCAGCTGCTCGACTCAGCGGAATCCAAGATTTTCGAGATCGGGCAACAAAAGGCGCGCACCACGTTCCGCAGCCTGCACGACGAGATGAACGAAGCCCTCGATTACGTCGAGATGCTGATTCAACGCAGCGGAGAACTCACTGGGGTGCCTACCGACTTCAAAGATTTTGACGAGATCACCGGCGGACTCCAGCCCGGTGAACTCATCGTAATCGCCTCGCGGCCCAGCATGGGCAAGACAGCCCTCGCGCTCAACATCGCGCGCAACGCGGCCGTCGAGCACGGCAAGAAAATCGCCATCTTTTCGCTGGAGATGACCAAACGCGCACTCGCACTCCGCTTGCTTGCGTCGGAGGCGAGCATTGACTTCTCCGGGTTTCGCAAGGGGTTCGGTCGGCCGGAGGATCTCCGCAAACTCACACAAGCGGGCGGGGTACTCGCAGACGCCAACATCTGGATTGACGACAGTGGTCTGATCACCATCCTCGAGATCAAAGCGAAATGCCGGCGTCTCGCATCGCAGCGAGGTCTCGACCTGGTGATCGTCGACTACCTCCAGCTGGCTCATGGCGACAAACCGAACCAGCGCAAGGATCTCGAGATCGCCGAAATCAGCCATGGCCTCAAAGCCCTCGCGAAGGAACTCGACATTCCGGTCATCGCACTCTCACAGCTCAACCGAGGACCCGAACAGCGCGACCCAGACAAGCGGCGCCCGAACATGGGCGACCTACGAGAGTCGGGTGCCATCGAGCAGGATGCCGACGTAATCGCCTTCATCTATCGCGATGAGGTCTACAATCCCACCGAAGAGAACCACGGCATCGCGGAATTGATCATCGCCAAGCAGCGCAACGGACCGACGGGCACGATAAAGCTGCAGTTCAACGCCCGCTACGCGCACTTCCGCGATCTCGCCGAAGGACCGGGCAGATCATCCGAGCGCTCCAGTGTACCCGGACACAATAGCGGCTATGTCGCGCCCGAAGACGACATCTTCTAGGTGTCTCGCTTGCGCAAACCCCGGGCCCTGAGAAGGGGCGCGGTATTGGGAATCGCCGCTCCCGGCGGACCTGTGGATCGCGAGCAACTACAAGCGGGTGAGTCGCTGCTGCGCGCGGCGGGTTTCGAGGTCTACCGGAGAGACGACCTGTTCGCGCGCGACGGCTATCTGGCCGGCGACGATGCGCGTCGGGCTGCCGAACTCATGGAACTCGTCAACAACCCCGATATCGCCGGAATCATCTGTGCCCGCGGCGGCTACGGCTGTGATCGAATCCTTCCCATGCTCGATGCCAGAGCCTTCCGCCAAGCCGCCAAGCCGTTGGTGGGCTACAGCGACATCACGGCCTTGCTGCTGTGGCAACACCGCTGCGCGGGGCTGATGGGATTCCACGGCCCGATGCTCGACCACGGTGCGGCTCTGGATCGCGCTGCGCTCGATCATCTGATCCAGCAATTGACCGGGGAGGGCGCGCTTCCGTTGACGCTCCGCGGCCGGGCGCTCGTCGGCGGCCGAGCAACAGGACGCATCATCGGCGGCTCGCTCACGCTGCTGGCCGCGAGCATCGGTTCGCCATGGGAATTCGATACCCGCGGCGCCATCCTGTTGATCGAAGATGTCGGCGAACGACCCTATCGGATCGATCGCATGTTGCAGCAGCTTCGCGCCGCGGGAAAATTCGAACGCTTGGCAGCGGTGGGCGTCGGGAACTTCGAGGGCTGCATGGACGAGCGTTATCCACAGCCCAACGTGGATACCGTGATCGAGAATGCTCTGCGCCCGCTGGGTGTTCCGATCGTGACCGGCCTCCCCTTCGGCCACGTCAAGGTAAACTGCGCGTGGCCAATGGGCGGACGCGCTACCATCGACGGCGCGAGCGGAGAATTGCAGCTGCTCGAGTGGGGGGTTGGTCCGTCGTGAAATGGAGTGCGGTCCGGCGCAAGCTGGAGCGGATGGACCGGTCGATCGACAAGGCCATCGCGCGTGCCGAAATTCCGGGTGCCGTCGTCGGTGCGCGAGTACCCAAAAACGGCGAAACCCTCGAACACTTTTCCGAGCGCGGACTCGCGGTGCTACAGCCCGAGCGAATCCCCATGACGAGGCGGACGATCTTCGACCTCGCATCGCTCACCAAGCCCCTCGCGACGACCACTGCAATCCTGTTACTCGTCGACGAAGGTGCGGTCGAGCTCGATGCCCCGGTCGCCAAGTACCTACCGCTCTTTTCCGAACGAGACAAAGGAGCGGTTACGATCCGACACCTCCTCAGCCATTCTTCGGGTCTGAAACCGTGGCGGGCGTATCACGAGATGCTTCTCCAGAAAGAACGCAAGACCGGCGAGACGTTGATCGGGTCTCCAGAGACACGCGCGTACGTCATCGATCGAACCATCCGTTCGGCGCTGGTACACGAACCCGGCGAAGCTGCGGTCTACGGTGATCTCGATTTCATCGTGCTCGGTGCAGTCATCGAAGCGGTTGGCAGTCAACGCCTCGACGATTTCTGTCGCGAGCGAATCTTCGGACCACTCGATATGCCTGACACCTTCTTCATTCCGATCGGGCGCGACGCGCCACTCCTGCCGGAGCCCACGAAACGCCGCATCGCAGCCACCGAAAACTGTCCTTGGCGGGACCGCATTCTCTGGGGGGAAGTGCACGACCCGAACGCTTCGGTCATGGGCGGCGTGGCCGGACACGCCGGCCTCTTCTCGACGGTCGACGATGTCGTGAAATTCGGCCAGATCCTCATCGACGTCTGGCACGGACGCAGCGAGGCGCTTCCCAGAGGCACCTTGCGTCAATTTCTGAGCCGCCAGAACCTGCCTGCCTCGTCCGGTTGGACGCTTGGATGGGATACCCCGACGGAGGGAGCATCGTCCTCGGGGAAATATTTTTCGAAGACTTCGGTGGGGCACCTGGGCTTCACCGGCACCTCTCTTTGGATCGATCTCGACCGCGAGGTCGTGATCGCCTTGTTGACGAATCGCGTGCACCTGATCGCCAAGAAGAGCCGCTTTGAGCTGCGCCCGATCGTGCACGACGCGATCATCGAAGCTTTCGAGGCGGGCTAGTGTGAGCGAGACGCCGCGACACGTTCACTTCGTCGCAATCGGCGGTACCGGGATGGGATCGTTGGCGGGCCTTCTCGCAGCCCGCGGGATCCGGGTCACCGGATCAGACGACACCCTCTACCCGCCGATGAGCACGCTGCTCGAACAATGGAACATCCCGGTGCACTCAGAATTTCGGCCGGAGCACGTGCTCGACCCGCGCCCGGATTGGGTCGTGATCGGAAATGTAGTTCGGCCCGACAACCCCGAGGCGCGGGCTGCGATCGACGAAGGCTTACCGGTTCTGTCGTTTCCGGATGCTCTCTACCGACTCGCGATCGCGGGAAAACACCCGGTGGTGGTTTCCGGAACCCACGGCAAGACGACCACCACGAGCCTCATCGCAGCGCTGCTGCACGAAACCGGACGGGACCCGTCACTGCTCGTCGGCGGCTACTCTCACGATTTCGGGGGTAGTTTTCGCGAAGGCCAGGGTGACCATTTCGTCGTCGAGGGAGACGAATACGACACCGCTTTCTTCGACAAGACCCCAAAATTTCTCCACTACGGCGCGCGCACACTGCTGATTACATCCATCGAGTTCGATCACGCGGACATTTATCGCGACCTCGATCACATCAAAGAGGCATTTCGGAAGCTGGTCGAGAACATGCCCCCCGATGGGACGATCGTCGCAGCCCTCGCCCATCCAGGTGTTCGCGATGTGATCTCGGGCGCGCCCTGTCGGGTCGTCGGATATGGCGTCGAGGGTGAAAGCCTCGACTGGTCTTGTGCAGCCCTGGAAGCCGAACCGAACGGAACCCACTTCGACATCCTGATCGACGAAAAGCGAGTCGCGAGGGCTTTCGTTCCGCTGTTCGGAAGATTCAACATCGAAAATGCCCTCGGTGCGCTCGCCACGACGGCTGTGCTGGGTGTCCCTCTCGACGCCGCAAAAGAGGCGCTCGCAACCTTCAAGGGCATCAAGCGCCGACAGGAATTGCGGGGCGAGGAGCGCGGTGTCGCGGTGATCGATGATTTCGCCCACCACCCCACAGCCGTTCGCGGTTCCATCGGCGCGCTTCATCAGCGCTTCGCGGATCGTCGCCTCATTGCGGTATTCGAGCCGCGCACCAATACCAACCGGCGGGCGGTCTTCCAGAAAGACTACGCGCAGTCATTCGACGGCGCAGATCGGGTCATCATCCGATCCGTTCCCGAAAGACCCCTCTACAGTGCAACGGGGCCGGTCGAGGAGTTCTTCTCATCGGAGAAGCTCGTTGCAGACCTTGGCGAGCGCGGCGTACCCGCGACGTGCTGCGATAGCGTGGAGGAAATCATCGAGCAGTTAACGGCCGAGTGCAGATCGGGCGACGTGGTCTTGTGCATGAGCAACGGCTCATTCGACAACATCTGGCAACGCCTGCTCGACGCGCTGCGTGACTCCGCGGAAGCATCGGACCGTCAATCGCTGCACGAGTAGGAGAGCAGTCGGGCACGCGCGCCGCTGCCCGCGGAATTGCGCAACGCGTTCGCGACGAATTGGCGACCCCGATCGACGGCGTCTTCGAGTGCCGCACCGAGCGCGAGCTGAGCGGCGATCGCCGAAGACAACACGCAGCCGGTTCCGTGGAATGGGCCGCCCGAAACCCGCTCTCCCTCGAGCCAACGGAGCGACACGCTGCCGCCGTCTCGTACCGCGAGCAAGTCGCGGGGCGGGCCGTCGCGGTGGCCTCCTTTGACGAGCGACGCCCGGGCACCGAGCTCCGACACGAGCACACAGGCCGCCGCCTGGGTGCCCTGCTCGGTGGAGGTATCACACTCGGTCAAGGCCGCGGCTTCCTGAAGATTGGGGGTAACGAGCGCGGCGCTTCCGATCATCGATTGGAGGGCACCCCAGGCGCGCCGCTCGAGCAGCACCGTGCCGTCGCTCGCCTCCAGGACCGGGTCAATCACGATCGGAACGCTGGCCGATTCTGACAGAAATGGAGCGAGCGCAATCTGCACGTTGCGAACCACATCGTCGGAGACGAGCGCGCCAATTTTGATCGCATCCGGGGTTAGGTCCCTCAACAACACGCGGAGCTGTTCGAGCACAACGGAGGGAAAGGCGGGCAGTACCTGATGGACCTTCGTGGTGTCCTGAACGGTGATCGCGGTGACCACGCCGGCTCCGTGAACCCCCATCGCGCGAAAGACCTGGAGATCTGCTTGGAGACCGGCTCCTCCGGTCGGGTCCGATCCCGCAATGCTGAGTGCGACCTTCATCGCCAGCCATGGTAAGGTGCCCCCCCGTGATGCGCATCACTTCTCAGCCACCCGAAATCGGCTCTCGGCTTTTGCCACATTGCGGCCAGGGGTCGCTCACCAGCAACCGGCCGATCGCAATCGGGCTCGCTCGGATGATGCTCGGCCTCGCGCTATCCGTGCTCGTCTCCCACCCGGCCGCAGCGGAGAAAGACCTCGAAAAGCCCGCGACTCCCTCGTGGTACGCGCAGGCTTTTGCGCGCAGTGACACCGGATTGAACGTCACCTATTTGTGGTCGTTGAAATCCAAGTTTCGCGCGGAAACCGTCTCCAGGGGCCACCGGATCGTGACGATCGTCAATGGCGACACCTACTACGTGTACGATGCGCTCACGATGACCGGAATCGCCATTCGCCGCGCACCTGCAGCGCTGGCCGCAGAATCTCCGGATCGCCGACCTTTTGGGAATGAAGTCCAGACCCTGATCGATCAGGGAGGCGAAAAGATTCGCGAAGAAAGCATCGCGGGACAGCGCGCCGAGGTCTACCAGATCACCGATGACAGCGGCCGCCGAATTGCCTGGGTGACCCAAGACGACCGACGGCTGCCAATACGCATCGAAGTTTTCAACCGCAAGTCGGGATCGACGCGATACAAGGAATACGTCGATTGGGTGAGTGGGCTCCCGGTCACCGACGCGTTCTTCAAGCCCGAGCCCGGCATCCAATTCGAACGCTTCGAATTTAACGAGTACATCGAGAAAGTGCTCGAAAAAGACTCCGCGGCCACGCTCCCGATCCTCTACGGCGAGCTGCTACACGGTCGAGCGCGCCGCTAGAGCATCGATCTCGACGAGCGGGCGTTCTCTGCGGGAGTTGGTGCACGGGTGGGGTGACGGGGGGCCATCGGGCTCTAACCCCATGTCGCCCTCAAGCCCCCCGTCACCCCACCCAAGTGACATCGCTTTCGATCGGGACCCTGAATGCAGTGGTTCCTTTTCACGCGCCAGGAGCGCGACCCCCGAATGCGGTCGTTCGACGACGTGAAACCACACGGCGCGAAGCGGCCA